>CAJCJG010000378.1 GCA_903970625.1 Solirubrobacterales bacterium 70-9 | reverse complement strand
AACGTGCAGGCCGCAGACGGCGGCCACCGAAAAGGCGGCAATCATGGGCAGCGTGGGATTGCGGGCATCCTGCAAAGCGCCGAGCGCCAGATGCAGCACCAGCGATGCGTACGCGGCGTAGATACCCAGATGCACGGCCTTCCAAACCGGCGGAGTCAGAAAGTTCAGCCAGAAATCGTGGCTGGTCGCCGCCAGCACCCACAGCACCAGCAGCGAGAACAGGCCGAACGGGATGAACGGAAAACCCTGCCAGCGACCGGAGCCGGTGTCGGCGCCAAGCATCGCCACGTATGGGTCGGTCGGGCTGTAAGCGAAATACCAGCCGAGCACGGCGTTGGCATGCGCCGTGGCCACCACCGCCGTCATCACGCCCAGATGGCGACGGTTGTAGAGCAGCGGCAGGAAGCGGCGGTCGAGGCGGGCGAGCGGGCCGATGCACAGTGCCAGGGTCAGCAGCAGGACGGCGCAGGTGCCGTAGGCATCCATCGCCAGCGTCGGGCCGTCGAGCGGCAGCGTCACCGGCGCCAGCGCCGGGCCGAGGCGCATGTACGCCAACAGGTAGAGTGCGATGCCGCCCAACAGGACGGCATCGTAAGCGATCTTGAACCGCGTCCAGCCGACCGGCCGATATTGGACGCTCATGGCGCGGACAACCGCACGGGGGCTGCCTCCAGCGGGCCGCTCTGGCGTAGCGCCAGCGCCCCCAGCAGCACTATGGGCAGTGCAACCGCCAGCACCATCCACACCGCCCTGTGCGTGCCGCTAAAACGCCGCCCGAGGCCGTTCCTCGCCGGGGCGCGGGCCAGGATCGCCCACCTGACCAGGACCAGCGGCCACAGCAGAAGCAAGCCGGGCAGGAGCAGCGGGCGGAACCCGTAGGCGCCGCGCGCGCCGGGATCGAGCCGCGCCAGCCCGAACGCCAGAAACGCCAGCGCCGTCAAAAAGCCGACGGCGGCATAGCCCTGCGCCACAAGCCGGATTGCCGTGGCAGGTCCGAAGTCGATCATCGTTGCCCTCCGCCCTTCCTGACTCGTCGCATCTGCATTCGTGACAGGGAAGCCCCGGATGAACGGCGGGCCACTCTTGCGCGGGCCGGCCGGCGCCCGCACACAGGCACCATGTCGCGCCCAAAGCTCCCTCCCCAGCCGGCCGGACACAGGCGCGAGCGCGCGCGGCACATCCCGTCGATGAAGGTGCGCGTCGGTGCCTTCGAGCTGACCAAGAAAGGCGCCTCCCGTTACGACTGGCGCGACCCGTATCATATCGCGGTCTCGCTGAGCTGGCCCGGCTTTCTGCTGATGTTCGTGGTGCTGGAGCTGGCGCTCAACCTGATCTTCGCCACGCTGTATCTGCTCCAGCCGGGCGCGGTCGCCAACGCCCGGCCGGGGGAGCTGACGGATGCGTTCTTCTTCAGCCTGGAGACGCTGGCGACCGTCGGCTACGGCGTGATGGCGCCGGCGACGCTGTACGGCCACGTCGTCTCCGCCATCGAGATCATCGTCGGCATGGCGTTCGTCGCCATCATGACGGGCCTCACGTTCGTCCGCTTCTCACGCCCGCGCGGGAAGTTCCTGTGGGCCGACAAGGTCGTGGTGGCCACCCACAACGGGCGCCCGACGCTGATGATCCGGCTGGCCAACGGCCGCGCCAACGTGATGACGGACGCGCGCGCCACGGCCGGCGTACTGATCGGCGAGCGCTCGGCCGAAGGGCAGTTCTTTCGCCGCATCTTCGACCTCAAGCTCACGCGCGACAGGCTGCCGATCTTCGCCCTGACCTGGACGCTGATGCACGAGATCGACGAGCACAGCCCGCTGCATCGCTACGCGGCCGAGAATTTCACCTCGGCCGATATCAGGATGTACGTCTCGGTCGATGCGCACGACCGGGCACTGGCGGCCGACGTGGGCGACATGCGGGATTACGGGGCAGGCGACATCGTGTTCGGTCAGCGCTACGCCGACGCGGTGACGGTGGACGACGACGGGCGGACGATCGTGGATCTGGGCCGGTTGAGTCTGCTGGAGGACGATGTGGGCGCGGAGCCGGCGGGTGCCGAGTCGCTGCGATGGGCGGACGCGGGCAAGATGGCCACCAAGGACAGCCCGGCGGGCTGACGGGGATCGTCAGGGACGCTACGACAATTCATCACAAATTGAGACAAATGAGGGATTTTTGAATATAGTACGCGTTAAAAATGCAATCTGAAATTTCGTCATAATACGCAGTAATATCGCAGGATTATCGTATCGCTTTATTTTGCTGAATTCCTCAAATCAGCATGATAAGGTAAATTTCACGTGTGAATACGAAATTACTATTATTTCTGTGTGGGGAATAATTATGGCCGTAACTGACAACGTGTCGTACACCGGCACGGCAGTTGAATTCGTCGTGCAGACAACCGGCACCTACGACATCACCGCATTCGGGGCACAGGGCGGTTCAACCAGCAACAGCACCGGCGGCGATGGGGCCGAGGTCGGGGGCGACTTCGTCCTGACGGCCGGCGAAACCATCGAGATCGTCGTCGGCGGTGCCGGGACAGCCAGCGCCGATGGCGGCGGCAGCGGCGGTGGCGGCAGCTTCGTCATCGAAACCAACAACGGCACCGTCTCGGTCCATACCGCGCTGGTCATCGCCGGCGGTGGCGGCGGTGGCGGCTTCGAGGGCAGCAACGGGAGCGGCGGCGCCACCACCACCAGCGGCGGCGCGGGCGGCGTCAACGGCAGCGTCGGCGGCGGAGC
>CAJCJG010000377.1 GCA_903970625.1 Solirubrobacterales bacterium 70-9 | reverse complement strand
CCGCAGGGTCCGTGGCGCCGCATCCCCTCCGCCCACTGGCCGAAGGGCGTCATCGACCGCCGCCGAAAAACGACCTGATCCAAGCCCTTGTCTTGGCATGTCGATAATGTTACGATAACAAAATAAAATATGTGGCGCTCAACCGGCCTTCAGCAAATCCTGCAACTTTGTCGCCGGGTCCGCCAGTTTCGCCGGGTCGGGGGCCATGCCCTTCTGGATCATCGTCAGCGCCGCGCGCACGTCGCGGGCGGCATTGACACCGGTGGCGGCGACCACGCGCCCGTTCAGGTCCAGGTGGAACGCGGAAAAACTGGTGGCGGCATCGTCGCCCCGCAGGATCGTCGCCGCACTTTCGTGGGGGAGACCGGCGACCTGCACGGTGACGCCGTGCTGATCGGTCCAGTACCACGGCACGTCGTCGTACTGCTCGGCAACGCCCGCCATCGCCCGGCCGACGGCGATGCCGTGGTTTTGCGCATGCTTCCAGGCTTCCAGGCGCAGGCGCCGGTGCAGCGACGGATGCCAGAACGCCGCCACGTCGCCGGCCGCATAGATGTCGGACACGCCGGTGCGGCCGAATTCGTCCACGACGATGCCGTTCTCCACCTCCAGCCCGGCGGCGCGCGCGAGTTCGGTGTTGCGGACCATGCCGACCCCCGCGATCACCACGTCGGCCGGAAACACCCGGCCGTCGGCGGCGATCACGCGGCCCGGCTCGATGGCAGACACGCCGCAGCCGAGATGCAGGGCGACGCCGCGGGAGGTGTGCAGCCGCTCCATCCAGCGCGCCATGTCCGGGGTCATCGCGCGGCCCATGACGCCGGGCGCGGCCTCCAGCACCGTCACGCGGCAGCCGCGCTGATGGGCCGACGAGGCGGTCTCCAGCCCGATCACGCCGGCGCCGACGCAGACCACGCGGGCACCCGGCACCAGTTTTGGGCGGATTCGGCGCGCATCCTCCAGCGTCCGCAGCAGCAGCGCGTGCTCGCCGCCGGGCACCGGCAGTTTGCGCGCGCGCCCGCCGGTCGCCAGCAACAGCCGGTCGAACGCCAGCACCGCGCCGTCCGACAGCGCCAGCGTGTGGCCGCCCGGATCGAGTTCGGTGGCCACGGTGCCGAGACGGACCTCGATATCGAGGGTGGCGAATTTCTCGGTCGGGTAGAACCAGCCGGGCGCCGGCTCGGGATCGTCGGTCAACGCGCTCTTGGACAGCGGCGGGCGTTCGTAGGGGGCGTGCGCCTCCTCGCCGAGCAGTAGGATGCGGCCGTCGAACCCGGCGCCGCGCATCGCGACGGCGGCATTCGCCCCGGTCTGTCCGGCGCCGACGATGACATGCAGTTTTGGCATCAACGTCCCTCTCCTCCCCCGACTGCCGCCGCCCGCGCACGCGCCCGGCAGACAGGCGCCCCGGCATGCGCCATGATCGTCTCGCGGGGCGGTGCCCGATCATCTACTTCGGCAGGAGGTGTGTGGCTATGGTCGATGCGGCAAAATGGGTGCGCGTGGCGGCTGTCAAGCAGGTGGGCAAGGGCGACATGTTCGCCGCCGAGGCCGGCGGAAAAAAAATCGGGGTCTTTCACCTGGAAGACGATTCCTGGCACGCGATCGAAAATGTCTGCACCCACGCCTACGCGCTGCTGACCGATGGATGGCTGGACGGCGACAGCGTGGAGTGCCCCCTGCACGCGGGACGTTTCGACGTGCGCACCGGCAAGGGCCTCTGCGCGCCGATCGACGAGGACGTGGCGACCTTTCCGGTGCGCATCGAGGGCACCGACGTGCTCGTCGGCCTGCCGGGCTGAGCGATGATCACGCAAGCCTGGGTCCGGATGATGGCCGGCTACAACGCCGAAATGAACCGGCGGCTGTACGCGGCGGCGGCGCGGGTGGAGGATGCCGAGCGGCGGCGCGACCGGGGCGCGTTCTTCGGCTCCATCGACGCCACGCTCAACCATCTGCTGTGGGCCGACGCGATGTGGATGTCGCGCTTCGCCGGCTGGCCGAAGCCGCCCGCGATGAAGGAGGGCTTGCGGATGTACCCCGACTTCGCGGCCCTGGCGGCGGCGCGGGCGGAGATGGATGCGTCACTGATCGCCTGGGCCGAGGCGCTCGATCCGGCGTGGCTGCACGGCGATCTGACATGGTTCAGCGGCGCCGTGCAGCAGGACATGACTCGTCCGCGCGACCTGTTGGTGTCCCACATGTTCAACCACCAGACCCACCATCGCGGGCAGGTCCACGCGATGCTCACGGCGGCCGGCGAGCGGACGGGTGACACGGATTTGTGGCTGCTGGCAGAAGTTTGATCGCCGCAAAGCCTCCCGCTCAGGGGCCCGCGACCACGGGGGCAAGGGCGGCGGCGAGCGCCTTGGCAGTGACGGGCTTGGTCAGCACGCTGTCCATGCCGGCGGCGCGGAAGATGGCATGATCCTCCGGCGCCACATGCGCCGTCAGGCCGAACACCGGGATGGCACACGCCGGCTGCGGCAGCGCGCGGATCAGCCGCGTGGCCTCGATGCCGTCCATGCCCGGCATCATCACGTCCATCAGCACCACATCGAACGGCTCCGCCCGGAGCGCCTCCACCGCCTCGCCGCCGCTGCCGACGATGTGGGCGCGGTGGCCGAGGCGCTCGATCATGGCGCGGATGACAAGCTGGTTGGTCAGATTGTCCTCCGCCACCAGCACATTGACGGCGCGGTCGGCGGGCAGCGCCGCGTCCAGTCCGTGCAGCACGCGGCCGATGCCGGGCTGCGGCTGGCCGGCGGGCGAGTCCAGCGGCAGCAAAGGGCCGCCCCGCAGGGCGCGGGCCAGCACGTC
>CAJCJG010000376.1 GCA_903970625.1 Solirubrobacterales bacterium 70-9 | reverse complement strand
ATCATCGCGACCAGCGGCGCCGGGAGTTTTCCTCCGGACTGGGCAACGATGGCCTGAATCAGCATCAACAGGAAGGCGTTGAACCGATCTGCCGGGGAGAGGATGAGGGTGTTTTTCACGTCATAATGTTAGTATGAATGGCAATTTGCGGGCAACAGAAAATTGCGGCTTTCGGCCTTCAACCAAACGCGAGCGTCAGAAGCGGTGGCGTGCCCCGACGGGCGCGCCAGGGGTTCCATCGGCGCGGGGGGTTGGGTCAGACTGACGCACGATTCGAGCCGGGATACCGCCATGTCCGCCACCGATGCCGCCCTGATGAGTGCCGAGGAACTGCTCGGCCACTATGCCCGCCGCACGCTGTCGCCTGTGGAGGTTTTGCAGGCGATCACCGAGCGGGTGGCGCGGCTGAATCCGTCGCTGAACGCCTTTGCCGTGCTGGCGCCGCAGGCGCTGGCGGCGGCGGCGGAGAGCGAGGCGCGGTGGCGCGCGGGGCGGCCAATGGGGATTCTGGATGGCGTGCCGGTCACGGTCAAAGACCTCGTGGACCTCGCCGGCCATCCGACGCGGCGCGGCTCCCGCCTGTCGGACCCGGCGCCGGTGGCCGAGGACGGGCCGAGCGTCGTGGGACTGAAGGCGGAGGGCGCCGTCCCGTTTGGCAAGACGACGACGACGGAATTCGGCTGGAAGTCGCCGGGCGATTGCCCGTTGCATGGCATCACCCGCAATCCGTGGAACCCGGCGCACACGCCCGGCGGCTCGTCCGCCGGGGCGGGCGTGGCGGCGGCGGCCGGGTTCGGGCCGCTGCATATCGGCACGGACGCGGGCGGCTCGGTGCGGATTCCGGCGGCGTGGTCGGGCGTGGTCGGCCTGAAACCGACGTTCGGGCGGGTGCCGCTGTGGCCGCTCGGTGCGTTTTCGTCGGTGGCCGTGGCCGGGCCGATGACACGGACGGTGCGGGACGCGGCGCTGATGCTGAGTGCGATGGCGCGGTTCGACCTGCGCGACCCGTACGCGCTGCCCGACGACCGGCGCGACTGGCGGGATGGGATCGAGGACGGTGTGGCCGAGATGCGGGTGGCGGTGCTGCGCCGCCCCGGCTTCGACGCGCCGGTGGATTGGGAGGGGATCGCAGCCGTCGAACAGGCGGCGCGGCTGTTGATGGAGGCCGGCGCCGAGGTGGAGGAGGCCGACCCCGGCCTGCCCGACACCAGCGGCATTTTTGGGCGCATCTGGGGCGTGGCGCTGGCGCGGCTGGTGAACTCGTTCCCGGAGACACGGCGCCACATGCTGGACCCGGGCCTGCTGGAGGTCGCCCGCGCGGCGGGTGGGCTGTCGGCGATCGAGTTTCTAGACGGCGAGGCGCTGCGGGTGCAGGCGGCGCACGCGATGGCGCGCTTCCACCAGACCTACGACCTGATTCTATGCCCGACTGTGCCGGCGACCGCACCGCTGGCCGATGCGCCGATTGCCGACCCGATGCAGGCGCTGTGGACCAACTGGGCGCCGTGGACGTTCGCGTTCAATTTGACGCGGCAGCCCGCGATCACGGTGCCGATGGGGTTTGCCGCCAACGGGTTGCCGAGGGCGGTGCAACTGGCGGCACCGATGTATCGGGACGACATCGTGCTAAGGGCCGCGCGCACGCTAGAGGTGGCGCAGCCGTTCGCGATGCCGGATTTGGGGTAGGTGCGGAGCGGGCCGGTGGACCCCCGCCTTCGCGGGGGTGACGAGCGGCCGATTAGAACCCCTCGCGCTCCAGGCGCTTGCGCTCCATCTTGCGGGCGCGGCGGACGGCCTCGGCGGCTTCGCGGGCGCGGCGTTCGGAGGGTTTTTCGTAGTGGCGGCGGAGTTTCATCTCGCGGAACACGCCTTCCCGCTGCATCTTCTTTTTCAGCGCTTTCAGCGCCTGGTCCACGTTGTTGTCACGAACAAGAACTTGCACTTGGCCGCCTGCTCCTCGATCAGATCGTCACCCCGCCAATCGGGGTGCGCGCAAATGGCCCGGGGCAGGGGGCCTGCTCCGGGAGGCGGGCGCTATAGCATGGGTGCCGCACCTCGCCAAAGGCTTTTCCAGCCCCCATTCTGACAAGCACGACATTCGCGCCCGGAGACTGCCGGACATGGCCATTCTGAAGATCGCCCGCATGGGCCACCCCGTCCTGTTGCGGCGTGCGGAGCCGGTGGCGGACCCGACGGCGCCGGAGGTGCGGCGGCTCGTCGCCGACATGATCGAGACGATGGAGGATGCGGGCGGGGCCGGCCTCGCGGCGCCGCAGGTGCATGTGCCGTTGCGGCTGTTCGTGTTTCGGGTGCCGGCGCACCGCGCCACCGGGGACCTGGACGACGTGCCGGGGGGCGTCAGCGTGTTGATCAACCCGACGGTGGAATTGCTCGGCGACGATGTGCGGCCGCGATGGGAGGGATGCTTGTCGATTCCGGGTATGCGCGCCGCCGTTCCGCGCCATTGGCGCATCCGCTATGCAGGCGTGGATGCGGAAGGGCAACCGATCGCGCGGGAAGCGACCGGATTCCATGCCAATGTGGTGCAGCACGAATACGACCATCTGGACGGGATTCTTTACCCCATGCGCGTGACCGACTTTTCGACATTCGGCTTCACCGAGGAACTAGACCGCGTGGCGCAGGCACAGTACGCGGCGAAGGTCGCGGCCGAGACGGGGCAGGGGGCATGATCGCGCCCCCGGAACGCTCGGCGGAGCGGGATGCGGCGCTGGCCGCCCTGCTGCCGCTGGTGCCGATTCATGGCTGGACGTTTGCCGCATTGCGACTCGGGCTGACGGACATCGGCGCCGATCCGCGCGATGCGGAGTTGCTGTTTCCGGGCGGTGCCGTCGATATGGTGGAGGCTTTTTTGGACCGCGCCGACCGGCGGCTGGAAGAAGCGGCCGAGGATTTGTCCGGGTTGCGCACTGGCGCGCGGGTGCGGGCGCTGGTGGCCAAGCGGTTCGCGGACGCGCGGGTGGACAAGGACGCGGTGCGGCGGGCGTTCGCGATCCTGGCGCTGCCGAGCAATCTGCGGGTCGCCGCCCGCTGCACGGCGCGGACGGTGGACACGATCTGGCATCTGGCCGGCGACACATCGGCCGATTTCGCTTGGTACACGAAGCGCGCGACGCTCGCCGCCATCTATTCGGCGACGCTGCTGTTCTGGCTACGCGACGCGAGCGAGGACGATGCGGCGACCTTGGCGTTCCTCGACCGCCGGCTGGCCGGGGTCGCCGCAGTCGGCAAGCTGCGGCGGCGGGCGACGGATGCGCTGGGGCGGGCCGGACCATGTCGGTCCCGGCAGGGAACGGCGGTGGCCTGAGCGACATTCGGTCTGCGGCGCACCATATCTGGCCGCCCGTCGCCGTGACGCCTTGAAAGGTTAGCCGACCCTTGACCGAGGTCCGTATCGTCCATACCACGACCTACCGCTATGTGCGGCCGGTGCGTTTCACCACGCATCGCGTGATGCTGCGCCCGCGTGACAGCCACGATTTGCGGCTGCGGGGCACACGCTGGAGCATCACGCCGGCCGCGACCTCGACCCGTTGGGCGCACGACGTGTTCAGCAATTCGGTCTGCTACCTCGATTGGGACGGGGTGCAGAGCAACACGCTGGAGATCGTCTCGACGCTGGACCTCGACCATCTGCACGCCGGGCCGGCCGCGCCGCAGGAGATTCTGGACCCGAGTGCCGAGACCTATCCGTTCCGCTACCCGGCGGAGGAGTTTCCGGACCTCGCGCGGCTGATGGAGCGGCAGTTCCCCGACCCCGGCCGGATCGTGGACAAGTGGGCGCGGCGGTTCGTACGGGGTGCTGCGCCTGTTCGCACAATGGACCTGCTGGCGAAAATTACCCAGGCGATCAAAGACGACTTCACCTACGAGGCGCGGGCGCAGGAGGGCACCAATCCGCCCGTCGTGACGCTGGCCACCAAGCGCGGGGCGTGCCGGGATTTTGCCCTGCTGATGATGGAGGCGGTGCGGGCGCTGGGGTTCGCAGCGCGCTTCGTGAGCGGTTATCTGTACGACGACGGGGCGGGCAACGCCACGGTCGGCGGCGGTGCCACCCATGCCTGGTGCGCGGTGTATCTGCCGGGCGCCGGCTGGGTGGAGTTCGACCCGACCAACGGGCTGATGGCCGGGCGCAACCTGATCCGGGTGTGCTCGGCGCGGACGCCGGAACAGGCGGTGCCGATCGCGGGCGGGTTCATCGGCGGCGAGCGGGATTTCATCCGGCTGTCGGTCGATGTGCAGGTGACGGTGGGCGGCCTGCCGGCACCGGATGCGCCACACGCACCGCCGGAACCGCTGGCGGAGCCGATGGCGCCGGCGCTGACGGACCCGCCGATGGCCGAGGCCGTCGCCGGCTAAGCCGGCAAAAGCTCCAGCGCGTCGCCGACGGCGATTTCCCCGCCTTCGATGACTTCGGCATAGATGCCGAGGTCCGGGTGGCCGAAGGCTGCGCGCAGTTCCCGCACCGGGTCGGCATCCCGCTCGGCGGTTTCCGGGTTCACTTGCGTCGCGGGGCAGCGCGGGATGCGCTTCTTGATCCGCAAGCGGGCGCCCCCGGCCATGTATTCCTGACCGATCCAGTCCAGTTCGCTCCAGGCCGGCGCCCCGGTGAAATAGACGTTGGCGCGGAAGCGGCGCTTGTGTCGCAGCGCTCCGACGCGGCGGGAGAGGTCGTCCAGGCTCGCGATGTTGATGAGGCTGAGCACCTTGGCGCTGACGTCGCTGAACGAGTGGCCGGGAACATGGTGGAATTTCGGCACACCGCGCGCCTCCGGCCCCATGAACGCGGCGAGCCAGCCGCCGATCCGGTCCCGGCCGGCTTCGGTCAATGCGTTCTCGGCGATGCTGTCGCCGCCGGGGGCCAGAATGGTCAGTCGGCCGGTCGCAGGGTCGAAGCTGGAGCGCAGCAGGGCGGCGCGGGCGTTGGCCATCAGGCACAGGAAGTGGGTTTTCTGCATCCATTTGGGATGCGCGGGGTCGAACGGCGCGTCGCCTTGGGCGAGCGCGAAAGCGCGGTCCCATGGCACCGTGCTGCCTGCCTCGACCGCGATCGAGTCCAGCGCCTCGGCGGTCAGCCCCTTCACCGGATAGCGATAGAGATGCTCGATGCGCATGGCCTATCCCAGCAGCGCGAAGCGGAGGCGGCAAGCCTTGAGTTGATGAGTATCAATTCCTAGGTGTTGTGGCGAACGGGGTCATCCGTCGCCTGATTGGAGGGGCGGGCCGCCCGGGTCGCCGGCAAGGGACAAAGAGACATGGACATCGAGAAATTCACCGAGCGCGCGCGGGGCTTTTTGCAGGCCGCACAGACCATCGCGATCCGCGAGTTCCACCAGCAATTGACGCCGGAGCATCTGCTCAAGGCGCTGCTGGACGACGAGGAGGGGGCGGCGGCCGGCTTGATCCGGGCCGCCGGGGGCGACGACAAGACGGCGAAGACGGCGCTGGACCTGGAGTTGGGCAAGCTGCCGAAGGTTTCGGGCGGCGGCGCGGGCCAGCCGCAGGCGACGCCGGCGCTGGTGCGGATTCTGGACGCTGCACAGCGGGCGGCGGAGAAGGCCGGGGACGAGTATGTTGCCCAGGACCGGCTGCTGCTGGCGCTGGCGGCGAGCGACGGGGCGGCGGCCAAAGCGCTGCGCGCCGGCGGCGCCACGCCGCAGGCGCTGGAAAAGGCGGTGGCCGATATCCGCAAGGGCCGCAAAGTCACCAGCCAGAATGCCGAAGCCAATTTCGACGCGTTGAAAAAATACGCCCGTGACGTGACCGCGCTGGCGCGGGAGGGGAAACTCGATCCGGTGATCGGGCGGGACGAGGAAATCCGGCGCACGATTCAGGTGCTCGCGCGGCGCACCAAGAACAATCCGGTGCTGATCGGCGAGCCGGGCGTGGGCAAGACCGCCATCGTCGAGGGGTTGGCAATCCGCATCGTCAACGGCGACGTGCCGGAGGCGCTGAAGGGCAAGCGGCTGCTGGCGCTCGATCTGGGCGCGATGGTGGCCGGGGCGAAGTATCGCGGCGAGTTCGAGGAGCGGCTGAAGGCGGTTCTGAAGGAGATCGAGTCCGCCGAAGGCCAAATCATCCTGTTCATCGACGAGATGCACACGCTGATCGGCGCCGGCAAGGCGGACGGGGCGATGGATGCGTCCAACCTGCTGAAGCCGGAGTTGGCGCGCGGGGCGCTGCACTGCGTGGGTGCGACGACGCTCGACGAATATCGCAAGCATGTGGAGAAGGACGCCGCCTTGGCGCGGCGGTTTCAGCCGATTTTCGTCGGCGAGCCGAGCGTCGCGGATACTATCAGCATCCTGCGCGGCATCCGCGAGAAATACGAGCTGCACCACGGCGTCCGGATCACCGACGGCGCACTGGTGGCGGCGGCCACCCTCTCCAACCGCTACATCACCGACCGGTTTTTGCCGGACAAGGCCATCGATCTGATCGACGAAGCGGGCAGCCGGCTGCGCATGCAGGTGGACAGCAAGCCCGAGGAGCTGGACGAACTGGACCGCCGCATCCTGCAACTCAAAATCGAGCGCGAGGCGCTGAAGCGCGAGAGCGACCCCGCGAGCCGCGACCGGCTCGGCAAGCTGGAACACGAACTGGGCGGCATCCAGGAGAAAAGCGACGCGCTGACGGCGGCCTGGAAGGCGGAGAAGGAGAAGCTGACCGAGAACCAGTCCTTGAAGGAACGGCTGGACCGCGCCCGCAGCGACGTGGAGGTCGCCCAGCGCAACGGCGATCTGCAAAAGGCGTCGGAGTTGCTGTACGGCGTGATTCCGGGCCTGGAAAAGCAGATGGTACAGGCGCAGGCCGGCGGCCGGCTGGTCAACGAGGCGGTGACGGAGGAGCAGATCGCCAGCGTCGTCTCCCGCTGGACCGGCGTTCCCGTCGATAAGATGTTGGAAGGGGAACGCGGCAAACTGCTGCGGATGGAGGATGCCCTCCGTAAGCGCGTGGTCGGGCAGGAGGACGCGCTGAAGGCGGTTGCCAACGCCGTGCGGCGGGCACGGGCCGGGCTGCAAGACCCGAACCGGCCCATCGGCAGCTTCCTGTTCCTCGGCCCCACCGGCGTCGGCAAGACCGAACTGACCAAGGCGCTGGCCGAATTCCTGTTCGACGACGAGCGGGCGATGGTGCGCATCGACATGAGCGAGTTCATGGAGAAGCACTCCGTCAGCCGGCTGATCGGCGCACCGCCGGGCTACGTGGGCTACGACGAGGGCGGCGTGCTGACCGAGGCGGTGCGGCGGCGGCCGTATCAGGTGATCCTGTTCGACGAGGTGGAGAAGGCGCACGAGGACGTGTTCAACGTGCTCCTCCAGGTGCTCGACGACGGGCGGCTGACGGACGGGCAAGGGCGGACGGTCGATTTCAAGAACACGATCATCGTGCTGACCAGCAATCTGGGCAGCGACATCCTCGCGGCCCAGCCGGACGGCGAGGATCTGTCGATGGCGTACAAGGGCGTGATGGAGATGGTGCGCGGCCATTTCCGGCCCGAGTTCCTGAACCGGCTGGACGAGATCGTGCTGTTCCGCCGCTTGCAGCGGAGCGACATGGCCACGATCGTAGAAATCCAGTTGGGGCGGCTGCGCGGGCTGCTGGCGGACCGGCACATTTCGCTGGAACTCGACCGCAGCGCGCTCGATTGGCTGGCCGCCGAGGGCTACGACCCGGTGTACGGGGCGCGGCCGCTGAAGCGGGTGATCCAACGGAGCCTGCAAAACCCGCTGGCGGGTTTTATCCTGGAAGGTGCCGTCAAGGACGGCGAGATCGTGGAAGTGTCCGGCGGCGTGGGTGGTTTGGCGTTCAACGGGCGGCTGGCCGAGGCCGCCTGAGGCGAGCGGGGCGCGGCGACGCGCCCCGTCTGCACGCGGTGGCGGACATGACAACCCCGCGAGCGATGCGTTTTGCGAATACCTTGACTGCGGCCCGGATTGTCGGCGAAAATGGGGTTTCGCGCGGTGCTATGAGCGGCAAAAGCGCGGAATTCCGTGGGTTTTTGGGTGTGACGGCGTCGTGCGCGGGGTTTTGTCACGCCGTTGACACCTAGGGGGCTGCCGAGTAGAAACCGCCACCGACGACGCGGCGGGTTCCGCTGCGAAGTCGTCCCCGGAAACGGGGTTGTTCATTGACAGTAAAATCAGGAATTGGAAGGGATACGTTGGCGGCGCCCTGCGGCTTTGTTCTTAGCGGGATGAAGTGGTGAGGATTGGAGTTTTGGCCGGGATGATGGCTTGGGC
>CAJCJG010000375.1 GCA_903970625.1 Solirubrobacterales bacterium 70-9 | reverse complement strand
GGCGGCCGGCGCCAGCGCCGCGATGCACCGCAAAGAAGCCGAGGCGCTGCCGGCGCGCAGCACGACGGTCAACTCCGGTGCCGGTAGGTGGGGCAGCAGGATGGGGGGGCCATCCACGCGCACGCCGGGGTCGATGTCGCCGGGGACGCGATGGATGGCGTGGCGGGTGGCCAGCCGCCCGGCCAGGACGCCCAGCGCGTCGCGCAGCCGATCCGCCGCCATCGGCCGAGCCTCGGCCGAACGGACGGCTTCCAGCTTGAGCCACAAATCGTCCATCGCCTCGCCGAGCGCGTCCAGCCGCTCGCCGCCGGGGGCGTCGCCGCCGGCGTGGCGCAGGACGCGGCCAAACACGATGCCGGAGGCACGATCGCGCGCGGTGACGATGTGTTCGCCGGACGTTTCCGCCAGATTCGGCGGCAGCCGCAGCGCGAACCCGTGCCGCCCGTCGCCGATGCCGCGCAATTGCAGGTCGCGGCGAAACGCGGCGGCGACGATGGAGGCGGCGAGCGTGTCGTTGACCAGCACATCGACGACCAGTCGTGCCTCCGGCCGCTCGGGTGCCCAGCACCAGCCCTCGAATCCCCCATCGACCCGTTCGCGCAGGTCGCCCTTCAAGGCTTTGTCGAGCAAAGGGTGGTCGGGCAGGGCTGCGCGGTCAAGCATGGGCACGGTCAGGCATGCTTCGATCCCGATACGGACCAGTCCAGGAAACGCGCAGCCGGGGCACTGTCAAGCGGCTTCGGTGCCGGCCAAGATTAAAACGCACAGGCTTCGAGGCTACATCATTGCGACGATCCGCGCCGTCGGCACGGGTTCACGAATTGTCAGGTCGGCATCTGGCGCAGGCAGATCGAGCGGAAGCAGAAGCCGATCTCGCGCCCGTCCTGGCCGTCGTTCAGGTCTTTCGGGCGGACGCTGTTCGGCAGATAGAACAGCAATCGCATGACGGAGCGCGTTCCGCGCGTGAACCACCATTCCGGCTCCAGCGTGACGATCAGCGCGGTCTCGACACGCGCCGACATGCGCCACGCCGCGATGCGCCAGCCGTTGCCGAACAATGTCAGTTCCTGCACCGGGCGCGCGCGCGAGCAATAGGGCTCGCCCATGATCATCAGGCGGAAACGGCTGAGCGGCGGCCGGACGGCGATGCTGTAAGTCGCTTCCAGGCCATCGTTCCAGGTGTGCCCTTCTTCCGGCGCCGACCAGCCGCTGACCAAGCCGCGATAGCCAATATCGGCCAAGCCGAACAATCGGATAAGGCCGGGTTCGCAATCCAAGATGGTATCTCTCTGCATGGTGTCGAGCATGTGAGACATTCCCCCCGGCGTTTGGCACCCACTCGCTTTGTCAGAACAACATACGTGTGTGCCTGGGACGCAGCAACTTCGTCTCGACTCTGACTTGGACATTTCGAATACAAATTTAAGGCCGATCTGCAAGGGCTTCGCTGCGCCATCGCGGCTTATTTGTTGCAACCTCATGCATTGTTAACGAGTTATTATCGGAATCGGTGCCTTTCGCACGGCGCTTGGGGTATGATTTGCGGCGTATGGACAGCAACAGCCAAACACCTCGGCGGCGCGTGCTGGTGACGGGGGCCGCCGGCATGGTCGGCTCGCATCTGCTGGAGCGGCTGGAATCCGCTGCGCCCGGCGGGGTGCTCGGTACCTGGTCGCGCCCGACGGTGCGGATGGAGGAACTCGCCGGCCGTTTCGCGCTCGCCGAACTCGATGTCTGCGACCGCGCGGCGGTGGCTGTGCTGGTCGCCGCCGAGCGGCCACCGGTGATCTATCACCTTGCGGCGCAAAGCCTGCCCACGGTGTCGTGGCTCGACCCGTGGGAGACGATGCGAATCAACGTCGAGGGCACGATCAACCTGTTCGAGGCGATCCGCGCCGTCCGGGCCGGCGCGGATGCCGGTTACGACCCGATGGTGGTGGTCGCGTGCTCCTCGGCCGAGTATGGCGCGAGCCTGACGGCGGACAATGTGCCGATTGCGGAGGACACCCCGCTGCTGCCACTGCACCCGTACGGCGTCAGCAAGGTCGCGCAGGATTTGCTGGCGTTCCAGTACTGGCGCAACGACCGCATCCGCTGCATCCGCGCCCGCATCTTCAACACCACTGGCCCGCGCAAACGTGCCGATGTCGTCTCGGACTTCTGCGCCCGCGTGGCGCGCATCACGCGCCACGGCGGCGCGCTGCGCGTCGGCAATCTGGAGACGCGGCGCGCGATCCTGGATGTGCGCGACCTCGTCTCCGCCCTGGTGCTGCTGGCCGAGCACGGCGAGCCGGGCGAGGCTTACAATATCTGCGCCGACCGGGCGTGGCGCATCGGCGATCTGATCCCATTGCTGGAAAAGCTCACCGGCATCGCGCTGACCGTCGAGCCTGACCCGAACCTGTTCCGTCCGTCCGACGAGCCGGTCATTCTGGGGCGCAACACCAAGCTGAAGGAGCGGACCGGGTGGTTGCCGACCGTCGATCTCGAAGACACGTTGCGGGCGGTGCTGGAGTACGAGAAGGCGCACCGGGACCCTTAGACGCGAGCGACGTGGCGGCATTGCACCGCTACCGCTTTCTGCGGCCGTTGTGCGAAGGCCGAACGGTTGCGGACCTGAGCGCGCCGGACGGGGCCGGGCCGGCCGACATCGTGCTGTCGCTGGTGCCGCTGCGCGGGCAGGAGGTGGCGGGCGCGCTGCCGACGCTGCGGCGGCGGCTATTGCCCGGTGGTGTTTTGGCTGTCGCGGTCGCCGACGCCGATGGTCCGGCGCGGGCGGCGCTGACCCGCGGCTTCAAGCACGTCGCCTGCTTCCGCCAGCGCCCGCTGGCCGGCACGTTGGTGACGGGCGAGCGGTTCGCCGGCGGCCGCATGGTGGCACTGGCCGACCCGGTGGCGGCGGACGCGAACTGGACGACGCTGCTGCTCGCCTCCGACAGCGAATTGCCGCCGCTGCCGTCGCTGCTGTTCGAGGCCGATCCGCCGGGCGCGCTCGTTGCCCGCGCGCCCGTCGTCGTCGTCCCGCCGCCTCCCTCGCCCGACCCGGCCGACACGCCGCCGGCCGATCCCGACCTGCTGGAACTGCGCCGCCGCGCGGTCACGCTGGTGGAGCGGCTGATGGACGTGGACGAGCGCGCCTTCGAACTGCAAGCCGAGAACAGCCGCTTTCGCAGCGAACTTGCCGCCCTGCCGACCGATGGGGGCGGCGTCCGCAGCGGCGTGTTCGACGTGCCGCGCACCCTGCAATCCTGGCCGGTCGCCGACCACCCCGACCGCCCGCGCGACGACCTGACTTACTACGAGCACCGGCCGGACGACGACGCCATCGACGCGAGCCGGCGCGGCGAGGCGTTTTTGCGCGAGTTCGGCCTGCTGACCGGCCAGCCGGACCTCGGCGCCGCCGTCGCCGCGCTGAACGCGGCCCCGCGCGCGCTGTTCCTCGCGAGCGATCCCGCCATGCCGCCGCCGGACGTGAGTATTATCATCCCGGTGTTCGGCCAGATCGCCTACACGCTGAACTGCCTGGAAAGCCTGTTCGCCCACACCAGCAGGCATGTGGCGGAAATTCTGGTGCTGGACGACCGCTCGCCCGACGAAACTTTTTCGCTGATCCCGCGCATCGACGGCGTGCGGCTGCATCGCAACGACGAGAATCTCGGTTTTGTCCGCAGTTGCAACGCGGCGGCGAAGATCGCGCGCGGGCGAACGCTGGTGTTTTTGAACAACGACACCCGCGTGCTGCCCGGCTGGCTCGACGGGCTGCTGGAGTCGTTCGCGCTGTTCCCCAACGCCGGCCTTGTGGGATCGAAACTGCTGTATCCGGACGGCACGTTGCAGGAAGCCGGTGCCATCGTCTGGCGCGACGGCTCGGCGTGGAATTACGGCCGCAACGACGATCCAAACCGGCCGATCTACACGCACGCGCGGCAGGTCGATTACGTCTCCGGCGCGTCGATGGCGATTGCCGCCGATGTGTGGGCCGCACTCGGCGGGTTCGACGAATTGTTCGCGCCGGCCTATTGCGAGGACGCCGATTTCGCGATGCGCCTGCGCGCGCTCGGCCGCGAAGTCTGGTTCCAGCCGCAATCGCGCGTGATCCACTACGAGGGCCGCACCTCGGGCACGGACACCAAGGCGGGCGTGAAGGCGTATCAGGAGATCAACAGCAAAAAACTGTTCCTGCGCTGGCGCGAAGCGTTGGCCGGCCACCGCGCCAACGGCGACTCGCCGTATTTCGAGCGCGACCGCACCGTGCGCAAGCGCGCGCTGGTGGTGGACGCGACGACGCCGACGCCGAAGCAGGATGCCGGCTCCGTCACCACGACGCTGACGCTGCGGTTGTTCCAGGATTTGGGCTACAAATCTTACTACGCGCCGCAGGACAATTTCCTGTTCGAGCCGCAGCACACGCCGGAGTTGCTGCGCCTCGGGGTCGAGTGCGCCTATTCGCCGTACGACGGCCCGTTCGACAGCTACATCCGCCGTTACGGCCCGCTGATGGATGCGATCCTCGTCTATCGGATGCCGGTGCTGGAGGCCACACTGTCGGACCTGCGCCGGCACGCGCCGCAGGCACCGATTCTGTTCCACGCGATGGATTTGCACTATCTGCGCATGGAGCGCCGCGCCGAACTGGAGGGCACCGGGGAATCCCGCGTCGCCGCAGCACGCATGAAAATCCGCGAATTGGATTTGATCGCGCGCGTGGATTGCACCATTACCCATTCGACGTTCGAGCGCGATTTGCTGGCGCGCGAGGTGCCGGATGCGCCGGTCGTCGTGTGGCCGTTCATGTTCGAGTTCTTCGGCACCGACGTTGGGTTTGATGACCGTCGCGACATCGTTTTCCTCGGCGGCTACAAGCATCTTCCCAACATCGACGCGGTGCAATTCTTCGCCCGCGAGGTACTGCCGCTAATCCGCGCCGAGGCGCCGGACGTGCGCTTCGTGATCGCCGGTGCCAATCCTGGGCCGGAGGTGCGGGCGCTGGAGTCGGAGCATGTGGTCGTCACCGGCCTGATCGACGACCTTCGAGATGTGTTCGACCGGACGCGCGTGTTCGTGTGCCCGCTGCGATTCGGTGCAGGCACCAAGGGTAAGGTTTCGACCGCCATGTCGTACGGATTGCCCGTCGTCTCCACCGCGTGCGGCGCCGAGGGTATGGAACTGGTCGAGGGCGAGGAAGTGTTGCTGGCCGACGAACCGGCGGATTTGGCGGCGGCGTGCCTGCGCCTGTATCGCGATCCGGCGCTTTGGGAACGCATGTCGCAGGCGGGTCAGGCGTTGGTGCGAGAAAAGCATTCGTTGGAGATGGGGCGCAGGATGTTGGGCGAAGCTGTCGAAGCGGCGCTGCGGCATAAGCTGGATGTGGCCTAGCAAGATCAGGTGTTATCCGCAGATGACGCAGATGGCCGCAGATAAGAGAAGATAATTTTCCCAAAAATATATCCCACTTTTATTTCATCTGCGGTTATCTGCGTCATCTGCGGATAAACTCCTCTTCCTTCATCCCGTCTTCATCCTTCGCACGATCGAGGTGGTGGAGTGCCCCGCTTCAAGGTCGATCAGCCTCACCTCGCCCCCTGCCGCGCGCACGATGTCGCCGCCGACGACCTGGTCGATCGTGTAGTCGGCACCCTTGAACAGCAAATCCGGCAGCAGCGCGCGGATCAGTTGTTCGGGCGTGTCTTCCTCGAACAGTACCACCAGATCGACGGCGCCGATGGCCGCCATCACGGTGGCGCGGGCCATTTCCTGCTGCAACGGCCGCTCCGGGCCTTTCAGCCGCTTGACCGAGGCATCGCTGTTCAGCCCGACGATCAGCCGGTCGCACGCCGCGCGTGCCTTGCCGAGCAGGCGCACATGACCGGGGTGCACCAGATCGAAACAGCCGTTGGTGAAGCCGACGCGCAATCCGGCGCCGCGCCATGCCTCCCGCAGCGCGCGCGCCTCGCCGGCTTCCAGAACCTTGTCGTCGAGAGCAAGAAGTTCGCGACGATGCAGCCCGGCCGCGAGTTCGCCATGGCTGACGGTGGCGGTGCCCGGCTTGCCGACCGAAATGCCGGCGGCGACGTTGGCCAGCATCGCGGCTTCCGCCATGTCCGCACCGCACGCAAGTCCGATGGCGAACGCCGCGATCAGCGTGTCGCCCGCACCGGACACGTCGGCCACCGCCTGCGCCCGCGTCGGCAGATGCACCGGGGGCGCGCCCCGGCGCACCAGCGTCAGGCCCTTGGAGGAGCGCGTGACCAGCACCGCGCCGGCATCCGCCTGCGCCAGCGCCCGCTCGCCCGCCAGCACCGCGCCGGCATCGTCGTCGCAGGAAACGCCACCCGCCCGCGCCGCTTCCTGCTCGTTCGGCGTCAGCACATCGACGCCGTGATAGGCCGTGAAGTCCGCCCGTTTGGGGTCGGCGATCACCTTCTTGCCCGCCGCCCGCGCCAGCGCCGTGCAGCGCGCGAGCACCTTGTCGGTCAGCACGCCCTTCGCGTAGTCGGACAACACGACGACATCCGCCCGCGCCAGCGCGGCCTCGAACTCGGCGATCACGCGCGCCTCGGTGTGCTCGTCGATGGCGGACGCATCTTCCTCGTCCAGCCGCAGCAACTGGTGGCCGCCGCTGACGAAGCGAGTTTTAACCGTGGTTGGCCGGTTGGGCGTGGCCACCAGACAGGCGGTGATGTCGGGGGTGGCCGCGAGCGCCCGGCCGATTTCGGTGCCGGCGTCGTCCAGCCCGACCACGCCCGCGATCAGCGCGCGGGCGCCCAGTGCCGCGACGTTCTGCGCCACGTTTGCCGCACCGCCCAGCACCGCCCGCCGCGCCTGCGCCCGCAGCACCGGAATCGGCGCCTCCGGGGAAATCCGGCGGACCTCCCCATGCACGTACCGGTCGAGCATCACGTCGCCGAGCACCAGCACAGTCGCACCGGCGAACAACGGCAGCAGGCCGGCGAGCGCGCCGTCGGCGGGGGGGGAATCGGTCACGGAGCGATCCTGACGGTGACGAAGTTACTGGGGTTATAGCACCAACGTACACAGGCCCGCGACCGACGGCGCTTCGCGCATGGCAGCCCCGCCGAATGGCGGCAGCGGACGCGCCCGGCGCGTCGCCCGGCATGTTAAATGCTGGCTCCGCCCCTGCTTCGCGCCGACTGGCCCCCCGCGTACTGGCCCTATGTCCCAACCTCTCCTGGCGCGTTCCGGCGTGCCCTCCATGGTTCGTTCCGGCGCTGCGTCCGGCCGTGTCGGCGACGATCCGGTGCGGGCCATCGCGATGATCGTCGGCGCCTCACTGCTGTTCTCCATCTCCGACGCGACCGCCAAATACGTCACCCAGACCGTGCCGGTGTTCGAGGTCGCGTGGGTCCGCTATCTCGTCTTCGTGCTGCTCGCGACGCTGCCGGCACTGCGCCACCGGGGTGCCGCGCTGCGCACGCGGCGGCCGGTGGCGCAGGTGGTGCGCGGGCTGTGCATCGTCAGTTCGGCGCTGTTTTTCGTGTTCGGATTGCAGGTGCTGCCGATGGCGGACGCGGCGGCGATCAATTTCGTCTCGCCCCTGTTCATCACGATGCTGTCGGTGCCGTTCCTCGGCGAGAAGGTCGGGCCGGCGCGCTGGATCGCGGTCGGCATCGGGCTGTCTGGCGCGGTGATCGCGGCGCAACCGGGCACGTCGGCGTTTTCCGTCGCGGCTATCTACCCGGTCTTGTCGGCCGCGACCTGGGCGGTCGGCATCATCATGACGCGGCGGATCGCGCCGACGGAATCGGCACCGACCATCCTGGCGTGGTCCGCCGGGACGGGGCTGGTGCTGCTGACTTGTATGCTGCCGTTCAACTTCGCCGTGCCGACATTGCACGAGTTCGCGCTGTGCCTGTTGATCGGCGTCTCCGCCTCGGCCGGGCAATGGATGGTGGTTCTCGGCTACCGCCGGGCGCCGGCGTCGTTGCTGGCGCCGTTCTCGTATCTGCAACTGATCTGGAGTACCGGCTTCGGCTACGTCATCTTCGACGGGCGGCCGGGCGCAGCAACCATCGTCGGGGCCACGATCATCGCGGCCAGCGGCTTGTATTCCGCCCACCGCGAGCGCGCAGCGCGGTGAAGCGGCGTTTGCCGCCTCACCGGTTCACTGGTTATGCGCGCGGGGCGCTCCGGGTCGCGACGAACGACCGGTCGAACACGCGCGGAATGTCGGCGCGGCTCAGGCCGATGTCGGCCAGCTCGTGGTCCGACAGCATGGCCAGTTCGTTGGTCACGGCGCGGCGCTTGACCTTGTCGCTCAGCCACTGGCCGACGGCACGGACCGCCTTCGTGACGGCGCCTTCCGGGGCAGGGGCGAATGTGGCCGGCACGCGGGCCGACATCGTGGTTTGGGTGGCGAAGGACACCTGGTCCTTGGCAAAATGGGCGCTCATCTGGTGAAGTCCTTAATTCCTCTAACCGGCCGGGCGCCCCATCGAGACATCGCAATCGAAGCCTGGGGTCCGGCGGCTTGGCTGGAGGAAACATAATACTCCGACCCTCGAATGAAATTCGCCGGTTTGCGGCTTCAGGCATGCTTCACACGCATGGCATTTTGGCGAGCTATGACAAAATTAAGGCAGTCAACCAAGGATGGCCGTGATGATCGCCTCACATCTTATTGATCTTCGCGGAGAATTGGCTCGGCGGGGTCTGGACGGCTTCATCGTGCCGCGGGCCGACGAGCACCTCGGCGAATACGTGCCGGCGGGCGCGGAACGGCTCGCGTGGCTCACCGGATTCACCGGCAGCGCCGGGCTGGCCATCGTGCTGGCGACGCGCGCGGCGCTGTTCACCGATGGCCGCTACGTGCTGCAAGCTGCCGCCCAGACCGACACGACCGCGTGGGAGCAGCGCCACATCACCGAGCAGCCGCCGGCCGCGTGGCTGGCGGAAGCCGCGCCCGGCGCTCGCATCGGCTACGACCCGTGGCTGCTGCCGGAATACACCGTGCAACGCTTCGTCGATGCCGGCGTGACGATGGTGCCGACCGAGACCAATCCGCTCGACGCGGTGTGGCTTGACCGGCCGCCGCCGCCGCTGCAACCGGCCGTGCCGCATCCGCAGGCGTTCACCGGCCGCGCGTCGCTGCAAAAGCGCGAGGATATCGCCGCCGCCCTGCGTGCCGCGAACCAGGACGCCGCCGTGCTGACCGACCCGGCCTCGGTCGCATGGCTTTTGAACATTCGCGGCTCGGACGTGCCGTTCACCCCGTTCGCGCTCGGCTTCGCCGTCGTGCAGGCGGATGCGTCGGTGGCGCTGTTCATGGACGGGCGCAAACTGCCGGAGGCGACGCGGACCTGGCTCGGCAACGGCGTGGCGGTGCAGCCGCGCGAGGCGTTGCCGGCAGCGCTGGCGGGTTTTGCCGGCAAGCGGGTGCGCGTCGATCCCGCAAACTCGCCCGCGTGGTTCGCGCAGACCCTGCGCGCGGCGGGGGCGACCGTCGTGGCGGGGCCGGACCCGGTCCTGCTCCCGAAGGCGTGCAAAAACGCGACCGAGCAGCAGGGTGCGCGCGATGTCCACAGGCGCGATGCCACGGCCGTCGTCGGCTTCCTGCACTGGCTGGCGGGGGCGGCGGGCCGCGAGACCGAACTGTCCGCCGCCGCGCACCTGCTCGCGTTGCGCGAAACCCTGCCCGGTTTTCGCGGCGAGAGTTTTTCCGCCATTTCGGGGGCGGGCGAGCACGGTGCCATCATGCACTACCGCGTCAGCCCCGAAACCGACCGGCCGATCCGCGCCGACGAACTGTATCTGATCGACTCGGGCGCGCAGTTTCCGGAGGGCACGACAGATGTGACCCGTACCGTCTGGACCGGGCCGAACACGCCGCCGGACGAATTGCGGGACCGGTTTACCCGGGTTTTGAAGGGTCACATCGCCATCGCGACGCTGCGCTTCCCGCAGGGCGTGTCCGGCGCGCACATTGACGGGTTCGCGCGCCACGCGCTGTGGCAGGCGGGCCTCGATTTCGACCACGGCACCGGCCACGGCGTCGGCAGCTATCTGTCGGTCCACGAAGGGCCAGTCAGCATTTCGCGGGCCGCCAAGCCCGTGCCGCTGGCGCCGGGGATGCTGCTGTCCAACGAGCCGGGGTTCTATGCGCCGGGCCGGTTCGGCATCCGGCTGGAAAACCTTGTCCTCGTGCAACAGGCCGACCTGTCGCTGGCATCAAAACCGTTTCTGCATTTCGAGACGATCACGCTGGCGCCGTTCGACCGTCGCATGATCGCGCCCGACCTGCTGACGGCGGCCGAAATCGCGTGGCTGGATGCTTACCACGCCCGCGTGCTGGCGGAGGTTGGGCCGGCACTGCCCGGCGACGTGCGGGATTGGCTGACGACCGCGTGCCGGCCGCTCGGCGTTTGAGCGGGCGGCGGCGGGCCGGCGGGAGGGGCTTTTTTCTAGCGACCCTGCTGCTTTTCCTCGCCTCTTTCACCGCTGCCAGCGCGCACCCACTGATCACCCGCAACCTCCGCGTCGTCCATTTCGACACGGCGGAGAACGGCGATCTGCTGGCCTACTATCGGCTGACCTTGCCGCTGGTGGTCGGGCGGGCGATGCCGCGCGCCGTGCCCGGCTCGGCGGTGCCGTTCGCGCCCTATACGGTCGGGCGATGGGAGAGCGGCGTCGCGTTCTGGTTTGCCGACATCCCGGAGATCGCGCGCGACGCGGAGGGCCTCGGCAACATGGTCCTCGACGGTCATCTGCTGACGGCACGCGGCCGGCCCGTGCCTGGGCGGCTGCTGTCCGTCGCTGTCCACCCGCGCGGCTACGTGCCGCCGTTCGACACGCCGGCGCAGGCGCGCGCTGCCACGATGCCGGTGCCGTGGCCGCCGGCGGTCACGGAAATGGACAGCGGCTACGTGCTGGTGGACGTGGCCATCGCCTACACCCTGCCGCCGGGTGCGAGCCGCTTCGAATTTGCCAGCACCCTGGCCCCCGGCGCGCTCGGCGAGGCGGGGACGGTCAATCTCTTTGTCGATCATCGCGGTGGGCACACCGTCTATTACCGCGTCGCCGGGCTGCTGCCGCAGCCGCTGGTGGTGGCACCCGGATTGTTCGAGGGCGTGGCCAGCTTCGTGCTCGCCGGCATCGTCCACATCCTGACCGGGCCTGACCACCTGCTGTTCCTGCTGTGCCTCGTGCTTGGTGCCCGCAGCGTGGGCGCGCTGGCGTGGCGCGTGACAGGGTTCACCGCCGGCCACGCAATCACGCTGGCGCTCGGATTCTACGGGCTAATTCCCCGCCCGCCGTGGTTCGACGCCAGCCTGGACACCGCGATTGCCGCCTCCATCGTGCTGGCCGGAGGGTCCGGCCTGCTGGGTATCGGCGGCTGGACGATGCCGGCGCTGGCGCTGGCAATCGGGCTTGTGCATGGGCTTGCGATCGCCCGCTCGCTGCGCGACCTGCTGGACTCAGACGGGCCGAACGTGATCCAGGGGATCGCCGGGTTCAATTTGGGCGTGGAGCTTGGCCAGTTGGCGGTGGGCCTGCTGGTGTATTTCGCATTCCGCGCCCTGCGCCGCTTCGCCGTCGCCGAACGGCGCGTCCGATTTGGTGCATTGGCGCTGGCGACGGCGGTCGGGGCGGTGTGGCTGGCCGAGCGCGTCCCGGCGGTCTGGGCGGCGGTGCAGGGCGGCTGAGGTGCCTTACCGTCCCGTCCCGTGCTGGCCGTCGCCGCCCGGTGCGCCGCTTTGCATCCAGGGTGGCCGGTCGTCGAAACCGGGGTGGTAGCCGGGCCCGCCGGCCCCAGCGACGCAGCCGCCGAGCGCGAGCAGCAACGCCGCAGCCATCGCCGGCAGGAGCCTAGCCACGGCCGCCGGCCCCACCACCGCCACCGCCACCGCCGGGTCCGCCGCTGACGGCATCCGGGAACGGTCCCGCTGGCCCGTGCATCCAGTCGTCGTGCAATTCGCCCAACTGGGCATTGTCGCCACGCAGCGAGTCGCCGCCGCCATCGCTGCCGAAGCGCAGGCCGGTGCCGCCCGCGCAGCCGCCGAGCGCCAGCAACAGCGTCGCCGCCGGCAACACCATCAGGGAAATGCGCATGCTCGTTCGCTCCGTGGCGAAGCCGGCAATCCGGCACCACCCTGCAAGTGCATATGGTTGCCCGCGCGGCGCGGTCGCCGGGTACCTCCCGCAGTCGTGACGTGCCGGCCGCGCGCGGCAGGTATCGGCTTCCTGCGACGGCCTATTCGGACAGCGGCGGAGGCTCGGCGTTCGATCGCGCTTCGACGCTTTCGGCGATGGCACGGAGCAATTGGCGCTTCGATTCGGTCCGCCGCGACCCGTCGTTGCGCGGCAAGAAATCGTTGCCGACAATGCCGAGGGCGCGTTTGCGCGCGATCAGCGCCCGCTCGTGCTCGAAAAAATCCATTTCGATCATGGTGACAGCATACTTCGCAAAGCGGCGTCGGTCATGTCCGCGCCCATCTCGTCGTTCACCCGTCGGAGGAGTTAGCCGGCGTCGATATTGCCCGCAAGCGCGTACACCATTTGGGCGAGGACCAGTTGCGTTCGGTCGTTCCCCGATGCCGCCGCGTGCTGTCCAAGTCGGTCGGCAATCACATCCTCGGGCGGGATGGCCAGAACCTGCGTGCCATCACCCACGTCGACTCGCCGAAGTCCGCTGCGGTCTGACCGGCCTTCGAAAAGCTGGTCGGACAAGAACTCGATGCCGATGCCAAGGGAGGGATGATAGAGGCCCCGCAGCAAATAGCCGGTATGCAGTGCCGCGATGAAATCCGGCGGAAAGCCAGCGTCGTCGCCGACGCGGCCCATCACTCCGCCGCCGCTGCGTAACTCTCCGGGGGCGCGCAGGTGCAGACCAGATTCCGATCCCCGTACACATTGTCCACCCGCTTGACCGGCGGCCAGTATTTCGCCGCCGCCACCCACGGCAGCGGGAATGCCGCCTGCGTGCGCGGATAGGCGTGGGGCCACACCTCCGCCGCCAGTTCGGCGGCCGTGTGTGGGGCGTGTTTCAGCGGGTTGTCGGCGCGGTCCAGCCGGCCCGCCGCCACGTCGGCGATTTCGGCGGCGATGGCCAGCATCGCGTCGCAGAACCGGTCCAGCTCGTCCTTCGGCTCGCTCTCGGTCGGTTCGATCATCAGCGTGCCGGGCACCGGCCACGACATGGTCGGCGCGTGAAAGCCGAAATCCTGCAACCGCTTGGCGATGTCCTCCACCTGGACACCGCTGGTGGCGGCAAACCCCCGGCAATCGAGGATGCACTCGTGCGCCACGAGGCCGCCGGCGCCGCGATATAGCACCGGAAAGGCGTGTCCCAGCCGCGCCGCGACATAGTTGGCGTTGAGGATCGCAACCTCGGTCGCGCGCCGCAGGCCCTCGGACCCCATCAGGCGGATATAGGCGTAGGAGATCGCCAAAATCAGCGCGCTGCCGAACGGGGCGGCCGACACGGGGCCGACACCCGCGCCGGGCAGGTAGGGTACCAGATGCGCTGCCACGCAAACCGGCCCGACTCCCGGCCCGCCGCCGCCATGCGGGATGCAGAACGTCTTGTGCAGGTTGAGGTGGCACACGTCCGCGCCGATGGCGCCGGGGCTGGTCAGGCCGACCTGCGCGTTCATGTTGGCGCCGTCCATGTACACCTGCCCGCCATGGGCGTGGACGATGGCGCAGATCTCCTTGATGCCGGTTTCGAACACGCCATGCGTGCTGGGATAGGTGATCATCAACGCGGCCAGTGTGCCGGCGTACTTGTCCGCTTTCGCGCGCAGATCGGCCATATCGACGTTGCCGTCGGCATCGCAGCCGACGACGACGACGCGCAGCCCGGCCAGCGACGCACTGGCCGGATTGGTGCCGTGGGCGCTGGAGGGGATCAGCACGATGTCGCGAAACGCCTCGCCGCGCGCGGCGTGGTAGGCGCGGATCGCCAACAGGCCGGAAAACTCGCCCTGGCTGCCGGCGTTCGGCTGCAACGAGACGGCGGCAAAGCCGGTCAGTTTCGCGAGCCAGTCCGATAGCCGAG
Organism: Solirubrobacterales bacterium 70-9; assembly: GCA_903970625.1. GTDB lineage: Bacteria > Pseudomonadota > Alphaproteobacteria > Acetobacterales > Acetobacteraceae > CAJCJG01. The sequence continues at coordinate 6,487 of CAJCJG010000375.1, read as the reverse complement.
CGATCATCTCGCGCGAGCCGACGGTCTGGTCGTCGGGCGCGAACGGGTGGAGGTCGGCAAATTCGGGCCAGGTGATCGGCATCATCTCCGCCGTGCCGTTCAGCTTCATCGTGCAGGACCCCAATGGAATCATCGAGCGGTTGAGGGCGACGTCGCGATCCTCCAGCCGCTTCAGGTAGCGCAGCATCGCATGCTCGCTGCGGTTCTGATGAAACACTGGCGCTTCGAGGAACGCGGAGGTGCGGACCATCGGGTTGGGGATGCCGCCGGACACGTCGCCGGCCGGGGCGCCGAGGATGGCGCACAGCGCGTCCAGATCGGCGCGTGTGACCGTTTCGTCGAGCGCGACGGCAATTCCCGTCGCGTCCAGGCGGCGCAGATTGAAGCCGGCGGCGAGGGAAGCTGCCGTGATGGCGTCCGCCCGCGCGCCGGCCTCGATGGCGACGGTATCGAAGAACGCGGTGTGACGGAGCGACATACCGGCACGGACGGCCACGCCGGCCAGCAGGCGGGCGAGGAGGTGGGTGCGGCGGGCGATCCGCGTCAGCCCCTCCGGCCCATGCCAGACGGCGTAGAAGCCGGCCATGTTGGCCAGTAGGACTTGCGCGGTGCAGATGTTTGAGGTCGCCTTTTCGCGGCGGATGTGCTGCTCGCGGGTCTGTAAAGCGAGGCGCAGGGCGGGCGCGCCGGAGGCATCGACGCTGACGCCGACGAGGCGGCCGGGCATCGCGCGTTTGAACGCGTCGCGGGTGGCGAGAAAGGCCGCATGCGGCCCGCCGAACCCCATCGGCACGCCGAACCGCTGGGCGGAGCCGACGACGATGTCTGCCCCCATCTCGCCCGGCGGAGTCAGCAGCACGCAGGCCAGCAGGTCGGTGGCGACTATCGCCAGCGCGCCGGCCGCGTGGGCGGCCATTATTTCGGGGCGCAGATCGCGGATCGCGCCGGTGGTGCCCGGATAGGACAGCACGACGGCGAACGGCTTTGCCGCCGCGATCGCGGCTATGTCGCCGGGCGGCACATCGACCAGAAACAGGGCCAGCGGCGCCGCGCGGGTGGCGAGCACGGCGCGGGTTTGCGGGTGAATGTCCGACGCAACGGCGACCACGTCGCTTTTGGCCTTCGCAAGGCTGTGCGCCATGTGGACGGCTTCCGCGACGGCGGTGGCTTCGTCCAGCAACGAGGCGTTGGCGATCGGCATGGCGGTGAGGTCGCAGACGACCGTTTGGAAATTCAGCAGGGCTTCCAGCCGGCCTTGCGCCAGTTCGGCTTGGTACGGGGTGTAGGCGGTGTACCAGCCGGGGTTTTCCAGCACGTTGCGCTGGATGACCGGCGGCGTGTGGGTGCCGTAGTAGCCTTGGCCGATCAGCGACTTTTTCCGAACATTGCGGCCGGCAAGTGCGGACAATTCGGCGAGCACGCCGGCCTCGTCCACGGCCGGCGGCACCTCGGCGGGGGCGGCGCGTATGGTGGACGGGACGGTGCGGTCGATCAGGTCGGACAGGCTCTTGGCACCGACGACGCGCAGCATGTCGGCGATGTCGTTTTCGGTGGGGCCGATGTGGCGGCCGACGAAGGCGTCCGGCGCTTCCAGGGCGGCCAGGGCTGCGATTGCGTCCGACACGACTATGCCTCCGCGATCAGGGCGGCGTAGGCGGCTTCGTCCATCAGCGCATCGAAGGCGGCGAGGTCGGAGGGCACCATGCGAAAGAACCAGCCCTCGCCCGCCGGGTCGCGGTTGATCAGGGCAGGGTCGTCGGCCAGGGCCGGGTTGGTCTCGACGATCTTGCCGGCGAGCGGAGCAAAGATGTCGGAGGCGGCTTTGACGCTTTCGACGACGGCGCAATCCTCGCCGGCCGTCACGTCGCGGCCGGGGTCGGGCAGGTCCACGAACACGATGTCGCCCAGCGCTGTCTGCGCGTGGTCGGTGATGCCGACGGTGGCGACGCCGTCGTCGAGGCGCACCCATTCGTGGTCGCTGGTGTAGCGGGTCTGGGACATGTTGCTTCTACCGGAAATAGCGGTGAGGGACGAAGGGAAGGGGGGCGACGCGGGCGGGGACGGGCTTGCCGCGCAGCATGAGTGTCAGGGGGGTGCCGTCGGCCGCGTGGGGCGGGCGGACGTAGCCCATCGCGATGGGGGCATCGCGGCTCGGCGAAAACGTGCCGGAGGTGACGAGGCCGACGGTGGCGCCGCTTTCGTCCAGAATGGAGACTCCGGCGCGGACCGGGGCGCGGCCCTCGGGCTGCAGGCCGACGCGGATGCGGGGCGGCCCGTTGTCCAGCTGGTCGCGGACGACGGCGGCGCCTGGAAAATCCCCGGCCATGCGGCGGCGCTTGCCGATGGCCCAGGTCAGGCCGGCTTCGACTGGAGATGTGTATTCGTCGAGGTCCTGGCCGTACAAGGGCAACCCGGCCTCCAGCCGCAGGCTGTCGCGGGCCCCGAGGCCGGCGGAGGTTACTTCCGGCTGATCGAGCAGCAATTTGGCCAGCGCTTCCGCGTGGTCGGCGGGGACGGAAATCTCGAACCCGTCCTCGCCGGTGTAGCCGGAGCGGCTGGCAATCACCGGGATGCCGGCGATGTCCAGTTCCGCGACGGCCATGAAGGGCATGGTTGCCGTGGCCGGGCACAGGCGGCCGAGTGCCCGCGCTGCCAGCGGCCCCTGCAATGCTAGCAGCGCCCGATCCGGGTGCCGCTCCAGCGTCACGCCCGCCGGCAGGGCTGCGGCGATATGGGCAAAATCGTCGTCGGCGCGGCTGGCGTTGACGACGAGGAACAGGCGGTCGCCGAGGCTGGCGGCCATGAAATCGTCCAGGATGCCGGCGCGGTCGTTGGTCAGCAGGGAGTAGCGTTGCCGGCCGGGGCGCAGGCCGGTCAGATCGCCGAGGGCGACGCGCTCCAGGGCCGCGGCGGCGCCGGGGCCGTGCAGGCTCGCTTGCCCCATGTGCGAGACGTCGAACAGGGCGGCACTGTCGCGGCATTGGCGGTGCTCGGCGAGGATGCCAGCATACTGCACCGGCAGGCTCCAGCCGGCGAACGGCACCATGCGGGCGCCGAGGGCAGCGTGCATGGCGGCAAGCGGGCTGGCCCGCAGCGGGGGGAGGGGGGCGGCATCGGGCACGGGGCAGAACTCCGCGCTGGGGGGATTCGCCGGCGAAAATGCCGACAGCCCAGACCGCTGCCACGCCCAGCGCGTGGAATGCAGCCCAGGCCCCCCTCTGTCGCGGTACCTGAGAGATTCGGGCCAACCCGCCGCCGTGCTCGGCGAAAAGACCCTTACTCCGTCGGTGCGGCCCCGTTCATCGGCGGAGCCGGCTTTCCAGAGGTTCGGTTAACCGGTGCGGTCCGTTTGCCTGAGCGTTTCCGGGGGCCGGTTGCGCCTTCGGCGGTGGGGTTTAACGCCCACACTCTCCCGCCCGGAGTGATCCGAACTTTTTGAGCATGCCGGAAGCGCCGGAGTGCTTCAACCAATTCCTACGGCCATTCCACCTACGGCCATTTCACCTCCGGCGGCAGGCTCATCAGGATCGCTTCCACGTTCCCGCCCGTTTTCAGGCCGAACAGTGTCCCCCGGTCGTGGATCAGGTTGAATTCCACGTAGCGACCGCGACGGATCAGTTGGTGTTCGCGCTCCTCCGTCGTCCAGGGTTCGTTCATGCGGCGGCGGACGATGCGGGGGTAGGCGGCCAGCAGGGCCCGGCCGACATCCTGCGTGAACGCGAAATCGGCCTGCGCGTCGCCGGTGAAATGGTGGTCGAAGAAGATGCCACCGGCGCCGCGGGGTTCGTTGCGGTGGGGCAGGAAGAAATAGCGGTCGCACCATTCCTTGAAGCGCGGGTAGTAGGTGGGATCGTGCCGCTCGCACGCCGCGCGGAATTCGGCGTGGAAGTCGGCGGCGTCCTGTTGCGCTTCCGGGGCGTCCAGCTTCATCGGCGTCAGGTCGCCGCCGCCGCCGAACCAGCCTTTGGTCGTCACCAGCATTCTGGTGTTGAAATGCACCGCCGGCACGCGCGGGCTGTGCTGGTGCGCGACGAGGCTGATGCCGCTGGCCCAGAAGCGCGGGTCTGCCTCGGCCCCCGGGATCTGCTTGCGGAAATCCGGGCTGAACTCGCCCTGCACCGTCGAGACGTTGACGCCCACTTTTTCGAACACCCGCCCCTTCATCACGCTGATCACGCCGCCGCCGCCATGCGATCCGTCCTCGGTTGGGCGCTCCCATTCGGTGCGGACGAAGCGGCCGGGGGCGCGATCCGGGAACGGCGTCTCGGGCAGGTCCTCGATGGCCTCGAACGCGGCACAGATCGAGTCGCGCAGACCCTCAAACCACGCGCGCGCCTCGCCTTGCAGGGCGGCGTGCGGCGGGGGGGCGGTTTCGGCGAGCGCGTGCGACATTGGCGGGTCCGGACTGAGGTGCCCGATGCTAGCCGGGCGCGCGGCGGACGGGCAGGGGGGATGCCTCGCCGCGCGGTGTTGCACATGCGAAGAACCCCTCATATTTTGCATTTCAAGGGCTTTGGTGGCCTGCCCAGCCGGTGGCGGGCATGATAGTTCCCTCACGTTGTCGCGTGCGGGGTGACGTTTTTGGGAGTCGTCCCAAATGCGCCAACGGGCGGCTCAAGGGCGCGCCGACGGGCAGACAGAGAGAGGATGGCCGATACGATGAGTGCGACTGCTCCCGCCGCCGGGCATGAACCCGGTCCCGAAGCCGGCAAGCGCGATTTCCTGAAACTGGTGGCCGGCGCCAGCGCCGCAATCTTCGCCGGTGCGCTGGCCTGGCCGCTGATCGACAGTATGGAGCCGTCCGCCGACGTGTTGGCGCTCGGTTCGGTCGAGGTGGAACTGGGGCCGATCCCGGTCGGGCAGGCGATCACCGTGCTGTGGCGCGGAAAGCCGATGTTCATCCGCCACCGGACGGAGGCGGAGATCAAGGCGGCCGAGGACGTAACCCTTGCCCAGTTGATCGACCCGCAGACCGACGCGGATCGCGTCAAGGCCGGGCATACGCAGTGGCTCGTGGTGATCGGGATTTGCACCCATCTTGGCTGTATCCCGCTCGGCAACAAGCCGACAGACCCGCGGGGCGAGTGGGGCGGCTGGTTCTGCCCGTGCCATGGCAGTCAGTACGACACGTCCGGGCGCGTGCGCCACGGGCCGGCGCCGCTGAACCTCGCGCTCGCACCATACGAATTCGAGACCGACACGAAAATCAAGATCGGCTGACACCAGCCACCCGGAGCACGAACCATGGCCGGCCTGCACAAGAGCGACATCAAGAACCCGGTGCTAAACTGGATCGACACCCGCCTGCCCGTCATCACGATGGTGCAGAAAGAGTACGGCGTGTTCCCGACGCCACGGAACTTCAACTATTTCTGGAATTTCGGCGCGCTGGCGATGGTCACGCTGATGATCATGCTGGCGTCCGGCATTTTCCTCGCGATGCACTACACGCCGGAAAAGACCATGGCGTTCGATAGCGTCGAAGCGATCATGCGGGATGTGAATTTCGGCTGGCTGCTGCGCTACGCGCACGCCAACGGTGCCTCGATGTTCTTCATCGTGGTGTATATCCACATCTTCCGGGGCCTGTATTACGGCTCCTATAAATCGCCGCGCGAATTGCTGTGGATGATCGGTGTCGTCATTCTGCTGATCATGATGGCGACGGCGTTCATGGGCTACGTGCTGCCGTGGGGCCAGATGTCGTTCTGGGGTGCGACGGTCATCACCAACCTGTTCTCCGCCTTCCCGCTGGTCGGCGAGTGGATCGTGCATTTCCTATGGGGCGGCTTTTCGGTCGATAACCCGACATTGAACCGGTTCTTTGCGCTGCATTATCTGCTGCCCTTCGTGCTGGTCGGCATCATCGGCGTGCATGTCGCGGCGTTGCACATCACTGGCTCGAACAACCCGCTCGGCATCGAGCCGAAGGGGCCGCAGGACACGCTGCCTTTCCATCCGTACTACACGATGAAGGACAGTTTTGGGATCTGCGTGTTCCTGCTGGTGTATGCTTGCTTCGTGTTCTTCGCGCCGAACTTCTTCGGCGAGCCGGACAATTATATTCCGGCCAACCCGCTCTCGACGCCCTCGGAAATCGTGCCCGAATGGTACTTTCTGCCGTTCTACGCAATCCTGCGCTCGGTGCCGGACAAGCTGGGCGGCGTGTGCTTGATGTTCGGCTCGATCATCGTGCTGTTCGCGCTGCCGTGGCTAGACACCAGCCCGGTGCGCAGCGCGAAATTCCGGCCGTTGTACTGGATCTTCTTCTGGGTGCTGCTGGTGATGTGCGTGGTGCTGGGCGTGGTCGGCAAGCATCGGCCGGAAGGCGTCTATGTCGTGCTCGGCCGTGTGGCAACCGCGTGGTATTTCCTGCACTTCCTGGTGATCCTGCCGCTGTTGGGCAAGCTGGAGCGGCCGTTGCCGCTGCCGGAGAGTATCAGCCGCGCCGTGCTCGGGCATGGCGGCGGGCCGCTGCCCGCGGGGG
>CAJCJG010000374.1 GCA_903970625.1 Solirubrobacterales bacterium 70-9 | reverse complement strand
GGTTCGCGCCCCGGTTCCGGCCGCCGCGGCGGCGCGACCTCATCGCGCAACGGCGCAAGCCCGGCCAGCCCGAACAGCCGGCGTTTGGACCGATGGGTCACCTCGACGACGATCTCGGCCTCCGCGAAGTCGGCCAACAGGGCGATCGCGTTCTTCACCGCCATGCCCAGCCCGGCCGCGAGCGTGGTCGCGGATAGCAGCGGCGCCATGGCCAGGACATCGACGGCGGCGGCGGCGCGCGAGGTGCTGCGCCGTCCGGCGACCGAAGCACGGGCCGTGAACCAGGCCCGCTCCATACTATAGAGAAGCTGCAGATAATCGGCCGCCTCGTCGGCCAGCGCCTCCAGAAACAGCGGGATCCAGACCTCCCGCTCGAACGGCACCTCCGCGCCGAGCGCCCGCGGCCCGGTCAGTGGCACCGGCGCGCGCAGCAATCGATGTTTCGTCCAATGGCGGATCAGTGCCGCCCGGATCGGCGGCCGCGTCCCGCCTCCCTCCAACCACGCATGCATCGAGGCGGCGGCCGAGAGCAGGGGAGCCATCGCGGCGGACGGATGGGCGTGCGCCTTTTCGGCGATCTGCACCTCGCCCACCTGATCGAAATCCGGCGCCGCGATCCACTGGTGCAGGGTCAGCGCATGCCGCGCCGCCTCGAAGATCGCCCCGCGGTCGATGATGCGCAGCGCGCCGTCCATGCGCAGCCGCAGGCCTTCGAGCACGGCGGCGAGGTGCCAGGGGTCGATCGACTGGCCGTCGACGGCGGCCTGGCGGCGCACCGCGTCGAGGCGGACCCGGTAGAGGAAAGCCGCCCGCAGCGGATGGCTTTGGAGCGCCTGGTCGAGGCGGGCGAAGGCGGCGGCGGCACGCTCGATCGCGCCGGCGAGGGCGGGCGAGGCCGGGAGGGTCTGGCGAGTTGCGGGGCCGCCGAGGTGGTCCAGCATCATGACGGTCGACTTTCGGCGTTGCGTTTCCGCCGCCGGGTGGGCCGTGTTTTGGCCGGCTTGCCCGCCACGACCATGGCCCGGTGACATCGACCGGGCGGCCCGCCGCCAGGCCTGCGCAGCACGTTGTGCCAAATCCTGCTGTCGGCGCTGGCCTGCGCGCTGAGTGCCGCGCTCAAGACAGAACCTCCGTCGGCCGGGCAACTCGATGGCTTGCGCGCGGCCGACCTGACGGCATCCCTAAAATTCCTCAACCACGCCCCGCCCCGTCAGTTGGTTAGACACAAACTTACCTCAAACTGCGCGTAGAGTAAAATAGCCATAATATTCAAAAACGCCGGTTTCCCGCCCCCTGTCCCGCCACTTACTTCCCATAAGCTGGAGTTTGTTTTCGCCGACGATACCTCGCAGGCGTCCGAAACCAGCCGGGTGTTCCGCGAACTGGCCGCCAAGGGCGTCAGCGTCATCCTCGGCAATACCGACAACGCAGACGCGGCAACCGCGCTCGCCAAGGAACTGAAGATTCCCTATATCGCCGCCGCCCTCGGCTACAGCCGCGATCTGACGGAGGAAAAGGGCCATCGCTACTTCTTCCGCCTGATCGCCAACGCACGCGCCTATTACGGCCCGTTCGCCGAGCGGGTGGCGCAGGACAAGCACGACCGCTGGTGCACCATCGGCCTCGACATCTCCTACGCGCACGACATGACGCCGAACGTACTGAAATTACTGAAAGCCCAGAACCCTGCGACAACGGTGGTGGATGGCTGCCAGTTCTGGGTGCCGTTCGAGACCACCGATTTCTCGCCCTACATCACGGCCATTCTCGGCAAGCAGCCGGACGCGCTGCTGTTCGGCGGCGTCGTCGGGCCGGCCTTGATTTCCTTCATCAATCAGGCCAACAGCTTCGGGCTGTTCAAGACGATCCCGTCGGTGCATCCGGCGCTAGGCTGGCCCGGCAACAATGAGGGGCTGCGGGAGGAAGACATTCCCGGCAACATCGTCACCGCCGGCGATTTCATCTACCCGCCGCCGGCAGATCGCCCGAGCGCCAAGGCGTTCATCGACACCTACAAGGCCCGCTGGGGCACCCTGCCGTGGTCGGAGGCGTTGCGGTCCTATGTTGCGGTCAAGTTCGTCAAGGCCGCGTTCGAGAAGGCCGGGCGCATCGACCGGGAGGCGTTCGTCGATGCCGCCGAGGGATTGACGGTGGACGATCCGGTGCAAGGCCCGATCACCGTGCGCGCGTTCGACCATCAGGCGACCGTCAGCGTCTGGGTCGGGCGGCTGACGTGGGACGCCAAGGACGGCCGCCCGGGCCTTACGGACGCGCAATTCGTGCCGAGTGCGGCCTATCTGCCGACGCCGCAGGACATCGCCGCGCTGCGCGCCAAGACGAACTGAGCCATGCTGATCGGCCTCCAGGTCCTGGGCGGCCTCGTGTCGGCGGCGATCCTGTTCCTGGTCGCCGCCGGGCTGACGCTGATCTTCGGCGTCTGCCGCGTGCTCAATCTGGCACACGGGACGTTCTACATGCTGGGCCTGTACGCTGCGTACAGCCTGACGACGGCGCTGCACGGGCTGCCGGGGGCGTTCTGGCTGGCGCTGGTGCTGGTGCCGCTGCTGTGGGCCGCCATCGGCGCGGTGCTGGAGGCGGTGCTGTTCCGCCGGCTCTACGGCGTCGATGTCCTGTTGCAGATCCTTCCGACCATCGCGCTGGTATTTCTTGGGCAGGATCTGGTGCGCGCGGTGTGGGGGCTGACGCCTCGGCTGGTTTCCACGCCTCCTGCGCTGCTGTTCCCGTTGCATGTGTTCGGCATTATCGCCCCGGCCTATTACGGCTTCGTCGTGCTGGCCGGTATCGTGGTGGCCGGCGCCCTGTGGCTGCTGATCGCGCGGACGGATTGGGGGCTGCTGGTGCGCGCGACGGCGCGCGACCGCGTCGTGGCTGCAACCCTGGGCGTGGACACAGGGCGCATCATGACCTCGGTGTTTGCGCTGTCGATGGCGCTGGTGGGCCTTGCCGGCGTGCTGTTCGCGCCCATCGGCGGTGCGTCACCAGGTATGGGAGTGGATTCGACGGTGGAGGCGTTCGCTGTGGTGGTCGTGGGCGGCCTCGGCAGCGTTTGGGGGTCGGCGGTGGCGGCGTTGGGGTTCGGGATGCTGAAATCGTTCGGCATTCTGGTGGCGCCGCGCTTTGCGGTCGCCTTCGTGTTCGTCGCGATGGCGGCGGTGCTGGTGTTCCGGCCGGCCGGCCTGTTCCGGGCGCCCGAATGAGCCTGTCGCTGGCCACGCTGCCGCTTCGCACCTACCGCGCGGCCGGCCCGGTCATCGTGGCCGTCATATCGCTCGTGGCCGTCGGCGGCATCGCGCTCGCGGGCGAGCAGGGGCTGGCGCTGGCGGTGCCGACGCTGATCTTTGTGCTGTTCGCCGCTAGCCTGAACCTGCTGGTCGGCACCGGCGGCATGGTCTCGATGGGGCACGCGGCCTTGTTCGCGACCGGCGGCTACGTGGCGGCGCTGCTGGCCAAGCATGGCTTCGACATGGCCTCTGCGGCCGTGGTTGGCATCGCTGCCGCGTGCCTGCTGGCGGCCGCGATGGCGGCGATCTGCGTCGGGCGCGAGCCGACGGCGTTCATCATGCTGACGCTGGC
>CAJCJG010000373.1 GCA_903970625.1 Solirubrobacterales bacterium 70-9 | reverse complement strand
GGTGCCCCGCCGCCGCGCTTGACGACCGGAAGCCGGCACTGGCGACATAAGTGGCCGTGAACTTCTCGGTCGCGTCGAAGCGGACGGTGTGGGTGGCCGCGTCGGCATCCGCCTTGCCGAGGCGTTTTAGAGGCTAGCGAAGCGGCCGTAGGCCGCGCTCCAGGCCGCCGCGTCGCGGGGCTGGTATTCGGTGGGCGGGAAGGAGCGCGCGACCAGCGCGCGCCCCTGCGCGAAATCGGCGACCGCCCCGGTGGCGACGAACTGGCCGATCAAGTTGCCGAGGGCCGCCGCCTCCACCGGACCCGCGATCACCGGGCGGCCGATGGCGTCGGCGATGGCCTGGCACAGCACCGGCGCGCGGGCGCCGCCGCCGACGACATGCAGGGCCGCAAACCGCGCCCCCTCCAGTCGTTCCAGCGCATCGATGGCACGGCGGTAGGACAAAGCGAGGCTGTCGTAGATCGCGCGGACGATGGCACCCGGACCTTCAGGTGCCGGACAGCCACGGCCGGCGAACCACGCACCAATCGTCTCCACCATGTCGCGCGGTGCGACGAAGGCCGGGTCTTCCGGATCGAACAGGTGGGCGAGCGGGGCCGCATGGGCTGCGAGATCGTGCAACGCGGCAGCGTCCAGTTCCGGCCGGTCCACCTGCCAGCGCCGCTGGCATTCCTGGAGCAGCCATAGGCCGATCAGGATCTTGTGGTAGGCGATGCCGCCGCCGACTCCGGCCTCGTTGGAAAAATTGGCGGCGCGCGACGCTTCCGACAGGTTGGGGCCGGGGCGCTCCAGCCCGAGCAGCGCCCAGGTTCCGAGGCTGACGATGGCAGCCGGCCGCGCGTCGCCCAGCGGGGCGGCGGCAAACGCGGCGGCGGTGTCGTGGCTGGCGGTCGCCACCACCAGGCTGTCCGCCGGCAACCCAAGCCGCCGCGCCAGCGCCGGCTGCACCGGGCCGACCGGAGTGCCGGGCTCGACGATGGGCGGCAGGATGCGCTCCGGCAAGCCGAGCGCCTGCAACACGTCCGGCGCCCAGGCGCGCCGCGTCGGGTCGAAGAACTGCGAGGTGGAGGCGATGGTCGCCTCGCTGCCGCGTCGGCCGGTCAGGAACCAGGCTATCAGGTCGGGGACGAACAGCAGCGTTTCGGCCGCTTCCAGCAGCCAGGGTTGCCGCTGGCGGTCGGAGAGTAGCTGCACCAGGGTGTTGATGGAGATCTCCATCGCACCGGTGCGCCGATACAGATCGTCGGCCGGGATCGTGCGGTAGATTTCGGCATGCAAGCCGGCCGTCCGCGTGTCGCGCATGCAGCGCACCGGTGCCAGCAAGGCGCCGCTGCGGTCGATCAGGCCGTAATCGACGCCGAAACTGTCGATCCCAATGGTGATGGGGCTACTGGTAACAGGTCTGGCGAGGCCGGCACTGGCCCGCGCGATGCCGTCCTGCACCTCCGTCCAGATGCGCAGCAGGTCCCAGTACCAGCGGTCATGCACATGCACCGGCGCATTGGCAAAGCGATGCACCTCCGCGATGGCAAGGACATCGCCAAGCAGCCGCCCGACATAGATGCGGCCGCCGGAACTGCCGAGGTCCACCGCAATGCCGGACACGGCATCGGGGCGTTTTGGCCGGGCATCGCTGCCGTTGGATGGGACCGCTGGGGATGGCACTAACTTCAATCGTGGATTTTATATGTTTCTAATTTCAAACGGTAATTTTGAAATTGTCAATCCACGCTTCGGACGAATCCTGCCCCCGTGCGTCGCAGGCGCCTTCGCGAAACGATTGCTCCAGCCGATTGCGGGCCGTCGCCTCCCCGCCCCACCAGGACGCGGCCGGCTGCGGCCGACGCCCGGATGGGCGCCGGCCGGGTCGGGACGTGTCGTTGCCAGTGCAGGATCAGTAGTCGGCGTCGCCGACAGGCTGCGGCGCCGGCTTCTTCTCGACCTTCTCGGTGATCAAGGCTTCGGTGGTGATCAGCAGCCCCGCGACCGAGGCCGCATGTTGCAGAGCCGTGCGCACGACCTTGGTCGGGTCGATGATACCTAGCGCGATCAGGTCGCCGTAGGTGCCATGCTGCGCGTCGAAGCCGAAGCCGGAGGCATCGTTCTCCAGCACCTTGCCGGAGACCACCGCACCATCCTCGCCGGCATTTTCGGCGATCTGCCGCAACGGCGCCAACGTGGCCTTGCGGATGATCTCGATGCCAAACCGCTGATCGTCGTTGTCGCTCTTCAACTTGGCCAGCACGAGGCCCGCCCGTGCCAGTGCGACGCCGCCACCGGCAACGATGCCTTCCTCGACGGCCGCGCGCGTCGCGTGCAGCGCATCGTCCACACGGTCCTTGCGCTCCTTGACCTCGACTTCGGTGGCACCGCCGACGCGGATCACCGCCACGCCGCCAGCGATCTTGGCAAGCCGCTCCTGCAACTTCTCGCGGTCGTAGTCGGACGTTGTCTCCTCGATTTGCGCCTTGATCTGGGCGACGCGGCCTTTGATCTCGTCGGCCTTGCCGGCGCCTTCGACGACGGTCGTGTTCTCCTTCTCGATCAGCACGCGCTTGGCGCGGCCGAGTTGGGCGAGGGTGACATTCTCCAGCTTGATGCCGAGATCCTCGCTGATCACCTGCCCACCGGTCAGGATCGCGATGTCTTCGAGGATGGCCCTGCGGCGATCGCCGAAGCCGGGCGCCTTGACCGCCGCGATCTTCAAGCCGCCGCGCAGCTTGTTGACCACGAGGGTCGCGAGCGCCTCGCCCTCCACGTCCTCGGCGATGATCAGCAGCGGACGGCCGGACTGGACCACGCTCTCCAGCAATGGCAAGGGAGTGGAAAAAACCTGGGCTGTCAGGCGGCCAGTGGGTGCTGATGAGCGCGGAGCCGCCCGTCGAGGACAGCGGCGCGGACGACCGCGACGCGGTGGGCTCCGCGCGGCGACCAGCGCATGCGTTGTCGCTTCGCCATCCGTGCATTTGCGATTTCGTCGACGCAGGCTTCTGCCCGCGACGTTGAGACCGGCTGACCTGAATGATAGCGGCGACTGTAATCGACCAGCGCCGCCTCGTTGTTGTCGAGGTAACCGCGCAGCTCCTCGCAACGAGCAAGCAACCGGCTGACAGCAGGGCGCAGTGTTTCGCCGTTCAGATACACCGCTTCGTGCGCCAGGTGCCGTACATCGAACAGCTCGCGCCTTGCCTCCTGATGATAGCTGTTCCAGATCAGGTGGCGCAGGCGGCTGATGCCATACTCGACAATGTCGAGACCGCCGCGATGGATAGGCTCAAGCGCATACACCCCGGCCAGTGCCTGCTCGGCATGACGCACCCGCATGGAAATGTGCACCAGTCCAGAATGTGACGGATGTCACGCCGCGTTGCCCGTCGAATCAGCTCCAGCAACGCCGCCTCGCCGTCGCTGATGACCGTAACCGGCCGCTCGCCGGTCCAGCCCTGTTCCGCCAGCGCCGCCCGGATCTGCGCCAGTGGCCGATCGGCGCTGGAGGGCTCCCGCGACCTCGTGTTCCGCAACAGTTTCAAGGATATCGAATTCGTCCTGACCACGCTCGGGGACGCCGGCACACGGTTCGAGTTCGAGTGCTACGACACCTCGCACCTCTACAATCTCGCCCATTTCCTCGAACGCGGCTTGGTCAAGCCGCCTTTGTTCGTGCAGACCGTGTTCGGCATCCTGGGCGGCATCGGCCCGCACCCGGACGACGTGATGCACATGAAGCGCACGGCCGACCGCCTGTTCGGCAAGCATTATCGCTGGTCCGTCCTCGGCGCCGGGCGCAACCAGCTGCCGGTGGCGGCGATGGCGGCGGCGATGGGCGGCAATGTCCGCGTCGGCCTGGAAGACAGCCTGTGGATCGGTGCCGGCAAGCTGGCCGAGAGCAACGCGGCGCAGGTGCGGAAAGTGCGGCAGATCATCGAGGGGCTGGGCCTGGAAGTCGCCACGCCCGACGAAGCCCGCGAAATTTTGGAACTGAAAGGCGGCGACCGCGTCGAATTCTAGGCTGCCGCCACGGCTCTGCGACCACCGCACGCGCGGAGCCGCCAACGAAGAAGGAGAATATCACGAGTTTATGATGTGTATTAGATTTCGTACATCGTAGGGTTGCCTATCTGGAAATTCCCCGCTAATTCACCACTCGCTGAGTGGAGATTATGCGGCCATGGCGGACCCAATTCCCTTTCCGAGCGCCCGTCGCGGCCACGCGCCCTCGGCTGTGGCGGCGTTCCCATTCGAACAACAGGCCGACCGCGCGACGTTGGACGGTTGGATCGCCGCGGCCGATACGCTGGGCGAATGGCTGCGCCAGCGCGGCGCCGCGGCCGACCGGCGTGGCGGTGAACCGACCGAAGAGCTGGCGGCGTTGCGACGCAGCGGCCTGCTGCCCGTCACACAGCCGATTGCCGTCGGTGGCGGCGGTGCATCGTGGCGACAGGCGCTGCAAATTGTGCGGCGGGTCGCGCGCGGCGACACCTCCATCGGCCAGTTGCTCGCCTATCACTACCTGAACAGCCATTTTGCGTGGGTGGAAGCGCTGCCCGAGCAGATCGCGCCCCTGGCCCGCGAGTCGGTCGCGGGCGATTGGTACTGGGGCGGCGTAGTCAATCCGCGCGATCCGGCCATCGTGTTGCGTCCGCGCGGCGATGCATTCGTGCTCGACGGCCGCAAGAACTTCGCCACCGGCGCCAGCATCGCCGACCGCCTCGTGGTGCCGGCGCTGTTGGGCGACCGGATCGCCGCAGTCGCGGTGCCGCGCTCGCGCGCGGGTTTTACCTCCAACGGCGACTGGGACAATTTCGGCCAGCGATTGACGGAAAGCGGCAGCGTCGAGTTTCGCGATTTCGTCGTGACGGAGGCGGAGATCCTCGGCGGGTCCGACCGCCCGGCAGGGCCGCAGCCGATCTTCGCGACGTTGGTGACGCCGATGATCCAGCTGAGCTTCGTCAATTTCTATCTTGGCACCGCCGAGGGCGCACTCGACGAAGCCAAGGCGTATGTGCGGGAGACGACAAAGCCGTGGGACGTGTCCGGCGTCGATAGCGCGAGCGAGGACCCCTACATCCTTGCCCTGCTCGGCGAACTCGTGGCCGACCTGTCGGCATCGCTGGCGCTGGCCGATCATGCCGGCGACGTGTTGCAGGAGGCCATCGGGCGCGGCCCCGACGTGACCGAGGGCGAGCGCAACGCCGCCGCGGCCGTCGTCTATGCAGCCAAGGTGAACGCAACGCGGGTGTCGCTGGACGTGACTGCGCGGCTGTTCGAATTGACAGGCGCACGGGCGACCGCGAACCGCTACGGGTTCGACCGGTTCTGGCGCAACATCCGCACCCACACGCTGCACGATCCTGTTGCCTACAAGGCCCGCGAGGTCGGCAACTTCGCGCTCAACGGGCGCATCACGCCGCATCCTTTCTACACCTGAGGAAATCCATGTCGGCCAACCAACCGCGTTTCGGCGTGTGGGCACTCGTGTGCGGCTCCTGGGCCGCGTTGCAGCATCCCGACGATCCGTTCGATGCGTCGTGGGCGCGCAACAAGGCGCAGATTCTGGAGGCGGAGGATCTCGGCTACGACACCACGCTGATCGCGCAACACACCCTCAATCCGCTCGGCGACGGCTACGACGAACTGGAGGCATGGACCGCTGCCGCGGCACTCGCCGGCCTGACCAAGCGGATCGAGATCATCGCGGCGATCAAGCCGTATCTGTTCCATCCGGTCGTGCTGGCGAAGATGGCCTTGCAGATCGAGGAGATCAGCGGCGGCCGCTTCGGCATCAACCTTGTCAACGCATGGTTCAAGCCGGAACTGGAAAAAGCCGGCATCGGCTTTGCCGAGCACGACGACCGCTATGGTTACGGCCGCGAGTGGATCACCATCGTCCGCGACCTCGTCTCCGGCCGGCGCGTCGATTTCCAGGGTCGCCATTTCCAGATCGACGGCTACGAATTGTGGCCGAAGGACAGGCATCGCGAGCGGCCGCGGATCTACATCGGCGGCGAGTCCGATCCGGCGCGGGCGCTGGCCGCAGACAAGGCCGATGTCTGGTTCATCAACGGCCAGCCGCTGGAGGATGTACGCAGCCTGATCGCCGATGTCGCGGCGCGGCCGCGCCAGGGGCCACCGGTGCGCTTCGGACTGTCCGCCTTCGTGATCGCGCGCGAGACGGACGCGCAGGCGCAGGCCGACCTCGCCTATGCCTGGACGCTCGCCGAGCAGGACAAGCCGGTGTTGGCCTCGCTGTACGGCAATGCCGACCACAAGGCGGTGATGTTCCAGACCTTCGCGAAGAATCCGCATATCGGCACCAACGGAGGCACCGCGGCGGGGCTGGTCGGCAGCTACGACACGGTTGCGGCCCGCATTCGCGAATTCCACGCCCTCGGCATCGAGACGTTCATGTTGCAGTTCCAGCCGTTCGAATCCGAGATGCGGCGCTTCGCGCATCACGTCATTCCGCGCGTGCGCCGGCTGCAAGCCGCCGCCTGACCTCGATAACGGAGCCGTCGCCATGTCGCTCGACACCATCTGGTACACGCGCTGCCCGGTGCCCACGGCGTTCAGCATCGCCGTCCAACTCGGCTGGATAGAGGAAGCCTTCCGCCGCGACGGAATTGCGCTGCGCTCGCTGGCGTCCTCGCCTGACCGCACTGTTCGGCAATCGCATTTCGGGCACAGCCAGGAAAATTCGCTACGTCATGGCGGTAACATCCCGCCGCTCGTCTCCCGCGCCGGCGGTGGCGATCCGCGCGTGGTCGGGCTGTCGCGCACCGGCAGCGCGAAACTCGTCCTGGCATTGCCGGAGTCCGGCATTCGCTCGGCCGAGGATCTGAAGGGCAAGCGGTTGAGCGTGCCGCGCCGCCTGCACGATCCGATCGATTTCTGGCGCGCCACGATCCGGCGCGGCTTCGGTGTGGCGCTGGAATCGGCAGGGCTGACCTGGGACGACGCCGTTGCCGTGGACGTGCCGATTGCGCGCACCTTCGTCGACGATTCCACGGACCGCACCGGCGCCACCGACACGCTCTGGGATTCGCGCTTCGTGCTCGGCCATCAGCGGGAGGAGATTTTGGCGCTGCTGACCGGGCAGGTGGACGCGATCTTCAGCCACGGCTCCATCGCGCCGCTCGTCAAGGCCATTGCAGGCGCGCGCACGGTGCTCGACCTCGACGCGCTGCCGGACGCGGCGCAGCGGGTGCTGAACGACGATCCCGCGACGTTCACCATCAGCGGCGCCCTGATCGATTCGCGGCCCGACATTGCCGCGCGGCTGGTGGAGATCGTGCAGCGCGCGGCGGCGTGGGCGCGGGGCCACGAGCAGGAGGCCAAGCGGATCATCGCCAACGAAACCGGCCTGCCGGAAGATCTCGTGGCCCACGCCTATGCGCCCGACGTGCATGCCCGGCTCGACCTCGACCTGAGCGACCAAAACCTCGCCGCACTGCGATTGCAGCACGATCGCTTGCTGGCGGACGGGGTCATTTCGGCGGCCGTCGATCTTGGCGCGTTCGTCGATGCACGTCCGCTCGGCGCCTTGTCCGGCCGGCAAGCGGCGGAGTGAACAATGTCGGCAATTCTGCAATCCGGACGTGATGAAGCATCCGCGTCCGTCCATCGTATCGCGTCGGACGCCGAAGCCATCTCGATCGCCCGGGCCTTCGCGGAGGAGTTGGCGCCGGGCGCCTCGGCACGCGACCGCAGCGGCGCGGTGCCATACGCCGAACTGGAACGGCTCGCGCAGACCGGCCTGCTCGGCATCACCGTTCCCCGCTCCTATGGGGGTGCCGACGTGACCTCCGCCACGCTCGCCGAAGTGTTCCGCCTGCTCGCCATCGGCGACCCAGCTATCGCGCAGGTGCCGCAAAATCACTTCGTCTTTGTCGATATCGTGCGCGGCGACGGCACCGAAGCGCAGCAGCGTTTCTTCTTCGAGGCGATCCTGAACGGCGCGCGGTTTGGCAATGCCCTGTCCGAACGCGACAGCAAGAACGTCTATGCGCTGCAAACCCGCGTGCTGCGGCAGCCGGACGGCACCTATCGGCTGAATGGCACGAAGTATTACTGCACCGGCGCGCTGACGGCGACCTTCGTGCCGGTCTTCGCGCTCGACGACGACGGGCACCTGGTCGCGGCCTACGTGGATCGGCACGCGCCCGGCGTCGAGATCGGCGAGGATTGGCATGCGATGGGCCAGCGCGCGACCGTCAGCGGTACCACGCGGCTGACCGATGTGGTGCTGACCGCCGACCGGATCGTGCCGCATTATTTGCGCTACGGCGGGCCGCAGGTGGCCGGTGCGTTCGGTCAGATCATCCACGCGGCCATCGACGTCGGCATCGCCCGCAATGCGCTGGAGGAGGCAGCCGCCTTCGTGCGCACCTCGTCGCGCGCGTGGTTCGAGAGCGGGCTGGAGACGGCGGCCGAGGAGCCGCTGCTGATCCAGCAATTCGGCCAGCTTGGCGTCCGGCTCGCGGCGGCCGAGGCGCTGCTGGCGCAAGCCGGGCGGGCGCTGGATGCCGCGACGGCGGATCTGAATGCCGAGACCGCCGTTGCTTCGTCGCTCGCGGTCGCGTCCGCGAAGGCGTTCGGCGGCGACGTGGCGGTGGAGATCGCCAACGCCCTGTTCGCGCTGGCCGGCACGCGTGCCGCCGACGACCGGCACAATCTGCACCGCCACTGGCGCAACGCCCGCACGCACACGCTGCACGACCCGAACCGCTGGAAATACCAGCATGTCGGCAATTTCGTGCTCAACGGCGTCCGCCCGCCCAACCATGGGCTTTTGTGATGAGCCAGTCTGCTGACTTCGAGATCATCGACTTCCACTGCCACCACGTCCCCGAGGTCTGGCCGCTCGCGGAAAACGCACGGGCGGCCCCGGCCGAGCGCGTGACGTGGCGGCGGATCAACCGCCGGCTGGCCGACCCGTCGGCACTGCTGGAAGCTATCGACGACGGCGACATCGACGGGCGCGTCGTCAATATCCCGACGGCCTTGTTCGAACCGCCGGAGAACGGCATCGCCGACGATACCGTGCGGCGCGCAAACGATCTGCTGGCGGCCCTCGTGGCACGCCATCCGGGGCGGCTGTATGGTCTTGCTTCGGTCGATGCGTTCGCGGGCGAACGCGGGGCCGCCGAAGTGTATCGCGCCGCCCGAGACCTGGGCCTGCGCGGCTTGTTCCTGAACAGCGCCAAGGGCGACACTCTGCTCGACGCACCCGAGGCGCTGCCCACACTGACGGCGGCGGCGGAGCTTGGCCTGCCCGTGTTCGTTCATCCGGTCTATCCGCCGGCGCTGTCGCGCCAGCTTGCGCCGTACGGCCAACTCGGCATCCTGCTCGCGCGCGGCACGGTCAATTCGGCCGCACTGGTGGCGCTTCTGCGCAGCGGGCGGTTCGCGGCACTGCCCGGCCTGCGCGTCGTCGTCACCACACTGGCGCTCGGCGGCGTGTTGCTGGCAGCAGCTCTCGGCGACGACGAGTCGCAGCCGCCGGTGGCCGAGACGCTGCGCCGGCACGTGTTCATCGACACGATGGGCCTGCACCCCGCGTCGATCCGCGCGAGCGTGGACGTTCTGGGCGCCGGCAATGTGCTGCTCGGCACCGACTGGCCGATCGTCAACGACGCGCCCATCCGCGCGCGCACGCTGGCTGCCCTCGCCGCCGCCGGTCTGTCCGCACAGGACCAGCAGGCCATCGCCGCCGGCAATGTCCGCCGCTTGCTCGGTGTCGGCACGGACCTTTCCGAAATCACGAAGCCCGGGACCAAACCATGAGACCCATCCGCCTTCTTGCCGCCGCAGCCATCGTGCTGTCCGCAGCCACGGCCTACGCGCAGGAGCCGCTGCGCGTCGGCGTCATTTCTTCGCGCTCCGGCCCGTTCGCGGTTCTCGGCGAACAAGGCGACGACGGCGACATCCTGGCCGCCGAGGAAATCAACAAAAACGGCGGTATTCTCGGCCGCAAGCTGGAACTTGTCTTTGCCGACGACACCTCGCAGGCGTCCGAGACCAGCCGCGTGTTCCGCGAACTGGCCGCAAAGGGCGTCAGCGTCATCCTCGGCAATACCGACAACGGCGATGCGGCGACAGCGCTCGCCAAGGAATTGAAAATCCCCTACATCGCCGCCGCCCTCGGCTACAGCCGCGATCTGACGGAGGAGAAGGGCCATCGCTACTTCTTCCGCCTGATCGCCAACGCGCGCGCCTACTATGGGCCGTTCGCCGAGCGGGTGGCGCAGGACAAGCACACGCGCTGGTGCACCATCGGCCTCGACATTTCCTACGCGCACGACATGACGCCGAATGTGCTGAAATACCTGAAGGCGCAGAATCCGGCGACGACGGTGGTGGACGGGTGCCAGTTCTGGGTGCCGGTGGAGACGACGGACTTCTCCCCTTACATCACGGCGATTCTCGGCAAGCAGCCGGACGCGCTGCTGTTTGGCGGCGTCGTTGGGCCGGCCCTGATCGGCTTCATCAATCAGGCCAACAGTTTTGGGCTGTTCAAGGCAATCCCGTCGGTGCATCCGGCGCTCGGCTGGCCCGGCAACAACGAGGGTCTGCGCGAGGAGGACATTCCCGGGAACATCGTCACCGCCGGCGATTTCATCTATCCGCCGCCGGCCGACCGCCCGAGTGCGAAGGCGTTCGTGGACACCTACAAGGCCCGCTGGGGCGCGCTGCCGTGGTCGGAGGCGTTGCGATCCTATGTCGCGGTCAAGTTCGTCAAGGTCGCGTTCGAGAAGGCGGGGCGTATCGACCGCGAGGCGTTCGTCGATGCCGCCGAGGGGCTGACGGTGGACGATCCGGTGCAGGGACCGATCACCGTACGCCCGTTCGACCATCAGGCGACCGTCAGCGTCTGGGTCGGCCGGCTATCTTGGGACGCCAAGGACGGCCGCCCGGGCCTCGCGGACGCGCAATTCGTGCCGAGTGCCGCCTATCTGCCGACCGCGCAGGAGATCGCCTCGCTGCGTGCCAAGACGAACTAGCCCGTGCTGATCGGGCTGCAAATCCTCGGCGGCCTGGTGTCGGCGGCGATCCTGTTCCTGGTCGCCGCCGGTCTCACGCTGATCTTCGGCGTCTGCCGCGTCCTCAACCTCGCGCACGGGACGTTCTACATGCTGGGCCTGTACGCGGCGTACAGCCTGACCACGGCGCTGCACGGACTGCCGGGGGCGTTCTGGCTGGCGCTGGTCCTGGTGCCGCTGCTGTGGGCCGCCATCGGCGCGGTGCTGGAGGCGGTGCTGTTCCGCAGGCTCTACGGCGTCGATGTGCTGTTGCAGATTCTGCCGACCATCGCGCTGGTGTTTCTCGGCCAGGATCTGGTGCGCGCGGTGTGGGGGCTGACGCCCAAGTTGGTCTCGACGCCGCCGGCGCTGCTGTTCCCGCTGCATGTCTTCGGTGTCATCGCGCCGGCCTATTACGGCTTTGTCGTGCTGGCCGGCGTCGTGGTGGCCGGCGCCTTGTGGCTGCTGATCGCACGGACGGATTGGGGGCTGCTGGTGCGGGCGACCGCACGGGACCGGGTTGTGGCCGCCACGCTCGGCGTCGATACCGGGCGGATCATGACCTCGGTGTTCGCGCTGTCGATGGCGCTGGTGGGCCTCGCCGGCGTGCTGTTCGCGCCCATCGGGGGCGCCTCGCCGGGCATGGGGGTGGACTCGACGGTGGAGGCGTTCGCCGTGGTGGTGGTGGGCGGCCTCGGCAGCGTGTGGGGGTCGGCGGTGGCGGCGCTCGGGTTCGGGATGCTGAAATCGTTCGGCATCCTGGTGGCGCCGCGCTTCGCGGTCGCGTTCGTGTTCGTCGCGATGGCGGCGGTGCTGGTGTTCCGCCCGGCCGGCCTGTTCCGGGCGCCGGAATGAGCCTGTCGTCGGCCACGCTGCCGCTCCGCACCTATCGCGCGGCCGGCCCCGCCGTGCTGGTCGCGCTGTCGCTCTCGGCCGTCGGCGGCATTGCGCTGGCCGGCGAGCAGGGGCTGGCGCTGGCGGTGCCGACGCTGATCTTCGTGCTGTTCGCCGCCAGCCTGAACCTGCTGGTCGGCACCGGCGGCATGGTCTCGATGGGCCATGCGGCGCTCTTCGCCACCGGCGGCTACGTGGCTGCGCTGCTGGCCAAACACGGCTTCGACATGGCCTCTGCGGCCGTGGTTGGCATCGCTGCCGCGTGCCTGCTGGCGGCCGCGATGGCGGCGATCTGCGTCGGGCGCGAGCCGACGGCGTTCATCATGCTGACGCTGGC
>CAJCJG010000372.1 GCA_903970625.1 Solirubrobacterales bacterium 70-9 | reverse complement strand
CGCACCCGGTTTGGGGGCGGCCGGCTTTGCGGGTGCGGGCTTGCTGGCGGCCTTGGCCGGCTTGGGGGCGGCTTTGGGTTTGGCCGGCGGCGCCTGCGCGGCGGGGGCCGGCGCCAGTTGTTCCAGCGCCTTTGGGTCGAGCGTGCTTTGCGCAAGCGCAGCGGGCGCGCGGGCGCCGAGCGCCATCGCCAAGGTCAGGGCGGCAAAGGGGAGAAAACGGCGCATCGGCGGCCGCACCCTACAAGACGCAAGCCGCGTGCTCAACGAACCTTGCGCCGAATTTGTGCGGTGCCGCACGGAGTTACCCGGCGCCGACGCCCTCTCGCACCGCCTCGCACAGGGCCGGGTGCAGATGCGGATTGGCTGCCACCACGTCACCCTGCTCACGCGGGTCGCCGCCGGAGGGGCTGGTGACGTAGCCGCCGGCTTCGCGCACGATGACGATGCCGGCCGCGATGTCCCACGGTTTCAGCCGCAACTCCCAGAATCCGTCGAACCGGCCCGCCGCGACCCACGCGAGGTCGAGCGCCGCTGCCCCAAACCGGCGGACGCCTGCGACTTGCGGCATCACCGTGTCCAGCGTGCGCAAGAAGGCGCGGCGCTGGGCGAGGGGGGAGATCGCGAACGGGATGCCGGTGGCGAACATCGCCGTTTGCAGCTCGCGCCGGCCGGAGACGCGCAACCTGCGTTCGTTGACGAAGGCGCCGGTGCCTTTTTCGGCCCAGAACATCTCGTCCACGGTCGGCGCATAGACGACGCCCGCCACCAGTTCCGAGCCGCCGTCCGGCAGGCGCTTTTCCAGCCCGACGCTGATCGCCCAGTGCGGGATGCCGTGCAGGAAGTTGGAGGTGCCGTCGAGCGGATCGACCACCCAGCGCCACGCCCAGTTCTCCGACCCGCTCTCGCCGGATTCTTCCATCAGGAAGGCGTAGCCGGGGCGCGCCTTGGTCAGATCGTCGCGCAGCGATTGTTCGGCACGCAGGTCCGCCTGGCTCACGAAGTCGCCGGGGCCTTTGACGCTGACCTGCAACTGCTCGACCTCGGCGAAGTCGCGCAGCAGGCGCTTGGAGGCGCGCTGCACGGCGTTCTGCATCACGGTCATGTGCGCGGAGAGATTCGGGGCCATTGCGGGCTTTCCGGTTGTTCTTCTCCCTCTCCGCCCCCTCGGGGCGGAGAGGGAGAAGATATCAGCCCTTGAAACGTTCGACGTAGCTGGCGTCTTCGGTGCGGACGACGATTTTTTCGCCGGTTTCGACGAAGGGGGGGACGCTGGTTTTCACGCCGTTGGAGAGTTTGGCGGGTTTGTAGGAGCTGGCGGCCGTCTGCCCCTTCACCACGGGGTCGGCTTCGATGACTTCCAGCACGACGGTGGACGGCAGGTGTATGCCGACCGGGTCGCCTTCGACCAGATCGACCGTCACCGGCATGTTGTCTTGCAGGAACGGCGCCATGTCGCCGAGCAGGTCGGTCGGCACCATCGCCTGCTCGTAGGTCTCGCCGTCCATCAGCACAAGGTTGTCGCCGTCGGTGTAGGAGTAGGTGTACTCCTTCTGGTCGGTCTGCAACCGCTCCACGGTATCGGCCGTGCGCCAGCGTTCGTTGGTCTTGTTGCCCGTTTTCAGGTTGCGCATTTCCACCTGGATGAATGCGCCGCCCTTGCCGGGGGTGATGATCTGCTGCTTCAGCACGGTCCAGCGCGCGCCGTCGTGCTCGATCACCTGGCCGGCACGGATCAGGTTCGCCTGCTGTTTCATTCTGGGATCTCGGTGGGTGTCGTAAGGCCGGGGTGCTTAGACCGAACTTCTTCCACCGGCAAGCGGGCGGGCGATTTGGCTTATTGTTTTGAGATCGTAACATTAAGGGCGTGCCAAGGAGCGGGCTTCGCATAACTCGAAAATCGAGGGCGTTGTGCGGAGGCCACCGTGAGGCGGATCGGTACAGTCGCCGCGTTGGGCGGACGCTGGGGCGGCCTGCGTCGGGGGTGGGATGGTTTGTGCCGAGTTCCGGGGCGCGGGGTGCGTTGCCCGGCGTTGGCGCCTTGGTTGGCAACGCCGCTTTGGCGGGCGCCACGAGTGGATTTTCCGCCTGTGGCCGATACACGGGGCTGTCGGGCGCCGGATTTGGCAACCTGGGACGCAATTTCGGCGGATTTTTCGGCTGCGGCCGCGTTGCGCTCGGCGACCTCGGCAGCGAGGAGCGACAGAGCCTCGACGAGGCCGCGGACTTGGTCCTCCATCAGCGCGATGACCCACTTGGGAATCCACCACCCGGCCCGGGCCGCGATGGCCCGGATCAGGGCCATCAGGGCGATTCCGAGGCGCTCTGCCGGGGGAAAGAGTGGCGGGTTGTTCATGTCTTGTTCTTATTCCAGACGACCGGGGGTGGGCAAGCGAAAAATAATAGGTTGCGATATAATGATGATCCGGCCGCTCTCGACACTGGTGACTTGCATCCGGCACGCGGGATGGCGTTACAGTCGGATAAACGCGGGTTGACCACGGAGGTGAAGGATGGCGGACAATTTTGCATCGGCAAAGGCGAAGGCACAGAAGATTCTGGGCAAGGACGCAAAGATTCCGGACGCAAAATTCATCCCCAAACTGCAATCGGATACCGACTCGGCCTTCGCCGCCTATCGCAAGACGTGCGACGATCTGGAAACGAAAATCCTCGAATTGCAGAAAACGATGGCGGGCGCGAAGCTGACGATAAAGCAGTTTGCGGAAAAGCTGGACGACGAGAATTTCGGCCTCGACGAAAAGAACAAGGACGACGCGAAGAAAATCAAGGACGCGCAAGCCCTGTTCGACGCCTGGTCGGACGATCTTGGCAAGCAGATCGACGGCGACATCAGTGCGCTCGACGATCTGGACAAGCATCTGATGGATTTCCGGAAATACAAGCCGAAGCCGACCGACAAGTAGGCGGCGAAGCAGTCCGACGGGAGGCCTCAGATGGCGAACAATTTCGATGCGGCGCGGGCGAAGGCGATCAAGGCGCTCGGCAAGGACGCCAAGGTTCCTGACAACAAGGTGCTCGAAAAGACGTTCGGCGACGTGTTTTCAGCCTACGATGCGTTCGACAAGGCGCGCGACGACATCGAGGCCAAGATTCTGGCGCTGCAAAAGGCACTCGCGAGCCATAAGCTGACGATGAAGCAGTTCGTGGACAAGCTGGACGACGACGATTTCGGCCTGGACGAGAAGAACAAGGACGATGCAAAGAAGCTCAAGGAAGCGCACGGTTATTTCGATGAGTGGGCGAGTTCCAAGATGGATTTGATGGCGAGCGATATAGACGGGCTGGACGAGCTGGACAAGCACGTCATGGATTTTCGGAAATACAAGCTGAAACAAACGCAAGGCTGAAACAGGGGGCTGTCGATGGCTGACGATTGGGGCACGAGTGCCGCGAAGGCGCAGAAGATCCTCGGCAAGGACGCAAAGATCCCGCAGCCGAAGTTCATCGGCAAGGCCGCGTCCGACTACGAAGCGGCGTGGACCGCCTTCAAAAAGGCGCGGGCAGATCTGGAGGCCAAGGTTCTCGACATGCAGAACCTCGAATCCAAGGTCAAGAACAGCGTCAAGCAGTTCGAGGACTCGATCGAGGAGACCGATTTCGGCCTCGACGGGAAGAACAAGGACGATGCCAAGAAGATCGCGGACGCGCAGGCCATCCTGACGGGCTATTGCGACAATCTGATTGCCATTCGCGACCAGGCGATCAAGGATCTCGGCGAACTCGACAAACACCTGATGAACATTGCCAAATACAAACAGGCGACCTCTCCGGGGTAGGGTGTCGTGCGGTTGGCATGACACCGTACGTCATGACAGCGGATGCCGGCCGCCCCAAGGGTCGCGGACGTCGTCGCCGTCCAGATACTCAGGCCCGATCGGCACCTTGCCGTGCCCGCCGGGAATGTCCAGCACGTAGGTCGGCCACGCGAGGCCGGTGACGCGGCCGCGCAGGGCGGCCAGCAGGCGTTGGCCCTCCTCGATGGGAACGTGGAAGCGGGCCGTGCCGGGGGCGGGGTCCAACTGGTGCAAATAGTACGGTTTTATCCGCGCGGACAGCATAGCGCGGAACAGGTTTTCAAGGGCTTCCGCCGAGTCGTTGACGCCGCGTAGCAGGACCGATTGGCCGAGGACCGGGATGGCGCTCGACTGCACGCGGCGTAAGGCGGTACGGGCGGCCTCGGTCAACTCGCGAGCGTGGTTGGCGTGAACGACGAGAAACATCGCCTTGTCGGTAGCCATCGCACCGGCCAGCGCGTCGCTCAGGCGCTCCGGGTCGGCGACCGGCACGCGGGTGTGAATCCGCAGAATGTCGATGTGCGGGATGGTGGACAGGGCGCCCACGATGGCGGCGAGGCGGCGGGGCGACAGCAACAGCGGGTCGCCGCCGGTCAAAATGATTTCCCGCACCTGCGGATGCGCGCGGACCCATTCGTACGCTGTCTCTAGTTCGGAGTCCGTCAGCAGGCCGCCGTCCGGGCCGACATGCTCGCGGCGGAAGCAGAAGCGGCAATAGACCGGGCAGACCAGCAGCGGTTTCAGCAGCGCGCGGTCCGGGTAGCGGTGGACGATGCCTTTGACCGGCGAAAGGGCGTCGTCGCCGATGGGATCGGGGCGTTCGTGAGGGGCGAGGAGGAGTTCTGCGGCGTCGGGGACGAACTGGCGGGCGATGGGGTCGTCCGGCGCGTGGATCAGCGCCTGCATGGCGGGCGGGATGGCGACGGCGTAGCGAGCCTCGACGGCGGCAATGGCGTCGCGGTCGGCGGAGGCGATCATGCCGGCGGCTGCAAGAGCGTCGGCGTCGCGCAAGGTGTTTTGCAGCATGGCGCGTCGTGTAGGGTGGGCGCCGTAATGCCGCAACCTGCCTGGAGCGCCGGTAGCCTGGCCGACCGGCTGCCGTTCCTGCGGCGGCGCGGGTTACTGACGCACGCTGTGCGGGCGTTTTTTCTGGCGCGCGGCTACACCGAAGTCGAGACCCCGTACGCTGTGCCGACGCCGGGCGAGGAAGTGCATCTGTCCGCATTTGCGACGGAACGGGTTTTTCCGGACGGGGCGCGGCGCAAATTATGGCTGCACACATCGCCCGAGTTTGCGATGAAAAAACTGCTCGCGGGCGGCGCGGGGCCGATTTTCCAGTTTGCCCGGGTTTGGCGCAACGGCGAGGGCAGCGATCTGCATGCGCCGGAATTCACGATGCTGGAATGGTATCGGCCGGGGGCGACGATGGCCGATCTGATCGCCGAGACTTTTTCGCTCCTGCGCGCCGTGCTGCCGCCCGTGGTCACTTGCCGGGGGGCCACGACCGATCTGGCCGGCTACGAGACACTGACGATGGCGGAGGCTTTTTCCCGCCATGTCGGCGCCGACGTGCTGGCGAGCGAGGGCGACGCGCCTGCCTTGGCATCGCAGGCGGGCACAAAGCTGCGCGACGGGGAAAGCTGGGAAGATCTGTTCTTCCGGCTGCTGCTGGAGCGGGTCGAGCCGTGCATCGGCCGGGAGCGGCCGACATTTTTGACGCACTGGCCGGCGGCGCAGGCGGCATTGGCGCGGCGCGATCCGGCCGACCCGCGCGTGGCCGAACGGTTCGAACTTTTCGTCTGCGGCATCGAACTGGCGAATGCCTTCGTCGAACTGACGGACGCCACGGAACAACGGGCGCGCTTCATGGCCGACCGGACGCGGCGGCATGCGATCACCGGGGCACAAGACTGGCCGCTGGACGAGGATTTTTTGGCGGCGCTGGAAAGCGGCCTGCCGCCATGCGCCGGCATCGCACTCGGCTTCGACCGACTGGCGATGCTGGCGGCCGGGGCGGATAGGATCGAACAGGTTCTGTGGCTGCCCGCGTAAGGGGCGCTGCATCCGGGCGCCCGCCTGCCGCGTAGCAGGAGGGTCGGGGGTGCGTCGGGCATCCCTGCGGGAAAGGAACGCTTCTCATGAGCCTGCGCAAGATCATGCCGGCCGCCTTCGGCGCCGTGCTTCTGGTGGGCGGCAGCCTGGTGGCGACCGCCGCAACCATGTCCAACACGGTGACGGTCGGCGGCCAGCCGATGTTCGCCAGCAAGAACATCGTCGAGAACGCGGTGAACTCGGCCGATCACACGACGCTGGTGGCCGCCGTGAAGGCCGCCGGCCTGGTGGACACGCTGGAGGGCAAAGGCCCGTTCACCGTGTTCGCGCCGACCAACGCGGCGTTCGCGGCGCTGCCCGCCGGCACGGTGGACACGCTGCTGAAGCCGGAAAACAAGCCGATGCTGACGAAGGTGCTGACGTACCACGTCGTGCCGGGCCGCCTGGACTTTGCCGCGCTGCAAAAGCTGGTGATGGCCGGCAAGGGCGAGGCAACGCTGACCACCGTGGCCGGCGAGAAGCTTTCCGTGATGATGAACGGGCCGCACAACATCGTCGTCGAGGACGCCAAGGGCAACATCGCCCACATCACGACCTACGACGTCACGCAGTCCAACGGCGTGATCCAGGTGATCGACAAGGTGCTCCTGCCGGGCTGACCATTTCGTTCGCCGAACGCGCCAATGCTGCGATTGCGAAGGAACTTTCGCGGCGCTCGCGACCTATGAAAAGGCCACGTCGCGTATCGGCATGGTCCGCCTGCCGGCCAACCATTCCCCCTGTGGTTCGGCCCGGACGCCTGGGCGGGTGCTTCGGCACCCGCCCAACTTTTGTCAGCCGTCTTGCGCCGCCGCGATGGCCGCGTTCATCGCCCGCACGCCAGCCGCCGGCCCCTCCGGATGGCTCCAGACGGCGCTGACGACGGCAAGGAAATCGGCGCCGGCCTGCACCAGCGGGGCGCAGTTTTCGGCCGTGATGCCGCCGATGGCCACGCACGGCAGTTGCGCGATCTCCGCCCACCACGCCAGCGTCTCCACCTCCGCCAGTACCGTGCCGCCCTGCTTGGTGGGCGAGGGGAAAAAGGCGCCGAACGCCACGTAGTCGGCCCCGTCCTCGCCGGCCGCGAAGCCGAGGTCGCGGCTGTTGTGGCAGGTGACGCCGAGCGTCAGGTCGCCCAAAATTTTGCGGGCGACGAGAGCGGGCGTGTCGTCCTGCCCAACGTGCGCGCCGTCGCAGCCGTGGGCGACGGCCAGATCCGGCCGGTCGTTCATCAGGAAGGCGACGCCGCGCGATTGGGCGACGGGGCGCAGCACGTCGATGGCGCGTTTCAAGTCGCTGTCGTCGATGTCCTTCAGGCGAAGCTGCACCGCGCCCACGTCGCCCGCGTCCAGCGCGGCCGCCAGCAGCGGGGAAAAGGTCGCCGGCACGAGGTGCGGCGGTGTCACCAGATACAGCCGGCAGCCATCTTCCTCCGTCGCCATCGTGCGCCTCCGTTCGTTCATGCGCGGACGTAGCGCCGGGCGCGGCGGGAGT
>CAJCJG010000371.1 GCA_903970625.1 Solirubrobacterales bacterium 70-9 | reverse complement strand
GTCCGATGAATAGGGTCTCGCCATGACCTGCCGGCCTCCAACCCAGCCAGCAGCTTGAATCAGATCCCGCACCGCGCCGGAATCCCCCCGACTCAAATCGGTCCGGTCATGCTCTAATGGCTGATGAAGCTGGTGCCGGAGGTAGCGTCGTGCCGCAAGAACGGTAAGGCCGCGTGCCGCGCTTCGAGCGCTGCAAGCTTAATTTAGACAAAAGACGGCTTATGCCGACGACGTCTTCCATCGCGGAGACACCCGCGCGCCGTCTGGACCTTACCTGTCTCGTCTATGGCTTACCGCCGCACGCGCGGCATCGCCGCCACCAGAGCCTGCGTGTAGGGGTGCCGGGGCGCGGACAAAACCTCCGCCGTCGGTCCCTCCTCAACGACCCGCCCGTGTTGCAGCACCGCCACCCGCTCCGTGACGACCCGTACCACGCCGAGATCGTGGCTGATGAACAGCCACGCGAGCCCCAGCCGCTCGCGCAAATCCAGCATCAAATTCAGCACCTGCGCCTGCACCGACACATCCAGCGCCGAGACCGGTTCGTCGGCGACGATCAGTGCCGGGTGCGTGACCAGGGCGCGGGCGATCGCGATGCGCTGGCGCTGCCCGCCGCTGAACTCGTGTGGGTATTTCTGCGCCGCCGCCGCCGGCAGCCCTACCGCCTCCAGCATCGCCGCCACCCGCTCCCGCCGTTCGACCTTCGTCGTCTCCGGTTCCAGCGCAGCGATGGGTTCGGCGACGATGCGCAACACCGTGTGGCGCGGGTCCAGCGAGCCGTAGGGGTCCTGAAACACCGCCTGCATGTGTCGCCGCGCCTCGCGCAGTTTTGACCGCGACAGTCCGAACAAATCCTCGCCCCGCAGCCGCACCGTGCCCCCCTGCGGCCGCTCCAGCGCCAGGACGGTCCGCGCCAGCGTCGATTTCCCGCTCCCCGACTCGCCGACAATGCCGAGGCTGCCGCCGACGGGAATCGACAGGTCGATGCCGTGCAGCACCCGCACCCGGGGCGCCCCCGCAAAAGGGTTTGAGCGCGGCAACGCGTAGTCGCGCACCAGTCCGGCGACTTCCAGCAGCCTCACGCGGCGATCCTCGGGTTGAAGCAGGCGCAAGCGTGCGCGCCCACGCCAATCAGCGGCGGCATGGTCGCGCAAACGTCCCGCACTCGCGCGCAGCGCGGCGCGAAGGCGCAGCCGGGCGGGCGGTACAGCGGGTCCGGAACCTGTCCCGCAATCGCCACCGGCCGACCGCCCGATTCGGACGGGCGGGCCGCGAACAGCGCGTGCGTATAGGGATGCGCCATCGCCCCGAACACGCCGGCCGTCGGCCCCCGCTCCACCACCCGCCCGGCGTACATCACCAGCACATCGGCGACGGTCTGGGAGACGACGCCAAGGTCGTGGGTGATCAGCAGCAATCCCATCCCGGTCTCGGCCGCCAACTCGGCCAGCAGCGCCAGGATTTGGGCTTGCACCGTCACGTCCAGCGCGGTCGTCGGCTCGTCGGCCACCAAAAAGTCCGGCTCGCACGCCAGCGCCGCCGCGATCACCACCCGCTGCCGCTGGCCGCCCGACAATTGGTGCGGATAGCGGTGCGGCGAGATTTTGCCGAGGCCCACGCGCTCCAGCAGCCGCTTCGCGCGGGCATTCGCCTGCCCCCGCGTCACCGAAAAATGGACCCGCAACGGCTCGGCCACCTGCGCGCCGATGGGTTGCAGCGGATTGAGCGCCGTCATCGGCTCCTGAAACACCATCCCGATCCGCCGCCCGCGGACCGCGCACATCTCCCGCTCCGGCAACGCCAGGAGATCGCGCCCATCGAGCACGATCCGGCCGCTCACCCGCGCCCCCGGCGGCAGCAGACCCATGATCGCCAGCGCCGTCATGGACTTGCCGCTGCCGCTCTCGCCGACCAGCCCGACACTATGGCCCCGGTCCAGCACGAACGATACGCCCGACAGCACCGGCACCGATTGCCCGCCCATCGTCAACGCAACGCCGAGATCTTTCACCTCCAGCATCACCGCCCTCGCCGCAAACGCGGGTCCAGCACGTCCTGCAATCCGTCGCCGAGCAGATTCAGGCCCAGCACCGCCAGCGTGATCGCGACACCGGGAAACACCGCCAGCAACGGTGCCCGCCAAATGAACGTTTGGGCGTCGTTCAGCATCCGGCCCCATGATGGGAACGGCGGCTGGGTGCCAAGACCCACGTAGGACAGCCCCGCGTCGGCCACGATGGCGAGCGCAAACTGGATCGTGATCTGCACGACCAGAACCGGTGCGATGTTTGGCAGCACATGCACCACGGTGATCCCGATATCGCCCCGCCCCGCGGTGCGGGCCGCGAGGACGAAATCACGGCCCCACACCTGCCGGGCCGCGCTACGGGTGATGCGCGCAAACACCGGAATGTTGAAGATGCCGATGGCCAGCATCGCATTCCCCGCGCCGGGGCCGGCAAGCGCGGTAATCATCACCGCTGTCAGCAGCGCCGGAAACGCGAACGCCAGATCGCAGCCGCGCATCGTCAGATCGTCGATCCACCCGCCGCGCGCCGCCGCGAAAGCGCCCAGCGGCACACCGAGGCCCGCACCCACCACGACGGCGATCAACGCCACCGAAAGCGAACTGGAAGCCCCCGCCATGATCATCGACAGCACGTCGCGCCCCAGATGATCGGTGCCGAACGGATGCGTGGGCGAAGGGGCCGCGAGTTTATGCACGATGTCGATGGCGGTCGGCGGGTACGGCGTCCAGGCCAGCGACACGCCTGCAACGCTCACCATCGTCGCGCTGATGACCGCGCCCACCACAAGGCTGCGGCTGCGAAGCCTCACGCCCCAACCCGCCGCAGCCGTGGGTCGATCCAGGCCGCGACCAGATCGACGATGAAATTGACGATAATCACGCTGCCCGCCAACAGGACCACCAAATCCTGCACCACGATCAAATCGCGCTGCGCGATGGCCTGGAACACCAACCGGCCAAGTCCGGGCAGCGTGAACACGTTCTCGATGATCACCGTCCCGGCCAGCAGAAACGAGAATTGCAGCCCGATTAGCGTGACGACTGGGATCAGCGCATTCGGCACCGCATGCCGCCACAGCGCCGCGCGGCGCGTCAGCCCCTTGGCGCGCGCGGTGCGCACGAAATCCTCCCCCAGCGTGTCGATGACGGCCGCGCGGGTGACGCGCGCGAGGATGGCCGCCTGCGGCAACGCCAGCGCCACGGCGGGCAGAATCAGCGCGCGAAACCCGGCCCAAGCGCCCGCATCCCATCCCGGAAACCCGCTCGCGGGGAGCCATGGCAGGCGGATCGCGAATAGCAGGATCAGCAGCAGCCCGAGCCAGAAATTCGGCAGCGCCACGCCGATTTGCGCCACGCCCATCACACCGGTATCGACTGCGCCCCCACGTCTCGCGGCAGCGGCGACGCCGACCGGAATCGCGATCAGCGTGGACAGCGCAATCGCGAACGCCGCCAGCGGCAGACTGACCAGCACACGCTGCCGCACCAGTTCCGCCACCGGCACATGGTAGGTAAAGCTCGTGCCCAGATCACCGACGGACAGCCCGCCGATCCATGTCGCGTAACGCCACCACAGCGGCGCATCGAGGCCCAGTTGATGACGCAACGCCGCCAGCGTGTCCTCGCGCGCGCCGGTGCCCAAAATCAGTGCCGCCGGATCGCCCGGCAGCGCCTGAAGCACCACGAACACCACCAGCGAGGCGGCCAGCAGCGTCGCCAGAAGGATCGTCAGGCGACGGAGAAGATAGCCGAGCATGGCTGATCCGGCTTACTTAGGGCTTGTTTGAGACCAAGAGTTCCATTTAGTCATTCCGGCGAATGCCGGAATCCAGGGGCCGCCCGCTCCGACTTTCGCGCGGTCCTGGACCCCGACCTTCGGCGGGGTGACTCGGCTACTTCCGAACGAAGCCTCACTCCGCCCAACTCACCCCCGTCATGTCGTTCGCCGGCACCGGGTCGTTGTACCACAGCCCGCGAATCTTCGCGTTCGCGACACCGACTTTGGCCAGCGCGAACAGAAAAACATTCGGCTCGTCCTCGGCCAGCTTTTGCTGCAATTTTCCCACCAGATCCGACTGCACCTTCGGGTCCACGGCCTCGACGAACTGCTTGTACAGCGCCTTGTACTCGGGGCTGTTGTAATTAAAATAGTATTTGTCGCGCGCGTAGATGTCCAAATCCCGCGCCTCGGTGTGCGAGATGATGGTCGCGTCGAAGTCGGTGCGCTTGAACACTTGATCCAGCCACTGGCCCCATTCGATGGGCACCAGCTTGGCTTTGATGCCGACCTGATCCAGCATCGCCGCGATCACCTCGCCGCCGCGCCGCGCGTAGGTCGGGGGCGGCAACTGGAAGGTCATCGTGAAGCCAGGCTTGATCCCCGCCTCCCCCAGCAGCGCCTTCGCCTTCGCCGGATCGTACGGATACTGGCCGGTCAGGTCGATGTAGCCCGGGTCGCCCGGCGTATAGTGCGATCCGATGGGCGCCCCGAAGCCGGATTGCGCGCCCTCGATCAGCGCCTTGCGGTCGATGGCGTAGGCCAGCGCGCGGCGGACGCGGATATCGTCGAAAGGCTTCTTGGTGTTGTTCAGCGCGACGATGGTTTTGCCCTCGGTCGTGCCGACATGCACGGCGAAGCGCGCATCCGCCTTGAACTGGTCCAGTGCCTCCGGCGCCGGGAACAGCGGGAAGGCATCGATATCGCCCGCCAGCACCGCCGCCGTCGCCGCCGACGGGTCGGAGACGAACTTGAACGTCACCGCCGACAGTTTTGGCCGCGATCCCCAATAGTCCGGATTGGCCACCATCTCGACGCGGTCGCCCTTCACCCATTGCTTGAATTTGAACGGCCCGGTGCCGACCGGGTCGCTGGCGTTGGTCGCAGCGGACTTCGGCGACACCATCACCGCGTCACCCCACCCCATGTCGAACAGGAACAATGCCGTCGGCCGCTTCAACGTCACCACGGCCGTCCCGTCATCCGGGCATTCGACCCTGGCAATCGGCTCGAACAACTGCTTCTGCGCATTCACGCTGTCCGGCGCCATGGCGCGTTCGTAGGAGAATTTGACGATGTTGCAGGCGAACGGCGTGTCGTCGTGGAATTTGGCGCCGCGGATCAGCTTGAACGTATAGGTCAGTCCGTCCTTGGAGATGCTCCAGCTTTCCGCCAGCCCCGCCTGTACCTGTCCCTTGGCGTCGATGCGCGTCAGGCCCTCGTAGATGTTCGCGTAGGTGACTTCACGGATCGCCGAGGCGGCACCGGCCGTCGGGTCCAGGCCCGGCGGCTCCAGCACCATGCCGACGGTGATCGTGTCCTTCGCCTGTGCCGTCGCCATGGCGGCCAACCCGGCCAGCACGCTGCCGGCCAGTGCCGCAAACAGTCTTGTCATGCAAAACATCTCCCAAAGCCCGATCCTGCCGCCGGCGTCCGAACCGGGAGCACAACAGCCGCGCCGGGCGCGGTCAAGGCGGGTGGTTACAGGCGGTAGAACCGTTTGGCGTTGTCATGGAACAGCGCGCTCTGCTCGGCCGGAGTGAACGATTCGGTCACGCGCCGGAACTGGTCCCAGATATCGTCGTATTCGCTGTGCAGCCGCGCCACCGGCCAGTCGGTGCCGAGCATGGCCCGCTTGGTGCCAAAATTCTCGATGCAATGCAGGGCCACGGCACGGATGCTCTCGAACGTGGGTGCCGGATCGTAGGCGCCGATGTTCGAGACTTTGATCGCGATGTTCGGCTCCCGCCCCAGCGCCGCCACCGCCTCCCGCCAATGCGTCATCCCCTCCTCGTCGCGGTCGATGGGGCTCGCGCAATGATTGATAATGATCTGCAAGTCAGGGTGCGCCCGCGCCACGTCGATCACGCCGGAGACCTGGTACGGATACATCATCAGTTCCAGCGACAGGCCGTGCGCGACGAGGCGAAACACGTCGGCGCGCCAAGCAGGATCGTAGGCAATGCCGTCGCGCGGGGCGAAATTCTTGGCCGGGTTGGTCGGGTGAAAACTCAAAATGTCGCGAATGCCGACCACGCGGGTGAACGCGGCCTGTTCGTCGATGATCCGCGCCGCGGCGTCCGTGCCGAATGGGGCGGCGGCGACGTAGCGCGCGGCGATCCCCCGCGACTTGTCCAGCGTCTCCAACCACCGCGTCTCGCCCACGATGTCCGCGCGGTCCCACAGCGCCTCGATGTGCACGGCCGCCTCGATCGGCTGCTTCGCCGAATCGCGAAGATAATCGGCCACCAGAAAGTCGGCCCGCAACTTGTCCAACCCGCCCAGCGCCTGCACCCCGCCCTCGGCCGGCTGCAACCAAGCGTGCGTGCCCATGGATAAGTCCCACAGATGAATATGCGGGTCGATGATCGGGCCGGAATACATTTTTACGTTCCTATTCCAACAGCGTATCCAGCGTCACCGCCGGTTTTGGCGGCTCGGCCACGTCAGGAAGGTCGGTCTGCCACCCGCCGCCCAGGGCTTTGTACAGCGACACAAGATTGGTGGCGATCTGCGTCGTGCTGTCCGTTTCCTGCTGCTCGGCGGCCAATACATTGCGCTGCGCGTCCAAGACGGCGAGAAAATCCGCCACGCCGTCCGCATACCGTTCCTCGGCCAGCGTCAACGCGCGGCGGTTCTGTTCGACCGCGACCAGCAGCGCGTCGCGCCGGTGTTGTTGCGCCGCGTAGTCGGTCAGTGCGGTATCGACCTCGTGCAGCGCACCAAGCACCGCGCGCTGGTAGCCGATCGCCGCCTCCTGCTGCTGCGCCTTGCGCAGTTCCAGCGTCCGGTGCAGCCGCCCGCCCTCGAAAATCGGCAAGGTCAGCGATGGGCCGAACGACCATGTCGTGGCCTCACCCCAGGTACTGAACTGCTTCAACTGCGTGGCCTGCACCGCGACGCTGCCGGTCAGCGTGATGCGCGGATAGAAGTCGGACACGGCCACGCCCACGTCGGCGGTCGCCGCGTGAAGGTTCGCCTCCGCCTGCCGTATGTCCGGCCGGCGACGGGCCAGTTCCGAGGGCACGCCCACCGGCACGCGCGGCGGCACCGGGGGGATCGGTTTTGTCCCCTCCAGCTCGGCGGTCAGGGATTGCGGCGGCTGGCCCAGCAGCAATGCGATGGCGTCGATCAGATCGTCCCGCTGCGCCTCCAGTGTCGGAAGCTCCGCGGCGATGCTGGCGACGAGGGCCGCCGCGTTGGCGACGTCCAGGTCCGTCGTCAACCCGCCCTCGGCCCGCTGCTTGGTCAGTGCCAGGCTTTTTTCCGCGTTCTGTCGATTGCGCTCGGTGATCTCGATATTCCGCTGCACCCCGCGCAACTGCACGTAGTCCCGCGCCACTTCCGCGAGCGCACGCAGCAGCACATCGCGCTCCGCCTCGGCATTCGCGGTCGCCTGAGCCTCGGCCGATTCGATCTGGCGCCGCGCATGGCCCCAGAAATCGATCTCCCACGTCGCGTCGAAGCCGGACTGGAACAGGTTGAATGGCTGGAAAATGCCGGTATTCGGTGTGGCGGTGCCGCCGCCGGTGTTGGGCGTCGGCACGGTGGAGACGCCGTTGCCCTCCAGCGACAGGATGCCTTTCTGGCTCAGTTGCTGCCGCGAATAGGCGGCGGTGCCTTCCAGGGTCGGCAGCTCGGCGGCCTCGGCCACTCCGAGCATCGCGCGGCTTTCGCGCAACCGCAGCGCCGCGACCTTGACGTCGAAGTTGGCCGCCGCGACCCGGCTTTCGAGGCTGGTCAGTTCCTCGTCGTGAAACAGCGCCCACCAGGTCGGGTCCACCGGTGCCTCGGCTGGCACGCTGGCGGGCGCCTGTTGCGGCTTGGCCGGCTTATGGCCGGTCAACCAAGACACCGGCGACCATTGCGGTTTCGGTGCCTGGCTGTTCGGCCCGACCGGCGCGCACGCATAAAGGGCGGCGAGCGGCAGCAGGCGCCAAAGCTGGCGGATGGGCGAGACGGCCACGGGCGGGCACTCCTTTGCCGAGCGGAGGCGGGACGGTAATCTCCGATAGATCGCCGTCAACGCGGAATGGCACAGGTGTGCTGCCCTTTTCCGCCGCGCGCGCGAATTTGTGATGTTTCGACCGACATTCCTGGCGATGCATAGCCGCCGAGTTTCGTGCGTGACGTTGATACAGCGTACCAGTAGGGCAGGTCGAGCGGCGTCGGCGTAGGTAGTTTCCGGGGCTTACACTTAAGCGCCAATATGATATTGTCTCTGAAGCGCAGCGGAAGAACTGATGTAACGTAACACGAAATAATTCTTTCATTGTCCGTAATCTTGCTAGAGTGAAACGTCACCGCACGCGCGTTGCTTGCCCTGCAATGACTTGGCGACAAAGAATCCACAGTTGCGACGCCAGTCGATCCGCGAGTTGCAAATAGACCAGCAATGACCAGAGATCACCTCGTGACGGCACGTTCAAGGCGCACAAAGCCAACGCGCGAAGTCGGTTCGATCCGGAGTTTTGTGTGATGCCATCAACCTTCCATGCCGCCCCGGCCCCCGCGACGGCACCGCATTCCCCCTACCTCACGGCCCCGGCTTTCGCACCGCACGAGCTCGACATCATCGCCGCGTGGTCGGCGGCCATGCGGGCGCAGGGCGTGTCCACGCACTTTGATCTCGGCCACACTTTCCTGACCGAAGCGCTCCAGATCGCGCCGACGGGGACGGACGATCCCTGCTGGCTCGTCCACAAAACCCCCACTGGAAATGTCGCCGTGCGCCTCTGGCCGGGGCTGGCCGACATCGTGCCCACCATTGAGGCCGCGCTGGCACGCGTGGCACATGATCTGGCCGAAGAGTCGTGCATCGGTTCCCAGAGGCAGACGGGCTAAGGCTCCGGCGGGACGATACAGAGCGGGCCGTCGAAACCCAGCCCCGTCACCGTCATCACCACACCGCCGTCTGCCAACGGCGACAGGTTGGCGATGCACCCTTTGTCCATCAGCAGGCGCAGGGCCGGTTGGATCAGCGGGTCCCTGGCCGGCAGACCGGCCGCCGCCAACCCCTCGGCGAGATCAGCTAGGCGGTGCCCATTGGTGGTTGTGGTCGATGTCAATGCCCGTAGCAATGCGCGCGCGAAAACAACTGTCTTTGCCTCCGGCCAATTCTGCTCTTGCAACGTCCACCCGTTCCCCGTGTAGTCGCCCATTCGCGTTCCCCTTGCGGTCGGATGCCGTCATATGAACGCAACCGATATTGGTTAGAGTCGGCGGACGGCAACCCGCGCCGCAACCGCCGGCTGCGAAAACAATGACGGCCCCGCCCACGGCCCCTGGCGCCCTGCCACCGCTCCCGCCTATAGCGGGTGCGCAGGTCGGGAGGGCGGCATGGCGGAGACGGACAAGGTGTTGGCGCGGATCGAGGCGGAATTTCCCGCTCATCGGGCTCGGCTGCTCGACTGGCTGCGCATCCCAAGCATCAGCGCCCAACCCGCCCACGCGCCGGATTGCCGCGCCGCCGCCGAGTTCGCCCGCAGCGACCTCGAAAGCCTCGGCTTCACCGCCTCCCTGCGCGAGACCCCGGGCCACCCCGTCGTCGTCGCGCACCATCCCGGCCCCGGCGGCCATGCACCGCATCTGCTGTTCTACGGCCATTACGACGTGCAACCCGCCGACCCGCTCGATTTGTGGACCAGCCCGCCCTTCGTGCCCTCGGTGGTCGAGGGTCCGCGCGGCCCCCGCGTCGTCGCGCGCGGCGCGGTGGACGACAAGGGGCAAGTCGCCATGTGGCTCGGCGCCATGCGGGCCTGGGTGGAGGAAACCGGCTCGCTGCCGGTCCAGGCGACCGTGCTGATCGAAGGCGAGGAGGAGGTCGGCAGCGTCAACCTCGAACCGTTCCTGCACGCCAACCGCGACGAACTGCACGCCGACGTGGCCGTCATTTCCGACACCAGCATGTGGAACATCGACACCCCGGCCTTGACCACCGCCTTGCGTGGCCTCGTCTATATGCAGGTCGCGCTCAAAGCAGCCAGCCGCGATCTGCATTCCGGCATGTATGGCGGCTCCGCGCTGAACCCGATCAATGCGTTGACGACCGTGCTTGCCAAACTGCGCGATGAGACGGGGCGGATCACCCTGCCCGGCTTCTACGACGGCATCGCCGACGTGCCGCCCGAGCAGGCGGCGCAGTGGGCCTCGCTGGGATTCAGCGAGGAAAAATTCCTGGGCGATATCGGATTGAGCATCCCCTCCGGCGAGGCTGGGCGCGGCGGGCTGGAGCGGCTGTGGGCACGGCCGACGTGCGACATCAACGGCATCTGGGGCGGCTACCAGGGTCCGGGCGCCAAAACCGTCATCGCCTCCGAGGCCGGCGCTAAAGTGAGTTTCCGGCTGGTCGCCGGCCAGAATCCGGACGCGGTGGTGGCGAGCTTCAAACAGTTCATGCGCGACAATATGCCTGCCGACGCGAAACTGGAAATCACCGGCGGCGGCAGCGCGGCCTTCGCGGTGGCGCTCGACAGCCCGTATGTCGCCGCCGCGCGGGCTGCGCTGGCCGAGGAATATGGCCGCCCTGCCGTCCTCATCGGCGCTGGCGGTTCGATCCCGGTGGTGGGGTCGCTGCACCGCGTCCTCGGAATCGACAGCCTGCTGATGGGCTTCGGCCTGGACGACGACCAAATCCACAGCCCGAACGAGAAATTCGAACTGCGCTGTTTCCGCCAGGGCATGCGCAGCCATGCGCGGTTGCTGGGGCATCTGGCCGGGGCCTGACGCCACCGCGTGTCACTCCCGCGGTTTCACGTCCCCGCAATCGTCGGCCAGCCACTTGCCCTGCATGGTGCGATGGAAGGGCATCGTCTTGCCGTCCTTCGTCGTCGCCAGCATGTCCACCACCGCACTGACCGTCGTGGCGTCCGCCGCCTCGATCTTGAACGTGCCGGTTGCCTGATGCTCGCCGGTGCAGACCACGCGCGCATCGATCTCGGTCGAACTTCTGCCGACCACGGTGCGGGTGCAGGTCTGGCCGGCATCGGGGCCGGTAAATCCTTTGTCCAGCATCGCCTGCGTGACGCAGATTTTTCGCGCCCCTGCCGGGCGGGGCGCCGGGGCGGCAGCCATGCGCTGTTGCACCATCGCCTGCTGCTCGGGCGTCAGTTTGGACAATAGATCGGCCGGAATTTGCGGCATCGCCCCGGCCGGCGGCCCGCCCGAAGACGTGACCTCCCACAGTCCGGTCTTGACCGCCAGCCCCTCCGCCCAGGCCGGCGCCGCCGCGACGGCCAGCCCCAACGCGATCAGACAATATGCTGCACGCATGACATTCCCCTTCTCGACGCGCCAGACTTCCCAACTGCCCTCGATTCCTTTACCGCACGATGGGTGGCCTCGCCATCGCCGTCGCGTGGCCCGCAAGAATGGAGGTGCCGGCATGACGGGATTCAGCGACATCTGCCTGTCCCGGATGCGCCGTGTGTCAACGGCGACGCTGACGACGCAGATGTTCAAGCTTGGCCTGCGCAGCCGCTTCATGCGCGGCGTCCGCCCGCTCGGCAGCTACGGCGCCAACCTGGTCGGCCCCGCTTTCACGTTGCGTAACATCCCTGCCCGCGAAGACCTCGATGTCATGGAAGGTTTCGCCAATCCTGAGCATCCCCAGCGCAAGGCCGTTGAGACCATTCCGGCCGGCCACATCCTGGTGGTCGATTGCCGGGGCGAGGCCGCCGCCGCCTCGGGCGGTGAAATTCTGATGACGCGGATGCTGAAGCGCGGCGTCGCCGGCATGGTTAGCGACGGCGGTATCCGCGACAGCGCCGCCATCGCGCAACTGGCGATGCCGGTCTATTGCGCCGGCCCGGCGGCTCCGCTGAACCTCGTCGCCCACCATGCCACCAGCCTGCAAGTGCCGATCGGGTGCGGCGGCGTCGCCGTCTATCCCGGCGACCTGATCGTGGGCGACGCGGACGGTGTCGTCGTCGTGCCCGCGCATATGGCGGAGGACATTGCGCTGAACGCCGAGGAACAGGAGCAGCTAGAGGCATGGCTCCTCGGCCGCATCCAGGCCGGCGCCCGCCTGCCCGGCACCTACCCGCCGGACGCGGAAACCCGCGCGGCATACAAAGCATTCCGGGAGTCGCAGGGGGAGGCGTGATGCGCGCAAGGCCCTCGACAACGCCGCAATCATCAACAAGAAAGGCGGGCAAGCGGCATGGGGACACGACGATGCGCGAAACAGCATTCGGCCGGCTGACGATCGCCTCGCAACTGGCGATCTTCGTCGCCGACGAGGCCCTGCCCGGCACGGGCGTCACCGAAGACCGGTTCTGGGACGGCTTTGCCGCCATCGTCGCCAAGTTCGCGCCGCGTAACCGCGCGTTGCTGGCCAAGCGCGACGCCCTCCAGGCCAAGATCGACGGCTGGCACGAGGCGCGGCGCGGCCAGGCGTTCGACCGCATCGGCTATCTGCGCTTCCTCGCCGAAATCGGCTACGTCGTGCCGCTGCCCCCGAAATTCGCCGTCGCCACGTCCGGCATCGACCCGGAAATCGCCAGCATTGCCGGCCCGCAACTGGTGGTGCCGGTCAGCAACGCCCGCTACGCGCTGAATGCCGCCAACGCCCGCTGGGGGAGCCTGTACGACGCGCTTTACGGCACCGACGCGATCCCGGACGAGGGGGCGGCCGCGCGCGGCCCTGGCTACAACGCAGCGCGCGGCGCGCTGGTGGTCGAACGGGTGAAGGCGTTTCTCGACGAGGCCGCGCCGTTGGAGGGTGCCAGCCATGCCGAAGCCACGGGCTATTCGATCGCCGACGGCACACTTCTGGTCAGCCGCGCCGCGGGCCCCGCCCGCCTCGCCAAGCCGGAGCAGTTCGCCGGCTATCAGGGCGACCCGGCTGCGCCCTCCGTCGTGTTGATCGCCCATAACGGCCTGCACGTCGAACTGCACATCAACCGCAACCACCCCATCGGCCGCGCCGACCCCGCGGGCCTGGACGACGTGGTGATCGAAAGCGCGATCTCGACGATCATGGACCTGGAAGACAGCGTCGCCGTCGTCGATGCCGACGACAAGGTCGCGGTGTATCGCAACTGGCTCGGCCTGATGAACGGAACGCTCTCGGCCACGTTTGCCAAGGGCGCGGGCGTCATGGAGCGACGGCTGGCGCCGGACCGGAATTACACCGCCCCCGCCGGAGGCACCCTCTCGCTGCACGGCCGCAGCCTGATGCTGGTGCGCAATGTCGGCCACCACATGTACACCGACATCGTGCAGGACGACGGCGACGACATTCCGGAGACGATCCTGGACGCCGCCGTCACTGCCCTGATCGCCATCCACGACCTGAAATCCACCGGTCCCATCCGCAACAGCCGCGCGGGCTCGATCTACATCGTCAAGCCCAAGATGCACGGGCCGGAGGAAGTGGCGTGGGCGTCCGGCCTGTTCGCCGCCGTCGAAGACCTGCTTGGCCTGCCGCGCAACACGATGAAAATGGGCATCATGGACGAGGAACGCCGCACCAGCGTCAACCTCGCCGCCTGCATCCATGCGGCTGCCGAGCGCGTGGTGTTCATCAACACCGGCTTCCTCGACCGCACCGGCGACGAGATCCATACGTCGATGGCCGCAGGCCCCATGGTCCGCAAGGACGAGATGAAGGACACCGCGTGGCTGCCGGCCTACGAGAACAACAACGTCGATGTCGGGCTCGGCTGCGGGCTGCGGGGCCGGGCGCAGATCGGCAAGGGCATGTGGGCGGCGCCGGACCGGATGGCGGACATGCTGGCAACCAAGAGCGCACACCCGATGGCCGGCGCCAACACCGCGTGGGTGCCCTCGCCCACCGCCGCCACGCTGCATGCGCTACACTACCACCACGTCGATGTCGCCGCGCGCCAGACCGAACTCGCCGCCCGCACGCCCACCGAGCGCGCCACGATCCTCAGCATCCCTCTGGCAGACCGCCCGAACTGGTCGGAGGCGGATGTGCAACTGGAACTGGACAACAACGCGCAGGGCATTCTGGGCTACGTCGTGCGCTGGATCGACCAGGGCGTCGGCTGCTCCAAGGTGCCGGACATTCACGACGTTGGCCTGATGGAGGACCGCGCGACGCTGCGCATCTCCTCTCAGCACATTGCCAACTGGCTGCGCCACGGCGTCGTCACGGAGAAACAGGTGGAAGCGACTCTGCGGCGGATGGCGGCGATCGTGGACCGGCAGAACGCGGGCGACCGTGCCTATACGCCGATGGCGCCCGGCTTCGGCGGCATCGCCTTCGCGGCCGCCCGCGACCTGATTTTTCAGGGCGCGGCACAGCCCAACGGCTACACCGAATTCATCCTGCACGCCCGCCGCCGGCAGGCCAAAGCGGCCGCCATCTCCTGAGGCGCCCGGCCGCTGTGGAGACGCCCGCACG
This sequence comes from Solirubrobacterales bacterium 70-9, assembly GCA_903970625.1. Lineage (GTDB taxonomy): Bacteria > Pseudomonadota > Alphaproteobacteria > Acetobacterales > Acetobacteraceae > CAJCJG01. The sequence goes on along the minus strand of CAJCJG010000371.1, from coordinate 804 downwards.
ATGATCGTCCATATGACCCTGACTGGGCTCGGATTCGCCATTCTGTTTGTGCTGCTGGTCGTGTTCGCGTGGGCGTGGTTTTTCTGGACGGATATCCGACGCTGGCTGCGCGAGCGCGGCCCGCGCCGGCAATTGGCCCAGGAAATCGCACGCGAACGGGAAGCGGAACTGCAACGCTTGCGCGACGAACTCGCGGCCAAGTACCTCACGGACAGTGCCGCCAAGCCGCCGCCGCCCGGATAGCGGATACGATGGCGGAATCATCCCCAACCCGCACTTGATGCTTGTTTCAACTCACGCAATAGTGAGTTGTAATGAATGATAGCCACGCAACCCCAAGCGCCAAGCCAAGACGTGGTATCCAGTCCGTGGAGACCGGCCTGCGAGTTTTGGCGACGCTTGCGGCCCACGGCGGTCCCGCGACGCTGACCGCGCTGGGCGCCCGCGCCCGCCTGTCGCCGAGCCAGACCCACCGCTATCTGCAAAGCCTCGTCGCGTCGGGTATGGCGGTCCAGGATTCCAGTTCCCGCTACGATCTCGGCCCCGGTGTCATCCGCATCGGCGTCGCCGCGCTCGCCCGCCTGAACCCGTTCGCCCGTGCGGAAGCCGCCTTGCAACGGTTCGTGGAGGACACGGGCCGCACCGCGCTGCTGTCGGTCTGGGGCGAGGCCGGCGCCGTCTGCGTGCGATGGTTTCCGGGCCGCCCGCCGGTAGTGGCCAATGTTGGCGTCGGCTCGGTGATGCCGCTGCTGTTCAGCGCCACCGGCCGCGTGTTCATGGCGTTCCTCTCGGCGGACGAACTCG
>CAJCJG010000370.1 GCA_903970625.1 Solirubrobacterales bacterium 70-9 | reverse complement strand
CGTCATGGCCGTGCTTGACCCGGCCATCCACGCCGTCCCGCTGGAAGGTGTTGGAACCTCGGAAAACAGGCCCCAAATTCGGCGGCAGCCGCACCCCGTGGATGGCCGGGTCAAGCCCGGCCATGACGGTAAAGCTATGGTTTTGGCATATGCGATTGCCCTCCCCACAAGGGGAGAGGGAGAAGCGGTGCCTACCGAAACACCGGCTCGTCGAAACTCCGCAGTTTCCGTGAGTGCAGCCCGGTCAACTGGCCGCGCAGGATGTCCAGCGTTGCCAGACCGATGGCCAGATGCTCGCCGACGGCGCGCTGGTAGAAGGCGCTCGCGGGGCCGGGCAGTTTGATTTCGCCGTGCAGGGGTTTGTCGGAGATGCACAATAGCGTGCCGTAGGGGACGCGCAGGCGGTAGCCTTGGGCGGCGAGGGTGCCGCTTTCCATGTCCACGGCGATGGCCCGCGAAAGGTTTATGCGGCGTCGTTCCTGGCTCCAACGCAGTTCCCAGTTGCGGTCGTCGTAGGTCACGACGGTGCCGGTGCGCAGGCGGCGTTTCAGTTCGTCGCCGCGTTGGCCGGTGACGCGCTCGGCCGCCTGTTGTAGCGCCACCTGCACTTCGGCCAGCGCCGGCACCGGGACTTCCGGGGGCACCAGATCGTCGAGAATCTTGTCGCGGCGCAGATAGCCGTGGGCGAGCACGTAGTCGCCGATCACCTGGCTTTGGCGCAGGCCGCCGCAATGGCCGACCATCAGCCAGCAATGCGGGCGCAGCACGGCCAGATGGTCGGTGATGTTTTTCGCGTTGGACGGGCCGACGCCGATGTTGACGATGGTCACGCCATCCGGACTGCCGGCGCGGCACAAATGGTAGGCGGGCATCTGGAAACGGTGCCACGGCGCGTTGGCGACTTTCGCCGCCGCCTCGTCGGCGCTGTCGTCGCGCGTGACTTCGGCGCCGCCGGGAAGCACCAGGCGGTCGTACACGCCGTCCGGCTTGGCGAGATCGGCGAGGCCGAGGCGGACGAATTGTTCGACGTAGCGTTGGTAGTTGGTCAGCAGAATCCATGGCTGCACGCGCCGCCAGTCGGTGCCGGTGTAGTGCATCAGGCGGCGGAGGGAATAATCCACCCGCACCGCGTCGAACAACGCCAGCGGCAGCGGTTCGCCGGTGGTGGTGGCCCACAGCCCGTCGGCAATTTCGTCGCCGACTTCGGACAGCATGGGGACGGGGAAGAAGCGGGCGAGGTCGCCGGGAGAAATCTCGCCCTGGAACAGTTCGTCGCCGCCTTCCAGCACGTAGGGGTAGGGCATCTCCTGCGCGCTCGGGCGCACTTGCACGGTGGCGCCGTATTCGGCGACCAACGGTTCCAGTTGCTGCAACAGATAGCGGCGGAAGAAGGCGGGTTGGGTGACGGTGGTGGCGTAGGTGCCGGGCGCCTGAAATTTCGCCCACGCGCGGCGCGGCATCGGCGCGGGGCCGGTCGGCTGCCATGTCACCCGCAGTTCCGGATAGCGAAACCGCGAGCGTTCCTCGGGGCTCGGCGGCACGCCTTCCTTGACGAAGCGGGCCAGCGCCGTGCGGACGGCGGCCACCGCCTCGGCGTGCAGCGCCTCCAGCCGGTCGACGGCTTGCGCGGGGGTCAGCGACGGTTGTGGGTCCGACACGATACGGGACTCCTGGCGGCGGGGCGCACAGATGCCAGCGGCCGGGGGGCGCTGTCCATCGCATTGCTTGCACCGGCCGGGCCAACCAAGGATGGTGCGCCGCACACACGCGGAGGGCGCGGCGCATGACCATCGAACTCTGGGCATACAACACCCCGAACGGGCGCAAGATCAGCGTGGCACTTGAGGAAATGGGGCTGCCCTACACCGTCCGCGTGGTGGACATCACCAAGAACGAGCAGTTCAACCCGGACTTCCTGGCGATCAGCCCGAACAACCGTATTCCCGCGATCATCGACCCGAACGGGCCGGACGGGGCGCCGATCAGCGTGTTCGAATCGGGGGCGATTCTGCTGTATCTGGCACAGAAGACCAACCGGTTCTGGCCGGAGAGCGTGCGCGCACAGGTGCCGGTGCTGGAATGGCTGATGTGGCAGATGGGCGGGTTCGGGCCGATGCCGGGACAGGTGCATCATTTCCTGACCGTGAAAGACCCCGCCGACCAGCGCTACGGGCTGGCGCGCTACAGCGCGGAAACCAGGCGCCTCTACGGCGTCGCCGACCGGCGGCTGGCGAACGTGGAGTTTTTCGCCGGTGACATTTCCGTGGCCGATTTCGCCATCCTCGGCTGGGGGTGGCGGCACGAGCGGCATCAGGTCGATCTGGGCGAATTTCCGAATGTGAAACGTTGGTACGAGACGATGCTGGCCCGCCCCGGGGTGCAACGCGGCCTTGCCGTCGTGCTGTCCTGAGGCGTGATCCGTCGGAGCCTGCCATGACCGAAACGCCCGTTGCCGCCTATCGCCGCTTCGCGTTCGAAACGCTGGTGCCGCTGTGCCGGGACCGGTTCGCGGACAAGCTGCATGGCGGGTTTTTCGAGCAGCTCGACCCGGACACGCATCGGCCGGTGCCGGTCGGCACCAAGCGGCTGATGGTGCAGTGCCGGCAATTGTACGTGCTGTCGCACGCGGCGCTGCTGGGCGATGCGAGCGGGCAGGAGGCGGCGCTGCGGGGCTACGAGTTCGTCAAGCGCACCTATCGCGACCCCGCCCGCGGCGGCTGGTATTTTCGGGCCACCGAGGCCGGCGAGGCGACCGACAAGAGCAAGGATTTGTACACCCACGCCTTCGTCCTGTTCGCGCTCGCCTACCTGCACCGCGCGTTTTCCTTGCCGGACGCGATTCCGCTCGCCGCGGCGACCTACGACGAATTGACGGTCCACATGGCCGCGCCGGGCGGCGGGTTCTGGGACAAGGCGGACGAACGCTGGGCGCCCGACGCTTCGATCCGCCGGCAGAACCCGCACATGCATCTGCTGGAAGGATTGCTGGCGCTGCACGACGCGACCGGCGAAAGCCGCTGGCTGGGCGAGGCGGATCGGCTGGTGCGGTTGTTTCTAAAACATTTTCACGACCCGGCGACGGCCACGTTGGGCGAACATTTTGCCGCCGATTGGCAGCCGCATCCGGAGCACGGCCACATCGTCGAGGCCGGGCATCATTTCGAGTGGGTGTGGCTGCTTGAGCGTTACCGGGCGGCCGGCGGCACGGCGCCGGTCGCGGACGCGTCGGACCGCCTGTTCGCGATGGCCGACCGGCATGGCTATGACCCGGAGCACGGCGGCATCCACGACCAGATCGACCGCGCCGGCGCGCCGCTGCTGACCTCGCGCCGCATCTGGCCGGTGACGGAGGCGATCAAGGCGCACACGGCACGGATCGAGGCCGGCCAGAGCGTGCCGGAGGGGCAACCCGGCCGGCTGATCGCCCATCTGTTCCGCGATTTCCTCCGCCCGGAGCGGCACGGCTGGGTCGAGACGATGTCGCGGGAGGGCGTGCCGAAACAGATCACGCTGCCGGGCAGCACGCCCTACCATCTGTTCCTCGCGGCGGCGGAAGCCGCGCGGGTGCTGGGCGGCTGAGCGGCGGCTTCGATCGGGGAGTTGGGCGCAATTGGCGGGACTGCACTGGCTGCCCGAGGCACAGGATTGGCGCCCCCGGCTGGCGGCATTTGCCGCCGAGCCGGCGTGGAACGGCGCGGTGGCACTCGCCAATCTGCGACTGGATTTCGTTCGCACCAACGCGCTCGATGCCACCGTACGCGCCCGCCTCGGGACGAGCCCACCGACCGGATGGGCTACCAGGCCGGTGAGGCTGGCAGTGCTCGGCTCGGCGACGCTCGCGCATCTGCACGCCGGCATCCGCGTCGGGGGCCTGCGGCGCGGCATCCATATCGAAACATACGAGAACGAGTACGGCCAATACTGGCAGGAGATCGGCGATCCCGCGTCGCCGCTGCACGACTTCAAGCCGACCACGGCGCTGCTGGCGCTGGACGGGCACCATCTCGCCGCCGGAGTGACCGCCGCGATGGCGCCCGAGGATGCGGCACGGGCGCTGGACGAGGTGGTGGCCCGCGTCGTCGCCTGCTGGCACGGGCTGCGGCAGGCGTTCGGCTGCCACATCGTCCAGCAACTGCCGCTGCCGGTGCATCCGACGCTGCTCGGCGAGAACGAGCAGCGGCTGGCCGGCTCCCGCGCCGCTTTTCTGTCTCGTGTCACCGGCGAATTGCGCGCCCGCGCGGATGCCGAGGGCGTCGATCTGCTGGCGCTCGACCGGCATGCGGCGCTGGACGGGCTGGATGCGTGGCACGACGGGGGCATGTGGCACCGCGCCAAACAGGAAGTCGCCTTGGCCGCGACCCCGCTCTATGGCGACCTCGTGGGCCGCCTGATCGCGGCCAAGCAAGGCCGCTCGTTCAAGGCGCTGGTTCTGGACCTCGACAACACGCTGTGGGGCGGCGTGATCGGCGACGACGGGCCGGAGGGGCTGGTGCTGGGCCAGGGCAGCGCGCTCGGCGAGGCTTTTTCCGCATTCCAGGATTACGCGCGCGAATTGTCGCGACGGGGCGTGATTCTGGCCGTGTGTTCCAAAAACGACGAGGCGCCTGCGCTGGAACCGTTCGACAAACACCCGGAGATGGTGCTGCGGCGCGCCGACATCGCCTGCTTCGTCGCCAACTGGTCCGACAAGGCGCAAAATATCCGCGCCATCGCCGAGGCGCTGAACATCGGCCTCGACGCGCTGGTGTTCGTGGACGACAACCCGTTCGAGCGTGCGCTGGTCCGGCAGGAATTGCCGATGGTCGCGGTGCCCGAAATCTCGGACGACCCGACCACCTATCCGCGCGTGCTGGCCGACGCCGGCTATTTCGAGGCGCTGGCGGTGACGGACGACGACCGGGCGCGGTCCACGCAATATCAGGCCAACCGGGCGCGGGATGCGTTGAAGGAAACCGCGACGGATCTGCCGTCCTATCTGCGCAGCCTGGAGATGAAGCTGATCTGGCGCCGCTTCGACCCGGTCGGGCTGCAACGGACCGTGCAACTGATCAACAAGACCAACCAATTCAACCTGACCACGCGGCGCTACACGGACGACGACGTGGCGGCCATCATGCGCGACCCGCGCGCGTTCGGCCTACAACTTCGCCTGCTGGACCGGTTCGGCGACAACGGCATTATCGCCATCCTGATCGGCCGTATGACCGCCGCCGACGATTTGCTGATCGACACCTGGCTGATGAGTTGCCGCGTGCTCGGCCGGCAGGTGGAGCCGACCAGCCTGAACCTGATCGCGGCCGAGGCCCTGCGGCTCGGCGCGCGGCGGTTGATCGGCGAATACCTGCCGACCAAGAAGAACGGCATGGTAAAGGACCATTATCAGAGGCTCGGGTTCGTCCCGCTGGACGCGGACGGGTCCGGCGCGACCCGCTCGGTGCTGGATCTTGGCGCGTTTGTGCCTCGCGAGACATTCATCGACGTGACGGAGGGCTGAGGCCATGAGCGAGGCGGCATTTTACCCGGCGCTGACCGAGATTTTCCGCGAGGTGTTCATGCGCGACGTGGCGCTGCGCCCGGACCTGACGGCGCGCGACGTGCCCGGCTGGGACAGCTTCAAGCAGATCGAGATCATCGTGGCGCTGGAAGAGCGTTACGGCATAAAGTTTCACACGCGGGAGCTGGACGCGCTCGGCAGCGTCGGTGATCTGGCGCGGACGCTGGCGCAGAAGACAACGGCCTGACCTTATTTTTCTCCAGAGACCATGAACGACATCCCGCTGGCGACCGATGGCCCGGACGATCCGACGGCCGGTAACACGATCCATCGGGTCACGACGGTCGCCATCGGCGAGTCGGGCGTGCTGGTGGAATTGGAGCAGCCGGTGGCTGGCATGCTCATCCACGCGGACGAAACGCTGGTCGGCTACGGCTGGGCGCTGGCCGCCGCGCCGATCACATCCATTACGGTCGAACTCGACGACGAGGCTCTGTGCGTCGCCTTCAGCGGGCTCCTGCGCCGCGACGTGGCCGAGCTGCATCCGGATCTTCCCCACGCCGACCGCTCCGGCTTCGCGTTCTCCACCGCTCTGCCGCCGCGCCGGTCCGGCCACGCGAATCTGCGGCTGACGGTCCGGACCGAGGCGGGGGATCACGCCCATGCCCTGCCGCTGGAGATCGTCCCGGGCGCGGAGGCACCGGCGGACCTGGAGCCGATCCGGCTCGCACTGGAAGAAGCCCGCTTCGATGCCGCCGGCAGCCTGCATATTCGCGGCTGGGCGGTCGCTGCGCGAGACGTGCGCAACGTCGAAGTGTTCTTCGGCCAGCGCGCGCTCGGCTTCGCCGCCACGGCTTTGCCGCGCGCCGACGTGGCGGCGGCCTTCCCCGCCTATCCGAACGCACTCGCCTCAGGCTTCGAGCTGTCGGCAGTGCTGCCACCCGAGGAGATCTGGGCCGAGAACGTCACCGCCGTCGTTGCCGACGGCGCGGGCGAAACGCTGTCCGCGACCAGGCAGGCGGACGGGCATCTGCACGCGGCCAAGGCGGCGGCAGCGGTGCCGGCGCTCGTGCCGATGCTGGTGACGCTGGAGGAAGCCCGCATCAACGAACTGGGCGTGCTGCGCGTACGCGGCTGGGCGGTCAGCCTTGCCGCCATCGATCAGGTGCGGGTGATGCTGGACGAGCAGCAGATCGGCGTGGCCACGCACAATATGGCGCGCGACGATGTCGGGCTCGCGCATCCGGACTACCCGAATGCCGCCGCCGCCGGCTTCCTGCTGCAAATCGACGTGCCGGACGAGCGGCTGGCGGGCCGGACGCTGCGGGTCGTGGTCTCGGCGCAGGGCAACATCCGGCGCGAGGCCACCGGAATCGTGACGGCCGCGCCGATCATCCGCCGGCGCGAACCGGCGGCCCCCGAAATCCATTTTCATTGCGACTCGCTGTCGCTGACCGAGGACGGGGCGCTGTACGTCAAAGGCTGGGCGGTCTGCCCCAGCGGCACGACGGCGATCGACGTCGATCTCGGCGAGGAGGCGCTCGGGCAGGCGGACCTGGGCGACGACCGGCCCGATGTCGGCAATCATTTCCCGCTGATCCCCGGCGCCCGCACGGCCGGGTTTCGCTTCCTCGGCCGCTCGATGGTCCGCCGCGAGGGCGAGCACATCGCGCGCCTGACCCTGCGCGGGCGCGACGGCGAGAGCCGGGTCGTGCTGCTGCCGGTCCTGGCGGAGCCGGGGGAGACCTCGGCTGAGTCGGCCACAACGGCTTCGCCGTCGCCCGGCATCCGCTTCTTTCTGGACACGCCGGCTGTGGCCGACGGGCGGGCGACCGAGACGGTGCGCGGGTTCCTCTCGATCAACGGCTGGGCGTTCTCCTCGGCCGGGCTCACGGGCATCGAGGTGTTCGTCGATGGCCGCTCCCAGGGACAAGCCTATCGCGGCATCCGGCGCGAGGATCTGCACAAGGCGTTCGGCCAAAAGGAAGCGTTGCGGGCGGGCTTTGCGATGCTGGTGCCGCCGCAGGTGCTGAAGCAGGGCCGGCACGATTTGCGCGTGGTGATCCGCGACGGCGCGGGGCACACCGAGGAGATCGCCTTCACGGTCGATGCCGAGCCGAGCATGGATGGCCCCGGCCCGTGGTCGCTGCGGCAGAAGATCACGCAGGCGGATGCGGATTTGAGCCTGTCGCTGCTCGCCGCCGCCGGCTTCGTCCCGGAATGGACGCTGGTGCTGCCGCCCGGGGGTACCCCGGCATCCCAGGCCAAGCGCGTGCGCGCGACGCTGGAGAGCCTGCGCTGGCAGGCGTTGCCGGGCTGGGCCGCCGTGCTGCCGGTGGGCACCAAGGCCGACCGCAAGGCGTGGCAGACGGCGCTGGCTGACGAGGCCGCCGATGTTGGCTCCCGGCTGCGGGTGGTGGTGGCGGATGCGGAGACGCCGATTGCCGATCTGGCGGCCGCCAGCGCCGGGCCACGCCTGATCGCGGTGCTGGCGCCGGGCGACGTGCTCGGCGAGGACGCGCTGCTGGAACTGTCCATCGCGGCGGCGATGCCCGACCGGCCCGATTTCCTGTACGGCGACGAACGCCGCGTCGATCCCGCCGACGGCACCGTGCGCGCGTTCTTCAAGCCCGACTGGTCGCCGGACCTGCTGCTCTCGACCAACTATATCGGCCGTCCGTGGGCGGCGACGGCGGAGCTGCTGGGACGAACGGGCGCGCTGCTCGGCGATCTGGCGCGGTACGGCGACTACGACCTGACGCTGCGGCTGACCGAGCAGGCGCGGACCATCGCTCATGTCGCCAAGACCCTGAGTGCGCGCGGCGCCCGGGCACTCGACACGGCTGCCGAGGAGCGGCGGGCGTTGCAGCGGGCGCTGACGCGGCGCGGCATCGCGGGCGACATCAAGCCGGGCGCAATCGCCGGCACCTATCGCGTCCAGCGCACGCGCGCGGCCAATCCGCTGGTCTCGATCGTCATCCCGACCGTGGCGGCGCGCGGGCTGATCGAGACCGCGATCGGTTCGATCCGCGCCAAATCCAGCTACCGCACGTTCGAGATCGTCTGCCTCGACAACATCGCGGCCGGGGAAAGTGCCGACGGCGACCGCTGGAAGGCGTGGCTGCGCGACAACGCCGATGTGGTGGTCGAAATTCCCGGCCGCTTCAACTGGTCGCGCTTCAACAATCTGGGCGCGCAGGCGGCCAGCGGCGACGTGCTGCTGTTCCTGAACGACGACATCGAGGTGATCGAGGCCGATTGGCTCGAAGGCCTGCTGGAGCATGCGCTGCGGCCGGAGGTTGGCGCGGTCGGGCCGCAATTGCTGTATCCGGACGGCAAGGTGCAACACGCCGGCATGTTTTTGTCGCGCTCGGTGGGCCGCCACGCGTTCCGCTTCCTGTCGCGCGACGATGCCGGCCCGTTCGGCCTGGCGCGGACGCAACGCAACGTGATCGCCGTGACCGGCGCCTGCCTGATGACGCGGCGCGACATGTTCGAGGCGCTCGGCGGGTTCGACGAGGAACACGAGATCATCAACAACGATCTCGATTTCTGCCTGCGCGCGCACGCGGCCGGGCGGGTGGTGATCTACACGCCGCATGTCACGCTGACCCATCACGAGATGATCAGTCGCGGCGAGATGAAGGACAGTTTCAACGCGCCGCGATTCGAGGCGGCGTGGAACGGCCTGTTCCTGACCGGCGACCCGTATTTCAACCCGAACCTCAGCCCCGACTACGACGACTACGTGCCGGAGGAGGAGCCGGTGCAGACGCTGCGGATCGGCCATCCGGTGATCGCGCGCGAGCGGGTGCGCCGCATCCTCGCCGTCAAGCTCGACCATATCGGCGACTTCGTCTCCGCCTTCCCGGCGTTCCGCCGGCTGAAGGAACGGTTTCCCAATGCCGACCTGACGGTGCTGGCCGCGCAGGCGTCGGTGGCGTTGGCGCCGCTGGAGCCGGCCATCGACCACGTCATCCAGTTCGATTTCTTCCACATCCGCTCGGAGAAAGGCCGCCGCGCCATCGGCAAGAAGGATTTTCTCCGCCTGCACGAGCAACTGGCGCCGCTGCGCTTCGACCTCGCCGTCGATCTGCGCCGCCAGCCGGACACGCGGGAGGTGTTGCGGCACACCGGCGCAAGGTGGCTCGCCGGGTTCGACGTGGAGAACCGGACCGAGTGGCTGGACATCGCCGTGGAGTGGGAGGGCGATGTCGCGCGCACGCACAAGCGCACGCATATTTCCGAGGCGCTGGTGCAGTTCGTCGATGCCGTCGCGGTGGCCTGCGAAACCGACCGGCAGATCATCCGCGACGCGCCGCGCGCGGCCGAGGGGCGGGCAATGCTGGCCGCACTGCCGGCCATGCCGGCCATCGGCGCCGGGCCGCTGGTCTGCATCCATGCCGGCGCCGGCTCCGAGAACAAGGAATGGCCGCTGGCCAATTTTGCCGGGCTGATCGATCTGCTGGCGGTTCGCGACGACGCCACCATCGTCGCCATCGGCGGGCCGGAGGAGGAGGCGACCATCGCCCGGCTGCTGGCGTTGACACGGGAGCGGGACCGAGTGGTTTCCGTCGTCAACCGTTTCGGCCTGCGCCAACTGCCGGCGGTGCTGGCGGCATGCGACCTGTATGTCGGCAACGACAGCGGCCCGAAACATATCGCGGCCTCGCTGGGGGTGCCCACGGTGGGCATCCATTCGGGGTCGGTCGATACGGTGGAATGGGGACCGCTCGGCCCGTCGGCGGTGGCGATCCGCCGCGCGATGACCTGTAGCCCGTGTTATTTGGCGAAAGTCTCAGATTGCCATCGGGGTTTGGCATGCTTGACCGGCATCGGGGTCGGCGATGTTTATCGGGAGTGCCGACGGTTGCTGGCGCTGTCGGGCGGAGGCTGATTATTACGTAAACATAATGATATGGGCGTGCCAAGGTGCGGGCTTGTAGCGGGGTCGAATTTTTGGAGGGCCGGTGGCTGGCTTTGAGCCGTCTCTGCTTGTGGGGAAGAATTGGGTGAGGAGTCTTGCCGGCTCCGGGTTCCGGGCGGGACGGTCCCTTTCCCCGGTCCTTTCCCGGGTGGGGAGAGCGGGTTTTTCGGCCACGTTGGGCGAGAGTCCGGTCCGGCGCTCCCGGCGGGACGGAACTTCTCCTTTTTCGACGCTGGCGGCGAGGCGGGCGAAATCTTCGCCCATGCGCCGGAACTGCGCCTCGATCATCGCGACCAGCGGCGCCGGGAGTTTTCCCCCGGACTGGGCGACGATGGCCTGGATCAGCATCAACAGGAA
>CAJCJG010000369.1 GCA_903970625.1 Solirubrobacterales bacterium 70-9 | reverse complement strand
CCGGCACGACCATCCGCGTGATCCCGCAGCCGACGCCGCTGCTGACGCTGGCGCCGCCCCGGCCGAGCATCGAGTTGCCGCCCCAGGCGCCCTCGGCGCCGGCGGTCTCGATCGCGCCGGGCCTATCCCCCGTGGTCGCGCCGCCCCAGAGCGTGGCGACCATGGCGGACGCCGCCAGCCGGCCCGGCAGCCGCCGCGTCGTCTACACGCTGCACCAGCTTGGTGCCTCCGGCGCGCTGGCGCTGCGCGGCACCAGCGAGTTGCAGGGCGTGGAATTCGGCATTCGCGCGGACGAGGTGGTGACGGCCGCGCAGTTGACCCTGAGCGGCGCGATGTCGCCCTCGCTGATTCCGGAATACAGCAACATCACCGTCACGCTGAACGAGCAATACGTCGGCACGGTGCCCACCAAGCCCGATCAGCCGAACTTCCAACTCGACATGCCGATCAGCCCGGTGTTCTTCCAGGACAACAACAGGCTGAACTTCCGCTTTACCGGCCGCTATACGCGCGAGTGCAACGATCCGCTGAGCGGGCTGCTGTGGGGCACTATCTACGACAGTTCGACCCTGACGCTGACGGTCGAGCGGCTGCCGCCGCAGCGCGACCTGTCGCGGCTGCCGCAGCCGTTCTTCGATGGTTTCCAGAAAGACTTGCTGTCGCTGCCGTTCGTGCTGCCGGCCAATGCCAGCAACGACGCGCTGCGCGCCGCCGGCATCGTCGCCTCGTGGTTCGGCCAGTTGGCGGCCTATCGCGGCGCCAGCTTTCCGGTGACGACGGAGCCGCCGGCCGAGGGCAACGGCGTCATCGTGATCGTGGGGGCGGACGCGGGGGCGGCCACGCGCGCGCTGCCGGGCCTGCCGCCGATTGTCGGGCCGACGCTGGCGGTGATCGCCAACCCGAACGATCCCCTGGCGAGCCTGCTGGTCGTCGCCGGCCGCACGGGGGACGAGGCGGCAGCGGCGGCAACGGCGCTCAGCGTCGGCACCCGCGCGCTCGGCGGCGGCACGGCACAGATCGAGCCGCCGCAGGTGGCCGCGCGCCGGCCCTACGACGCGCCCAACTGGATTCCCACCACCCGGCCGGTGCGGCTGGGCGAACTGGTCGATATCGCGGACCTGCAATCCTACGGCTATGTCGGGCTGCTGAAGGTGCCGTTCCGCACCGCGCCTGATTTCTACACATGGCGCAGCCGGCCCTTCGACCTGCGGCTGCGCTATCGCGCCCCGCCGGGGCCGATCATCGACCTGCAACCCTCGCGCCTGGATATCGGCATCAACGGCATCTATCTCGACACGCTGTCGCTCGCGACGTCCAGTGCGCAGGACAACTGGTTCTTCCGGCTGCTGCCGTTTTTCGGCTCCGGCCAAGTTGCCGCCGCCAAGGTGGGCGTGCCGGTCTATGACGTATTCGGCTCCAACGAACTGCAATTCTATTTCGACGCGCGCCCCCTGCATCGCGGCGAATGCGTGGCGATCCCGCAGGACATGCGCATGTCCGTGGACCCCGACAGCACAATCGACCTGAGCGGCAGCCACCGGTTCACCGAGCTGCCCAACCTCGCCTTCTTCGTGAATTCGGGCTTTCCGTTCACCCGCATGGCCGACCTGTCGGAAACGGCGGTGGTGCTGCCGAACCGGCCGAGCGGGGTGGAGATCAGTGCCTTTCTCGACATGATGGGCCGCTTCGGCTCGCTGACCGGCTATCCGGCGCTGAAGGTCGCCGTGGTCCGGGGCGAGGAGGTGGCGTCCGTCGGCGACCGCGACCTGTTGGTCATGGGCACGCTGCCGCATTTGGGCGCCGCCGGCGATCTGCTGAGCGGGTCCGGCATGTCGGTCGTCAACGGCCGGCTGACCTTGGCCGTCTCCGATCCGCTCGACAGCGTGCGCCGCATCTTCGACGACCGGCCGGGCCTGGAGCGCGACCATGCGACGGCCCTGCTCTCCGCCGGCATCGCCGACACCACGTCCCTGCTGCTGGGATCGCAGAGTCCGCGACAATCGGGCCGGTCCGTCGTGGCGATGCTGGCGATGACGCCGCAGGCGCTGGACGACCTGGTGTCGTCGTTGCGCGACAGCAAACGGGCGCAACTGATCCAGGGCGACCTGTCGGTGCTCTCGACCACCGGCGTCTCCTCGTTCCGCGTCACCACCCCCTACACGGTCGGCTCGCTGCCGTTCTGGCTCTGGCCGAGCTGGTATTTGCGAGACAGCCCGCTGTCGCTGGTGGGCGTGATGCTGATTGGCTGCCTGCTGCTCGGCAGCGCGCTGTTCTGGGCCATGAGCCGCCGCGCCGGCAGACGCCTGGCGGCCAGCACGCGTCTGCCCGATAGCCTGCCCGGCCGCCCCGATGCCCGACACTGAGGAGAGTGCGGTGAACACCCCAACGGCCAAGCAAGGCCGCGCAACAGGCTCCCGAAAGGCCCGGCTGCGCCGCCGCCGCGCCTTGTATGCCGCGACGATCCTGGCGCCGCTCGGCGGCGTGGGTCTCTCGATCGCGGCACGCAGCCTGCTGCCGATGCTGTCGGTGCAGCAGGCCGTGGCGCAGCAGGTGCCG
>CAJCJG010000368.1 GCA_903970625.1 Solirubrobacterales bacterium 70-9 | reverse complement strand
CAGGCCGGCGCCCGCCAAACCTGGGTCGAGAGGGTCGGTCTGGAGAATGGCTGTGCGCCCGCCCGCGCGGAGGTTTTGCTGTCGCGCTACGGCACGCGCGGCGCGGCGGTCGCCGCGTTCTGCGCTGCCGCGCCGGATCGGCCGCTGAGCAGCGCCGCCGAGTATTCGGAACGGGAGATCCTGTTCCTGGTGCGCCACGAGATGGCGGCGACGTTGGACGACATCGTTTATCGCCGCACCACGCTGGCCATGTGGGGCCGGCTGTCGTTTCCGCTGCTGTGCGAGATTGCCAATATCGTGGCGCAGGCGCGGGGCGTGGCAGCCCTGGACCTTTTGGCCGATATCGTGCCGCGCCTGCAGCGCGAAAACGGCATCGACTACGCCGCCGAGTTGCGCCTCGCGGCCGAGGCGACCGTCGATCAGGCCGCAAAATCGGTGGCGCTCGCATGAACGCCACGCCGGATGCGAGGCTGACGCGCACGCAGACCGCAAGCCTGCTGCAAAGCGGACGGAAGTTGGATCGCGCGTCGCCGGTGCCGCTGTGGCGGCAATTGCGCGACCGGCTTGCCGCCAGCATCCACAGCGCGGAGTTGCCGCCGAACGCGCCGCTTCCGTCCGAAATCGACCTGTGCGCGCTGTTCGCCGTGTCGCGCCCGGTGGTTCGTGCCGCGCTCGACGCCCTGGCGGCCGACGCGATGGTGGTCAAAGCCACGCGGCGCGGCGCGTTCGTGGCGCACCGCAAGGAAGAACTCGACTTCGCCGCCTCCAACATCGGCCTGTTCGGCGAGATGATCGCCAAGGGTCATCGCGTCACGACCCGTCTGCTCAGGCTTGCCCGACGCGGGCCAACCGAGCGCGAAATGATGATGCTGCGCCTGCCGCCCGGTGCCGACGTGGTTCATCTGGAGCGGCTCTATCTGGTCGATGGCCAGCCGATATCGGTCGGCGCAATCGCGATGCCGGCGGGCAAGGTGCCGGGTCTGGAAGAAACCGACTTCGTCGATCGTTCGCTCTACGCGACGCTGCGGGACCGGTATGGCCTCGCGGTGGTTAAGTCGGAACGCTGGCTGGAAGCGGTGATGCCGTCGGCGCAGCAGCGAGGACTGCTCCAACTCGGCGAGCACAAGCCCGTCATCGCTATCGAATCGCTTGGGTGGCTCGCGGATGGTACGCCCATCGAATACTACAATGCGCTGTACTGCACGCACGACCGGCGGCTGCATTTAATGGTGGGTGGCACTCCCACGGGCGGCGGCCTATGATTCCGTTGTATCTCGGCATCGATGTCGGCGGCACCATGGTCAAGGCGGCCGTGTTCGACGATTGCGGCACTGAGGTGGCGGTTGCCGGCCGGCCGCTGCGCGCTGTGCATGCGCGACCGGGTTATACCGAATCCGATATGCAGCAGATGTGGCAGGCCGTGGCCGAGACCGTGCGCGAGGTGACGGCGCATCCGGCGGCCCCACCCGCGCGCATCGCAGCGGTTTGCTGCACCGGGCATGGCAACGGCATTTACCTGCTCGACAAAGACGGCCAGCCGGTCGGCAACGGCATCGTCTCGTCCGACACCCGCACGCATCACATTGCGGCCGAGGCGAACGCGCGCGCCGATCTTGCGCCGATCCGCGCCCTGCGGGGGCAGAAGTTCCATGTTTCCGAGCCGCTGCTGCTGTTCGGATGGTTCGACGACCATGCGCCGGAGGTGAGCCGTCGAACGCGGCACGCCGTACTCTGTAAGGACTACGTACGATACCGGCTGACCAACCGGATCGAGAGCGACCTGAACGACTTGTCGGGCAGCGGCCTGCTCGATCTTGCCACCGGCGACTACAATCCGGCGATCTTCGCCGCGCTCGGGCTGTCCGGCTGGCAGGACAAGTTGCCGCCGATACGGCGCAACAGTGACCTGTGCGGCGGCGTGACCGCGCGAGCCGCGCGCGAGACCGGACTTATCGCCGGCACGCCGGTCGTCGCCGGCACCATGGATCTCGATGCTATGATCCTCGCCGCCGGTGTGACCGACTCCTCGCGCTTCATTGTTTGCGCCGGCACCTGGAGCATCAATTTGCTCGTGCTGGACCGCGCTTGCCGCGATCGGCTGCCGATGATGCAGGCGCTGCACCGGGACGGCGAGCGGGTGCTGGCGTGCGAAGGCAGCCCGACCTCTGCCACCAATCTCGCATGGCTGCGCGACACGGCGCTTGCAGGCGCCGGGCCGGGATTGGCCGCAATCAATGCGATGGTGGATGGCCTAGCGCCACAAGACAGCCATGTCGTGTATCTGCCGGACATCCATGGCGGCGCCGGCGCGCCGCAGGCGAGTTTCGTCGGCCTCGACCACGGCAGCGGCCAGCCACATATCCTTCGGGCTATCTACGAGGGCGTCGTTTTCGCGCACCTTGAGCACATCGACGATCTCTCGGCCAGCACGGGACTTCGGCCGCCCGCAGCCAGGCTTTGCGGTGGCGCGGCGCAAAGCCCTGTCTGGGCGCAAATGTTTGCGGACATCCTGGAATTGGACATAGAGGTCGCCGAAGGCTCGGAACTTGGTGCGCTCGGCTGCGCAATCTGCGCAGCCGTCGCGACTGGCCAGTATGGCGGGTTCGAGCAGGCGATGGCGGCGATGACGCGTATCGGTCGGCGCTACAGCCCGGACGCGTCGCGCGCCGCAATCTACCGCAGCAAACGCGACACCTTCACCCGCGTCCGACGGGCGCTCACCCCGGTCTGGACGCATCTGGGAGGGGATACGGGTGGGTAGAGCGGTCGCGGACTTAATAAACTGAAATATTAAACGGAGGAAAGCCAAAAATGAAACTGAAATCGATCGGGCTGCAAGTCTCGATAGCGGCACTGGCCCTGGCCGCGTTCGCGACCGGTGCGCGCGCCGCCGACAACGAATGCGTCGGTAAGGTTCCGACGATCCGCGTAATCGCACAACCGATCCTCACGATCCCGTTCCTTGATAAAAACAAGGGCGAGTTCGAGACGAAATGGAACACCAAGGTCGATATACAGCAATTCGGCGAGAACGAGCGTCGCGCCAAGTCGCGGCTGGACGCATCGCAGGGCGCCGGCGCCTACCAAGTGTACTACATCGACGAAGCGAACGTCGCCGAGTTTGCCACCAACAAATGGGTGCTGCCGCTCCTGGATCTGATGCCGAAGGAGTGGGATTGGAACGACTTCCTGGAGGGCCGCCGCGCAGTCGCGACTTACAAGGACGTTGCCTATTTCGCGCCTTTCGAGGGCGGCGGCGATGTGATGATGTACCGCAAGGACCTGCTCGCGGCAAAGGGCTTGCAACCGCCCAAGAACCTCGACGAACTCAAGAAGGTCGTGGCGGCGCTGAACGATCCACCGAACGTGTACGGCTGGTCGGAGCGCGGCCGGCGCGGCTCTGGCATGAACGTGTGGCGTTGGACACCCTTCTTCCGCGGCATGGGCGGCCAGTGGTTCAGCGGCGACAAGCCGACCTTCAACTCCGACATCGGCGTGAAGGCGACACAGTACTACCTGGACTTGCTGAAGTTCGCGCCCCCCGGCTCTGGCACCAACACATGGAGCGAGGTGATCGAAGGTTTCCGTGGCGGCCAGGTCGCGCTGATCGTCGAGAGCGACGTGTTCGGCCCGTGGGCGGAGGACAAAACCAAGTCGCGCATCGCCGGCAAGGTCGGCTACGCACCACCGCCGGAACCGCTGCCGTCGGCCGGCTTCGCGCACGGCTTCGCGATTTCGACCAAGGGCAATCCGACCGACTGCTCCAAAACCGTCGCCGCCGATTTCGTGGCCTGGTCGACCAGCAAGGACATGGAAGCCCGCAAGGTGAAGGCCGGCATTCTCAGCGACTTCGCGCGCAAGAGCACGCTCGAAAACCCCGACTTCAAAGCGCAGGTCAATCCCGACTACATCAAAGCGCTGCTCGACACCGCGCCGAAAACCGATCTGCTGATCTGGAAATCGCCGCTGTGGCCCGAGGTCGGCGACGATTTGGGCCTACAGCTCGAGGAGGTGCTGACCGGCTCGCAAACGGACATCAAACAGGCGTTGGATGATGCGGCCGATCAGGCGTCCGAGGCGATCAAGCGGGCGGCCGGGCAATAGGATCCTGGCGGCCGGGCGGGCTGCCTGGCCGCCAACCGATCCGGGAGGGAAAATGAACGCTGCCAATCCGCGCGCGGAGCCATTCGGCAAGCTGTGGTCGCACGTCGGCTTTGCGAGGCTGGCACTGGGGCCGCCGCTGGCGCTGCTGGTTCTGATGTCGCTGCCGCCGACGATTGGGGCATTGCTGCTGGCCTTCCGCAATGTCTCGCTGATGTCGCCCGGCAGCCGCTGGGTGGGCTTCGCCAACTTCGCACGCATGTTGACCGATCGCCGTTTGCACAACGCGCTGCGTATCTCGCTGGTGTGGGAAGTGGTGACGGTCGCCGGCGCCGTAGCGGTCGCGGTGCTGCTTGGCGTGCTGATCTTCGAGACCGTCAAGGGACGGGCGCGCGACGTGATCTGCCTTGCGCTGATCCTGCCGATCCTACTGCCACGTGTTTCTGCCGGCCTGATCTGGCGATTCATGTATTCGCCGCTGATGGGCATTATGAAATATCCGCTGCAACTGGTCGGCGTGCCGCCGGTGGAGTATCTGAGCCAGCCGGGCACGGCGCTTTATGCGGTGGCAGTTGTGGACATATGGCAATGGGGACTCTTCTTCGCCGTCATCATGCTCAAACTGCTTGAAACCCTGCCAGCAAGCCCGCTGGAGGCGGCGCGCCTGGACTATGCCTCGACATGGGGCGTGCATTGGTTCGTCAGCCTGCCGATGCTGCGCCCGGCCCTCATCACGATGCTTTTTGTCAAGGCGGTGGAAAGCCTGCGGTCGTTCGATCTGATCTATACGATGACCAACGGCGGTCCAGGTATCGCGACCGAAACGCTTGACCTATACGCCTATCAGACCGGGATCGGGATGAGCGGCCGCATTTCCTACGCGGCGGCGATGAGCGTGCTGCTGCTGATCCTGTCGACTCTAGCCTTCTCCGTGCTTTGGAAACGCTCGCAGCGGTGGTCGGAATGAAGCGCGGGCTTGGCGGTGCTGTCATCGTGGTCGTGCTGCTGTTCGCGACCCTGTTCCCGGTATTGTGGACATTGCTGAGTTCGTTCAAGACACTGAAAGACATCGTGACGCCGGTGCCGACGCTGCTATTCCAACCGACATGGCAGAACTATGCCGATGTGCTGGCAACACCGTCTGTCCAGCATGGCCTTACCAATAGCGCGATCGTGGTCGGCTGCTCGCTCGGGGTCGGCATGCTGCTCGGCGTGCCGGCCGCTTACGCGCTGGTGCGGCACGCGCCGCAACTGAAAAGCGATGTGCTATTCTATGTTCTGTCGCTGAGGTTCATGCCGCCAGTAGCAATCGCCATTCCCTTCATCGTGATCTACACCGACCTCGGCATCAACGACACGCGCTTCTCGCTGATCCTCACATATTGCCTCACCACGATTTCGACGATCATCTGGCTGGGCGTTCCGGCCTTCGAGCAGGTGCCGCGCGAAATCGAGGAAGCCGCGAGCCTGGAAGGCTACACGGAGTTCGAGGTGTTCCGAAAAGTGGCATTGCCGGTTGCGATCCCGTCGCTGATTGGGGCCATCCTGTTCACGTTCGTTATCGTCTGGAACGAATTGCTGATCGCCCTATCGCTTACCTCGCAGAACTTCACGTTACCCGTCGTCGCGGCGAGCTTCACCACGATGGGAATGGAGGTGCCGTGGGGCATCATCAACGCCTCCACCATTCTGCTGGCGCTGCCGCCATTCCTGTTCATTGGCGTGATCATGCGGTTCCTGAACCGCTTTTTTCGCGCAGCCCACTGACCCCGGCCGGAACGAGAGCGCATGGCGACCATCGACATCGAGAAATTCGTCAAGCAGTACGGGCCGGTGCGCGCCTTGCACGCAGTCGACCTGCATATCGAAGACGGCGAGTTCGTTGTGCTCCTCGGCCCGTCCGGCTGCGGCAAATCCACGATGCTGCGCATGATCGCGGGCCTGGAGGAGATCAGCGGCGGCGTGCTCCGCATCAACGGCAAACCGATGAACGACGTGCCGTCGCGCGACCGCGACATCGCGATGGTGTTCCAGAACTACGCGCTGTATCCCCACATGACCGCATATGACAACATCGCGTTCGGCCTCCGGCGGCTGAAGGTGGCGAAGCCGGAGATCGACCGTCGGGTGCGCCAGACGGCGGAGTTGCTGGCGCTGGGCGCCTATCTGGACCGCAAGCCGCGTCAATTGTCCGGCGGGCAGCAGCAACGTGTCGCGATGGGGCGCGCGATGATCAAGACGCCACAGGTGTTTCTGTTCGACGAGCCGCTGTCCAACCTCGATGCCACCCTGCGCGAGCAGTTGCGTGTCGAGGTCAAGAAGTTGCACATGCTACTGCGCACGACGACGGTCTTCGTCACCCACGATCAGCTTGAGGCGATGACGCTCGCCGACAAGATCGTGGTAATGCGCGACGGCCATGTCGAGCAGATCGGCACGCCGAGGGAAGTGTATTACGCGCCGGCCAGCCTGTTCGTGGCACGGTTCATTGGCTCGCCGCCAATGAACCTGCTGCCGATGCAGGTCGCGCCGAACGGGATGCAGCTGGCGGCGGATGGTCTCGTCATCACGCTCGATCCCGAGCGGGCCGCCGATTTGCACCCGGGGCAGTTGGTGACGCTTGGCATCCGCCCGAAGGATCTGCGCCTCGCGCACTTGCAGTCGGGGACTGACCGGCATTCAGCGACGGTGATGCTGACCGAAATGATGGGCGCGGAGACGCTAATGCAGGTGCGCCTTGGCAACACCGAATTGATCATGCTCGTCGATGATCGCGATACCGCCGTAACCGGCAGCACGATCGAGATTGCGTTCGCACCCGAAGGACTTCGCCTATTCGATGCTGCGACCGGCAAGGCGATCGCGTCCAGACGCATCAGCCGGGTAGCGTGAAGTTTGCAGATTGAGGACCCGCGATTGGCAAGCGCGCTAAGGCGGATCGAAATGGCGGTCGGAGATCCGTCGCAGCAACCCGAGCGGGGCTGCGCGGTTGGTCTCGTGCCCGACGCGAGCGAGGAAGCGGGCTTCCTGCGCCTGCGCGATGACGTCGAGCCTGTCGAGCATCGCGGCGCCGTCCTTGGTCATGAAAAGCGCCGCCACCCGGCGGTCAGCGGCCACCTGCTGGCGCTCGGGATGCGGCATAACAATCCCCGGCCG
>CAJCJG010000367.1 GCA_903970625.1 Solirubrobacterales bacterium 70-9 | reverse complement strand
CTATTACATCACGTGGAAGAACGTGCAGCAGCACATCTACCTGCCGATCTGCGGCTTCGACTACACGACCAACGCCGGCAATGCCGAAAGCTACGGCACGGAAGTCTCGCTCCGCGGTCGGGTCACGGCGGCGCTGACGCTGACCGCATCGGCCAGCTACACCCATTCGACCCTGACCCAGGCCGATCCTGGCCTGGGCGCCCAGGTCGGCGACAAGCTGCTGGGCACGCCCGATTGGACCGCCGCGTTCGGGGCGGACTATACCAGGCCCATCCGCGACGGCATGGACGGCTTCGTCCGGGCCGATTGGGAATGGACCGGCGCTAGCCCGCATTTCTCACACCGGGCTGGATTGATGCGTCCTCTGACGTATTTGCGGACGTATTTGGGTGCGCACGATCCCGTTCCGTCTTCGTTGGCTGATTTTGGGTGCGCCTTAGCGTTGCCGCGCTCTGGCGGTTGATTTCTTGAGGATGTCGGCTGTGCGCTGTCTGGTTCGTCAGGGCACGGCGCTGGCGAGGCAGGCATGGGCGAGCCCGAACTCGTGGGCATAGGGACAGCCTGATGTCATGGCGACCTTGATCCGTCGCACACTGATGGTGACGAGGGCGCCGATCTTGAGCAGCTTCAAGCGGATCGTGCCGCAGGTGGCTTGGGCAAACTGAGTGTGCTTGAGCCCGATCCGGCGCAGTGCCGCCAGCAGCACATAGGCCATGGAGGCGAACCAGAGCCTGAGTTGGTTGGCGCGCATGGTGTTGCTTGAGGTCCGGTCGGCGAAGAGATCGAGTTGGCATTCCTTGATGCGATTCTCCATCTCGCCGCGCGCGCAATAGATCTTCTCGTAGAGATGACGAGCCTCGGCCTCCTCGCGCGACAGCGAGGTCACGACGAAGCGTGGATTGGAATCGCCGCCTGTCCACTCGGCCTTGGCGACGACGCGGCGCGACCGGCTCCAGCTCTTGAGCGTGGACCAGGTGAAGTCCTTGAAGCGGCGCGCGGGCTTGCCGGTGCGCTCGGATTCTATTTGGGCTTCTGCCAGTTCGGACGATATCTCGGCGGTGAGCCGGTCGTTGCGTGCGAGCCCGAACAGGTAATCGACGCCCTGGGCCTCGCACCAGACCATGAGTTCTTCCCGGCAAAACCCGCTGTCGGCCCTCAGCAGAATGCGGGTTTTGGGCCAGCGCCGCCGGATCTGACCCACAACCCGCGCCATCTCTCCGACCGAGCCGGCGGCTGCATCGATGTTCGAGCGCCGCAGTTTGGAAACGAGCAGGTGCCGGCCGCAGAACACTTAGAGCGGCAAGTAGCAGTAGCCGTCGTAATAGCCATGGAAGAACCGGCCTTCCTGGTGCCCGTGCAGCGGGTCGTCGGTCGCATCGAGGTCAAGGATGATCTGCTCGGGCGCCTCGGCGTGCGCATCCAGAAACAGATCGACGAACAGCCCCTCGATCGCGGCCGGATCGTGGCCGATCTTGTGATAGCGGGACGGTTCCGGCCGGCTCAGCTCCAGACGATTGAGCGTCGATTTGCCAGCAACCGGCGCGCAGTTCCGGCGCCGTGCCGCCAGCTTGCCCGCCAATACCGCCATGACCGGGTCATGGCGCAACTCGTCATGGTCGTTCAGGTCTTCATACCCAAGCGCCAGGCCGAACACACGCTGGCCGACCAGCGTGCGCACCTCATGCTCGATCAGCACCGGCGATCGGGCGTCGCGAAAGCAGGCCGCGAACCGATCGACCAGACGGATCGCCCGATCGGTGGCGCCCAGCAGCAGCGCGCCGGCGTCCGACGTGATCGCGCCCCCGTCGAACGAAGCGACCACCGCTCGCCCTGCGACGCGTGCAAATCCAAACAGATCCGGGCTACACTCTGTCGGCATCGGGGACCTCCGGCAAATCTGGTCAAGTGGTTCTGGTAAAACAACTTTCTCAGATTCTCCGCCCCGATGCACCTATCCGGTGTGAGAAATGCGGGCTAGGCCGTGCGCCGCATCATCCTTGCTTCGATCCTGCTGGCGTCCCTTGGCGGATGCAGCCTGATCCCGCATTACGATCGTCCTGACCTGCCAACGGCGGCCGAGTATCCGACCGGTCCTGCCTTCACTGGCCGCGGCGTCACGTCCGGTGGCGTCGCCGCCGGGGATCTGGGATGGCGAGATTTCTTCGTCGACCCGGTGCTGCAGGACCTGATTGCCCTGTCCCTGGCTAACAATCGCGATTTGCGCGTGGCGGCGGAAAATGTCGTCGCGGCCAGAGCGCAATACGAGGTACAGCACGCCAGCCTGTTCCCGACCATCGACGCTGTGGGTTCGGCCGACTTCGCTCGCGAAGCGCCCGGTCAGGAAGGAACTACAACGCCGCTCCATCTCAATGCGTACAGCCTCGGGTTGAGCATCGTCTCGTACGAACTGGATCTGTTCGGCAAAATCCGCAGCCTGAGTAAAGAAGCGAAGGAAAAATACTTCAGCCTGGCGGAGACGCGCCAGAGCACGCGGATCAGCCTCGTCGCCTCGGTCGCGTCGGCGTATTTGACTTGGCTTGCCGACCGTGACGCGCTGCGCGTCTCTATCCAGACTGCGGAGGCGCAACAGCGTTCGTTCGATCTGACCACACTGACCCTGACGCACGGGGCGGGCACGATGCTCACCGTCGCGCAGGCGGAGACGACCCTGCGCACGGCGCAGGCCAGCGTGGAACAATACACCAGGCAGGTGGCACAGGATCTCGATGAAATCGTG
>CAJCJG010000366.1 GCA_903970625.1 Solirubrobacterales bacterium 70-9 | reverse complement strand
CGGCGCCGCGCACGCGCAGCGGGTCGGCGAACCCGGCCAGCCGCCCTGCCGGCACGGCAAAGCCGCGCGGGCGGGCAAGGGGATGCGACGACGCGATGCCGATATCGCCGGCGACGATCCGCCGCCGCGCGCCGCCGCCGACCTGCTCCAGCCACAGCACCGGATCGCGCGATGCATCGCCGGGATGCCAGGCCCACCCCTCCAGCCCGCCGTTGCGACAGGCGACGAAACCTTCGACCCGCCGGATTCGATCCACCTCGATCGGGCTGCCCAGCAGGTCCACGCCGCCGACGGCAATGCTCACACGCCTAGCGCCCCGCCCGACACGCCGGCCACGCAAGGGTTTGCCGTCGGCAAGGATGGTCGCGCGGGCACCGGCCGCGACGGGGCGGACGACCAGGAAACCGTCCCCGCGCATGCCGCACCAGCCCAGGGCGCCGGCGCGTGCCGCGACCGCGTCGGCAAAGCCGAACCAGTCCTGATCCCCGTGGAGGGCATGGCCGGCGAGCGATGACGCCAGCGCCGACGCCGCGCCGGCCGTGTCGCCCAGCCGTTGCCGTGCGGCCGCGAGGCCGAACCAGACTTCCCGCAGGTCGTGGTTCGCCGCGAGGCGGGCAAACGCATCGGCCGCCGCCGGGTCGCCCAGCGTCAGCAGCGTGACGGCCAGTGGCAGCAGCGGGGTCGCGTTGTCCGGCGCGATATTGCAGGCCCGTTCCAGCCACGGGCGGGCTTCCGCCGCTCGGCCGGCATCCAGCAACTCCTGGCCGCGCTCCAACGCCTGTTGCGCCTGCTCGGACTCCACCTCGGCGCGCGTGCGCGGCGCCGGGGCTGGGCGGTCGCTCACGTCACGCGACGCGCTCCGACGCCGGTGACGCGGCCGGCAATGCGTCCAGATCGCCCTGCGCCTCCTGCAACCCTTGCGCGACAGCCTTTTGCAGCCAGAACCGTGACTCCACGACGTTCTGGGTGCCGGCGAGCCCGCGCGCTAGATAGCGGCCGAGCATCATCTGCGCCTGCGCGTGGCCGCGCTCGGCCGCCTGGCGGAACCATTTCTCCGCCGCCGGCCGGTCCCACGGCACGTCATGACCGCCGCCATACAAGGCGCCGAGCGCGAACATCGCGCCGACATGCCCGTGCGTTGCCGCCCGCTGGAAGAAATCGAGCGCCTCCGTGTGGTCGCGCTTCCCGCCGCGCCCGTTCACCAGCATTTCGGCCAGCGCCACCTGCGCATCGACCATGCCGGCCAACGCCGCCCGGGTGATCCAGGCACGCCCGATCTCGACGTTCTGTTCGACGCCGCGCCCCTCGGCGAGCATCCGGCCGAACCAGTATTGTGCATTGACCACGCCGTCCGCCGCACGGCGCAGCCACTGGATGGCCTGCTGGTCGTCGCGCTCGACGCCGACGCCCTCGGCGAGGCAGATGCCGTAATTGTAGGCTGCCACCAGATCGCCGGCGGTCGCGGCCTGCTCGAACCACTCGCGGGTGCGGACAGAGTCCTCCGGTTCGCCCTTGCCCTGGAGCACGAGGGCCGACAGGTCGTAGCGCGCCTGCACGTCGCCGGCCTGCGCCGAGATGCGGAACCAGCGTGCGGCCTCGTCGGCGTCGCGCGGCACGCCGGCGCCTACCAGATGCATGTTGCCCAGCGCGCGCGCTGCCGCCCGATGCCCCAGTTCGGCGGCACGACGGAACCACACGGCCGCCTCGGCGTGGTTGGGCGGCAATTCGCCGCCGCGCGAATACAGGTTGCCGATCACCGTCGCCGCTTCCGGATCCCCGGCAAGAGCGGCCTTGCGCAGCCACGATTCGCCGTCCTGGAGGTCGCGTGGCACGCCGCGCCCTTGCAACAGCATCGCCCCGTACCGTGCCTGCCCGGAGCGGACGCCCTTTTCGGCCGCCTGCCGATACAGGTCGGCGGCGCGGGCCTCGTCGGCGGGAATGCCGTTGCCCTGCTCGGTCAGTACGCCGAGAAGGTACTGCGCCGTACCCAGACCGGATTCGGACGCGCGCGCGAGAAGCTCCGCGCCGGCCGCGTGGTCCTCCGGCGTCTTGGCCTTCTTGAGCAGCGCCATCGCATAGCCGAGCTGGCCCTGCGGGCAGTTCGCCGCCGCTGATCTGCGATAGGCTTCTTCGGCCGCCGGCAAATCTCGCATGGCCTCGGGGCCGTTGGTCAGGATGTAGCCGAGCAGCGCCTCGCCGTCGCCCGAACCGGATTCGGCGGCGCGGCGCGCCCAGTTGGCCGACCGCTCCCAGTCCGGGGCGATGGCAGCAGGCACGCCAAACAGCGCCTCGGCCGCCACACCGTGCTCGGTGCCGGGCGGGCCGGAGACGCCGTGCAGATAGACGGCGGCCAGCAACGCTTGCGCGGCGACGTAACCGTGCGTGGCGGCCCTTTCAAGCCAGCGCGCCGCCTCCGTGGGGCTGCGCGGCACCCCGCCGGCTTCGAGATAGGCGCGGCCGACCAGGAACTCGGCTTCCGCGATCCCGGCGTTGGCCGCCTTGGCGAGCAGCGGAAACGCCTCCGTGCGCTTGCCATCCTCGATCAGTTGCTGCGCCCGGCGCAGCGCGG
>CAJCJG010000365.1 GCA_903970625.1 Solirubrobacterales bacterium 70-9 | reverse complement strand
CAGCCGCCCCGCCACCCGTCGTGCGGCCGGAACTGGTGAAGAAGCTGGAGATCGAGGCGGCGATGCATGCCGCGCCGCAGGATCGCGCGTTGCGTGCCACCTATTTCGACCATCTCGGCCGCCTCGCAGTCACCCACACCGGGCTGCTCACGGCGGTGCTGCCGGAAATCGGGGCACCGCTATATTTCCGCTGCGGCACCCCGGACATCGCTGTCATGGCCAGTATTTTTCGCGACGATGCCCTGGCGTTCCGGACACGCGCGACGCCGACGCGGATTCTGCTGATCGGCGCCTATGTCGGCTACACCGCCGTCGATCTCGCCCGCCGCTTTCCCCACGCCAAAATCCTGGCCGTCGAGCCGCTGGCCGAGAATTATCGGCTGTTGCAGCTCAACACCTGCATGTTTCCGCGCATCGCGACGCGAAACATCGCCGTCTGGCACAACCCGACGATGCTGGCCCCGACCCAGCGATTCCAGGCCGACTGGGCGGTGCGGCTGCACGACGAGGACATCGCCGAGGAAAAGACCATCGAGGCGGTCGGCATCAAGGACTTGCTCCAGGGCATCGGCTGGCCGGGCGCGGAGATGGTGTTTTGCGATGCCAGCGGCGCCGAGCGAGAGGTGTTCGCCAACCCGATGGCAGCGTGGCTGACGTGGCTCGACGTCGCCGTGATCAGCCTGCACGAGAGGGTCGCGCCGCGCGCGACCGAATGGGTGAACAAGGCCCTGATGGCGCCGGTGTTCACGCATCGCAAGCTGGGCGGGATGGAGTTGTTCGAGCGTGCGGTGCCGAAGCAGGCGATGCCGCCGTCGCCCCCCGAACTGCCGCTGATCCGTGCCGAGCCAGGACTGACGCAGTTCGGGCTCGCCGACGTGGTGCCGACGCCCTACGGTTTTTTCGTCTTCGGGGGGGGGAATTGCCAGTTGCACCCCAATCCGGTCGGCGGCAAGCCGGCCCGCGCCGTCTTTTTTCTGCCGGCCGAGGGCCAGACACGCTTCACCGCCGGCATCCGGCACGGCGGGCGCCATGCGGCGCCCATCGTGTTCGCCGCCGCCGTGCAGCGCGCGGACGGCACGGTGGCCGGGCAGGCCGCCATGACGCTGCGCAGCCGCGATACCGGCCGGTTGCGCTTCGACCTCGACGCCCCCGTCACCGGCGCGGTCAAGGTGGTGTTACAGACCAGCATGGCGCCGGACGCCCCGAACGCCAACATGGCCTGGGCGCACTGGCTCGGCCCGAAATTGACGTAATCCCGAGCATGCCGGACTCCGATCGCCGCCGCAGCCTGTTGAGCCGGCTGTTCGCCAGCGGCGCCCGCAGCGCGGAGGGCGAGGCGCCGCCGCTGTTTCAGCCGCGCCCGGTGCCGCAGCACCCGCCGAAGGGTCCCGGCCTGCCCGACTGGTCGGATATCCTGAGTGCCGCGCCCAAGGTGCTGGAACCGGCGCCTGAGGACATGCCGGGCGTGGCGCCGCCCCCGACGGAGGGCGCGCCGACAGCCCCGCTGCCTCGAAAACGCCCGCCCACGGACGACGAGAAAAAGCTGCTGTCGCAGGTCGCGGCATTGCTGGGCGCCGGGCAGATTCGGCAGGCGGCTGCGGTGCTGGATGCCGGACTGGGCGACCATCCCGAGGTGAGCGATGCGCTCGGGCGGCCGGTCTGGCTGCTGGAATCGCTGCATATCGCGCTGCTGCTGAACGAGGCCGCCGACGCCGAGGACCGTGCGCGGGGTCTGCGCGCCCATCTGGCGCCCGACGACCCGGTGGTGGAGGTGCTGTATGCCCGCGCTGCGGCTGCCGCCGGCAACCGGGCCGCTGCCCGCGCGAACTGGGCCGCAGCCCTCGCCCGCCGCCCGGATCTTACCGAAGCGCAGGTGTGGCTGGCGGACAACCCCACCAGCCCGAAGGGCGGCATTCTCGCGCAGGACCTGATGAGTGCGGCGCCGTTCGCCGGCAAGGTGTTGCAGCCGCCGATGCTGAACCAGGCGCCGACCGAGCCGGTGGTGCTGCCGGAGTGGCTGCCAGCGCGGCTGTTGGCGGGCGCGGTGCTCTCGGTGGACAGGGACGGAACGGCCGTGGCGACCGCGAGCAGTGCGGCGGCGGTGACCGCATCGTCCGATCTGGCGCTGCTGTTTCGCCACCCGTTCGGCATCGACGAGCCGCACGCATTTGCCGAAGTGCTGCTGGCCGCGTTCGTGGTGCAGCGCCAGTGCCTCGGCCATCTGCGCCCGGCGCGCTTGTATGTCGGGCGCCAGGCATGGGCGATGCCGCCGCGCGACGCGGCCACGCTGCCGCCGATGCAGGCGGCGATGCTGGCCGCTCTGTTCCCCGGCCTGCGGGTCGTCGGCGACCACGACGGTGAGATCCAGGAGGCGCAAGTGTTGGTCGTGGACGGCGCCGCGCGCAATCCGGCCACCGGCACGATGATCGGCGCGATGATGCCCTGGGTGCTGAATTGGGCCAAGGACGCCCGCGCCCGCGCGCACGCCGCCTGCGGCCTGCCGGACGACGCCGAACCGCCGCGCGTGCCCGGACGCCGCCCGCGCGTCCTGTGCATCCACTCGCCGCCGCCGCGCGCGATGGCCGATCCGGTGCGGGACCGCCTGTTCGCCCTGTTCGCTGCTGCCGGCTACGAGGTGGCGCTGGCGGACACATCCGCCATGCCCTGGCAACGGCAGGTGCGGCTGGCATACGGCGCGGACATCGTCACCGGCGTGCATGGGCCGGACCTGGACCTGCTTTTGTGGGCCCATCCGACAACGCGCGTGCTGGAATTCTTCCCCGAAGGCACTCGCCGCTACGATGGCCAGTTGCTCGCCGAAGCGGCCGGACTCGCCTATCTCGGGCTGGAGGGGGTTGCTGAACGGGGCTTCCTCATCCAGGCGCGGCAACGCTGGGGTCCCCCGGTCGGCCACGCCGACCGGCTCGTGTGGGCGCTGCCGTGGACGATGCTGGAGCAGGCGCTGGCAGTACGAAAACCGCCGGCCGGGTAGCCGGTTCACCCAGCCATCGCGCGCCCGGCCGCATTGCTACGCAGGAACACGTCGTACAGCGCGATCACCCGCCTCCCCTCCCGCGCCGTCAGAATTTCCTGCGGTTCACGGCCGGCGAGCACATCGAGGAAGTGGCGTGTGGAGCGGGCGAAGCTGTTGGCCCAGTCGCTGTCCAGATTATGGAAGCTGCGCACCTCGCCGTCGCGATACAGGGTCAGCACCGGCTCGTCGATCATGCGGTCCGAGCAGCGGGTGACGGTCAAAATGCCTTCGTCGCCCTGGATTTCGAAGCGTTCGGCGTCGGCGTAGTAGTCCGTTCGCAACTGCATTTTCAGCGCCAGCGAGACGTCCCACACGCCATGCACCGGCGGGTCGCGATGCCGCCATGTCAATGTGGCCGGCGCGTCATAGACGCCGGATGGAGTTTCGGTGCGCTCGATGCAGGCGAACCCGTCCCGCACGTCGCCGAACAGCCACAGGGCGACGGCCATCATGTGGTGGCCGTGGTCGAACACCATCGGACCGCCGCGCCCCTCGGCCGCCAGCGCGTGGCGCCAGGCGCTGGCGGCGGCCGGCACGTCCCACGCCTGCGCGCGGTCGGCCATCACCACCTTCATGCGGAAATGCAGCGGTTTGCCGATAGCACCATCGCGCACCAGGTCGCGGGCGCGGACGAGCGGCGGATAAAAGACAAAATTCTCGAACAGCTTCAGGCGTTTGCCGCTGGCGTCGGCGGCTGCGATCATGCGATCGCACTCGGCCAGACTCATCGCCATCGGCTTCTGCACGCTGACATCGGCGCCGGAGGCCAACGCCTGCGCCGTCATCGCCTCGTGCAGCGGATGCGGCGTCAGAATTTCGATCAGGTCCAGGTCGTGGCGGAGAAACGCGGCGAAGTCGGCGGTCGCGTGCGCGCCTGGATGCTCCGCCGCGCGCCGCGCCAGCAGGGCCGGGTCGGTGTCGCATAGCGCGACGATCTCGGCCTCCGGATGGTCGCGGTAGCCGCGCACGTTCAGATCGAACACGCGGCCGAGGCCGACGATTCCGACTCGCCATTTCCTGGGCATGGTTGCCTCCCGTTGCGGCCGAGGCTAGCGCGCCTGCGGCGCCGGGCGGAAGGAGGGGTTTCCTACCCCGCCCGCGACTGGCCACCGAAATCGGCCTGCGGGGCAGGCTCGGCGGCGGGCTGGATGTCCAGCGCGCTGACCAGCCCAGTCGGGCGTGCGGGCACGGGCGCGCCCGGCGCGGCCAGAACAGGCGGCTC
>CAJCJG010000364.1 GCA_903970625.1 Solirubrobacterales bacterium 70-9 | reverse complement strand
CTGAAAGATTTCCGCCGTATCGCCACCCGCTACGACAAGCTCGCGCGCAATTTCGCCTCTGCCGTCGCTTTGGCCGCCATCGTCACATGGTGGACCGATTGAGTCTGGACCCTAGGCGGGGCGGAGACGCCGGTGCCATTGAATGCGATCGTGGCAAAGGAAATCTTGCTGCGCGGCACCTTCCGGTTCCATGAGGAATTTGCCCATGCCGTCGATATTTTGGCGCGCGGCGCGCTGGATGTGGCGCCTTTGCTGACGCGGATCGTGCCCCTTTCGGACGCGACGGAGGCGTTTGAACTGGCCTCCGACCGAGGGCGGGCGATGAAGGTTCTGCTGGCGTTTTGACCGCTGCTTCAGGAGTCGGATGGCATGCGTGTGCTTCTGCGGGCCGAGGGCGTTGCCGAGTTTCTCGTGCTGGCGTTCCTGTACGGACGCTTCGGCGGCAGTTGGTGGTTGTTCGCCATCCTGTTCCTGGCGCCGGATCTGTCGTTCCTCGGCTACCTCGCCGGCCCGCGCGTGGGGGCCACGGCCTACAATGCGCTGCACATGACTGTCGGACCCGCTCTGCTCGGGCTGCTCGCACTGGCGTCCGGCTGGGCGCTTGGCGTTTCCTTGGCGCTGATCTGGGCTGCGCATATCCAGTTCGACCGCGCCCTTGGCTACGGGCTGAAATTCTTTTCCGGTTTCGGCGACACGCATCTCGGCCGCATCGGCAAGGCGGCGTAGCGCTGTGCGACCGAGTGACGAAGGGGAACCTTGGCAATCGCGCCGGCATTGGGGTGGGCGAAAAAAGGAGACTTCCCATGCCGACACCAGCCGAACTCGAAGCGAAATTCTGGCAGTCCTTGCGGTCCGACTCGACGATGATGTTGGGGCTAGATGGTGTTGAGGACGGGCACACGCGGCCGATGGCGGCGCAACTGGACGGCGATGGCGACCACGGGCCGATCTGGTTTTTTACCAGTAACGAAACCGGTCTGGTGCGCTCGCTCGGAAAGGGCCGGCGGGCGATCGCCACGTTCTCCGGCAAGGGCCACGATGTGTTCGCGACCGTCCACGGCAATCTGTTGCTGGACAATGACCCCGCCGCGATCGACAGGCTGTGGAACGGCAGCGTCGCGGCGTGGTTCGAGGGCGGGCGGAACGACCCGAAGCTCGCGCTGCTGCGGCTGGACCCCGAGCGGGCGGAGATCTGGCTGGAGGGATCGAGCCTGGTGGCCGGCATCAAGCGGCTGTTCGGGGCCGACCCGAAGCAGGAATACCGCGACAACGTGGCCGAGGTGACGTTCGGCGTCGCCAGCCGCTAGGCTGCTTGCGCGACCCGCCGTGCGCTGAAAAACTCTCGCTTTCGCGTGGCGGGAGTTCGCATGAAAGTCGTGATCGTCGGCGGTGGGGCCATCGGCAGCTCCACCGCCTACCACCTTGCCGCGAACCCGCATTTTCGCGGCGAGCTCGTCGTCGTCGAGCGCGACCCGAGTTACGCGCGGGCGTCCTCGATGCTGTCGGCGAGCGGGATTCGGCAGCAATTTTCCACGCCGGTCAGTATTCGCATGTCGCAATACGGGCTGGCGTTCATTCGCGACGCCGGGCGGGCGCTGGCGGTTGATGGCGACGCCCCGATGCTGGCCTTCAAGGAACATGGTTACCTTTTTCTTGCCAGCGAGTCTGGGACGGGCGTCCTGCGGGGCAACGTTGCGGTCCAGCGGTCGGAAGGTGCAGACATTCAGCTGCTCGATCCGGCGGAGTTGCGGGAAAAATTTCCGTGGCTTTCGACCGATGGCGTGGCGGCGGGCGCGTTGGGCGCCAGCGGCGAAGGCTCGTTCGACGGGCCGGCGATGCTTTTGGCGATGCGGCGAAAGGCACGGGCGCTGGGCGTCAAATATGTCGCAGCGACCGCCAGCGGATTCGTTCGCGCGGGGCAGGCTGTACGCGGCGTGATGCTCGATGACGGTTCGGTGTTGCACTGCGATACGGCCGTGGTCGCGGCTGGCGCGTGGTCCGGTCGCGTGGCGTCGTGGTTGGGGATCGACCTGCCGATCGTGCCGCGCAAGCGGATGGTGTACGTGATCGCGTGCCGGGAGGAACTGCCCCGCTGCCCGCTGGTGATCGACCCGACCGGCAATTGGTGGCGGCCGGAGGGAAATTTCTTCCTGTGCGGGCGCTCGCCTGGCGAGGGGGAGCCGGACCCGGACGAGCCGCCGCTGGAGGTCACGGAAGCCATGTTTTACGACCACGTTTGGCCGGCGCTGGCCGCGCGCGTGCCGGCCTTCGAATCGGTGAAAATTTCAAGTTCGTGGGCCGGATATTACGATTTGCACTTGTTCGACCACAACGGTGTCGTCGGCCGCCACCCTTCGGTGCCGAACGTCGTGTTTGCGGCAGGTTTTTCCGGCCACGGCATGCAGCACTCGCCGGCCGCCGGGCGCGGCGCGGCGGAACTGGTCGCGGACGGGGCGTTCGCCACGCTGGACCTGTCGCCGCTGGGGTGGCAGCGGCTGATCGAGAACCGCCCGATGTGGGAAAAGAACGTGGTGTGACGGCTACGCCGCGCGCGGCTGCCGCACGCCGGCCAGTGCCGCAAATTCCGGAAAGCGGAGCATCGCTGCCCACAGATGGTCGCCGTACTGGAACGGCGCCACCTCGGCCGCGCCCGGAATCGGCAGCGTGCGGATGACGGCGTCGGCCGCCGGTTCGTAGAAGAACGGGATCGAGTGGCGGGTGCGGCCGAGACCCACGACGCGGTGGCGGGTGGCGCGGATGCGGCCGCCGGTCCACCGCTCCAGAAGGCCGCCGAAATTGACCGCGAGCGTTCCCTCGGCGGGCGGCACGTCCACCCACGCACCTGACGCATCCTCGGCTTGCAGGCCGGCCACGCCGTCCTGTGCGAGCAGGGTGACGAAGCCGCTGTCGATATGGGCGCCGCCGAGCAGATACAGGCGTTGCCCCGCGTGCTCGACCCACAAATCCTCGCGTCCGCCGAAGGAGGTGTCGGGGCGCGGCGGGTAGTGGATCAGGCGCAGGGTGGAGATGCCGTTGGCGAACGGGGCGTCGAAGAAGGTTTCCGGCAGGTCCAGGCTGCGGGCAAAGGATTGCATCAGCAGGGCGCCGAGTTGCTCCATGCGGGCGAAATAGGCGGCGGCGGTCGCGCGCCAGCCGGGCAGGGCTGCTTCGTCGGGCAGGGGAGTCCGCTCGCGCAGCGGGTCACCGCCGGCTCCGGCGCGGGCGGGATCGACGATGTCGGGGCCGATGTCGATGCCTTCTTTGTAGGCGCCCACGCCGTCCTGCAACGGGAACCAGCCGCGATAAAGGGCAGCGTTACCGGGCGCGAACGCGCGGCGGAGCAGCGGCGCGCGTTGCGCTGGCTGAAGCGCAAAAGCGGCCAGCAACGCGCGGCGCGTCGCGGCGTCGGCGGGCAGCGATGGGCTCGCGATGGTCATAAAGCCCGCCCCGGTGGCGGCGGCCAGGATCGCGCGGTCGGCCGCGTCGCGCGCGACGGAGGGTGGCGCGAACAAGGGCGAGATGTCGATCAACGGAATCATGGAGCCTCGCTGGTCGCACAGAGCGCGAGATGTTCCATGCGCCGCGCGTTCTGGCAACCGGCGACGGCTGGCGTTTGCCGCGCATCGCTGCTAGACGGACCTACGTGCGGTCGGAGCGTAGCGCAGCCTGGTAGCGCATCAGTCTGGGGGACTGGGGGTCGTGGGTTCGAATCCCGCCGCTCCGACCAATTGTTCCTATGTTGTGTGATCATCCGGTGGCCGGTCACGGGGGCGTGTTGACGCTGCCGCCGGAGTAGGCTGGATTGGCGGGGCGCCGCATTGCGGGGCGTTTCACAGTCGGGGACGAGGGATGGCCGAAAGTTGGGAGACGTTGAGCCGGGATGGCTTGATCTACCGGATCACCCATGAGATCGCGGAGATCGAGGGCAAGCGCCCTGACGGACGCTGGCAGGGCGTGAGCCGCGATTACATCCTGGATCTGGTGCGCGACACGGTTCAGGCGATCGACGGCATTCGCGGCTCCTCCGGACCCGGCGTGGCACCCACGGGGCGGCGGTAGCAAACCGCAGTCTTGCGTGCCGATAAGTCGTGAAATTACTCCTGATTGTATTAAAACGGGTGAGTATTTCGCGTGATGGCGCCGGCCGGTGGCCGAAGATCCGTCTCGCAATAAGTAAGTATGTTCGGTGGTATCTCGATCGCGCAATCACCACATGACTTGGACTGGAAGTTCAGGGCATTCGAGATGACGGATTTTTTCGAGCTGCGTGCCGAGCGCGCGGGCCGACCGGCTTTCGGAGATGCGGACACCGCGCTCGGCGACGTTTGATGGCCGAAACCGGCCGCGACGGCCCAAGCGATGCCCCGATACAGCCCGACCGGCTTGCGCTGGAGGCTGATTTGCGGCGGGCGTTGGCCGCCGGTGAATTGTCGCTGGTCTATCAACCGGTGATCGATGCCAAGACGCGGTCGCTGGCCTCCGTCGAGGCGCTGGCGCGATGGAACTGCCCCGGGCGGGGTTGGGTGCCGCCGGACCAGTTCATCCCCGTGGCGGAAGCAGCCGGGATGATCGAGGCCGTGACCGACTTCGTGGTGCAATGCGCCAGCCGAGAGCTGGGGCGGATGTTGGCGGGCCACCCGGCGTTGAAACTCAGCATCAATCTGGCGGCCCGCGAAGTGGTGCCCGATCGCGTGGGCATGGTGCTGGACATCGCCACGCGCGGTGGATTGGCGCCTGACCGGCTGCAATTCGAGATCACCGAGCGCACGCTGCTCGGCCAGAGCGCCGATGTCAGGGCTGCGCTGGAGACGTTGGTTGCCTCCGGCGCCACGCTCGCGATCGACGATTTCGGCACCGGCTATTCGTCGCTGGCCTACCTCGACAGCTATCCGATCCAGTGCCTAAAGATCGACAAGAGCTTCGTCCAGCGGCTGACCGACAGCGCTCGCACCCGCAAGTTGACCGAGGCCATCCTGCTGATGGCCGGCGCGCTGGGCATGCAAACGGTGGCCGAGGGTGTCGAGACAGTCGATCAACTGGCGTTCCTGATCGGCAAGGGCTGCCGCTACATCCAGGGCTATCTGTTCTCCAAGCCGCTGGCGGTCGCGCCGCTGGAGGCGTTCGTGGCGGAGTTCCGGTTTCCGGACGCGCTGCTCGATGCCGCGATGTGGCCGAGCGGGCTGACGCTGCCGCGCCTGCTGGCGGACAATCAGGAGCGGGCGCTGCGCCTGTTCGTCGAGCATGTGCCGGCGGCGGTGGCGATGTTCGATTCCGCCATGCGCTACGTGGCCGTGAGCGCGCGGTGGCTGGCCAATTTCCGGATCGTAGACCCCGACGTGATCGGCCGCTGCCACTACGACGTGCTGCCGAACACGCCGCAGGGGTGGCGCGACGTGCATGCGCGCGCCCTCGCCGGTGCCGTCGAAAGCGGCGAGGACGACTTTTACATCCAGCCCGACGGCACCCGCGAGTGGAGCTCGTGGGAGGTGCGACCGCTGACCAACCCGGTCGGCGATGTCGTCGGCATCATTATTTTCAGCGAGCGCATCACCGCGCGCAAACGGGCGGAACAACGCCTGAACGACTTTCTCGCCACGTCCTCGGACTGGTTGTGGGAAATGGATGCTGATTTGCGGTTCCTGCCGGGGTCGCGGCAGACCGTCGACGGTCAGGCGCCGGCGACCGACGAGGGCCGGCTGGCCTGGGAAATGACCAGCATCGCACCCGGCCAGACCGATCTGATGCGGGCGCATTTCGCCGACCTCACGGCGCATCGCCCGTTCCGCAACCTCGTCTATGCGCGGCGGGCGGACGGCGGCGAGATCGAATGGCGGGAAGTCTCCGGCCGGCCGGTCTTCGCCGACGACGGTGGTTTTCGCGGCTATCGCGGCACCGCGCGCGACGTGACGGAGCGCCAGCGCGCCGTCGCCGTGCTGCGGGAGAAGGTCGTGCAACTGGAACTGGCGGGTGACCTCGCCGGCCTCGGCTACTGGCAGTGGGACGCGGCAACCAACACCAGCCTGTGGTCCGACGAAGTGTTCCGCATCACCGGCCGCGACCCGGCGACGATGCGGCTGGACGACGAAGCGAGCCGGTACGAGATTTTTCACCCCGAGGACAGGCAGGCGCAGGCGGACGCCATTCGTATGGCGATGGCCGAGGGTAAGCCGTTCCAGCGCCGCGCCCGCGTGCTGCGGCCCGACGGCAGCGTGCGCGTGGTGTGGTCCAGCGGCCGGCCCGAGAGGTCGGAGGACGGAAGGGTGGCCAGCTATATCGGCATCATGCAGGACATCACCGCGCAGTCCGAGGTCGCCGCCGGCCTCGCGCGCAGCAACGAGGAAAATCGCGTCTTCCGCGCGATCATCGAGGCGCTGCCGGACCTCGTGTTCGCCAAGGATCTCGACGGCCGCTTCATCGTGGCCAATCCGGCAACGCTGGCGGCGTTCGGACTCGACGATCCCTCGCAGTTGCTCGGCAAATCCGATCGCGACGTGCTATCGGCCGAAACTGCCGATGGGTTTGCCCGCCAGGAACAGTCGCTGATGCGCGACGGCGGGACGGTGCAGTTCGACCACGCCTTCGTCGTCCGGGGACAGACGAGGATCTTCTCCGCAATCGAGGCGCCGCTGCGCGATGCCGCCGGACATGTCGTGGGCCTCGTCGGCAGCAACCGCGACGTGACGGAGGAGCGGCGCGCGCGCGCGCTGTCCGAGGCGCGGGCGCGGGAGAACGAACTTTATCGCCTCGTCTTCGAGAGGCTGCCGGACTGCGTGTGCGTCAAGGACATGGACGGGCGTTTCGTGTTGGCCAACGATGCCGCCGTGAGGATGATGGGGGCGGGGTCGGTGGCGAACCTGATCGGCCGGCACGACCGGGATTACTTCCCGCCCGAGCGCGCCGCGCTGTTTTCCGCGCAGGAGCAGGAGATTTTGGCGACTGGGCGCGCCCGCATGGTCGAGGAACCGTACACCTTCGCGGACGGCAGCTACCAAGGCTGGAAATTCTCGACCAAGCGCGTCGTTCGCGACACGGCCGGCACGGTGTTCGGCCTGGTCAACGTGGAACACGATGTCACCGAACTGATGCAGGCGCGCGAGGCGGCGGCGCGAGAGCGGCAGACCAGCGAGCTGTATCGCCAGGGCATCGAGAATCTGCCGGACCTGTTCTATGTCAAGGACACCAACCACCGCTTCATGGTCGCCAACCACGCGCTGGCGATGCAGGTCGGTGCCGCGTCGGCCGCCGAGCTGATCGGGCGGACGGATGCGGATTTTCATTCGCCGGACCTCGCGGCGAACTACCGTGCGTCGGAAGCGGCCCTCATGGCGCGCGGCGAAGTCGCGATGATCGAGGAGCGGTCGCGGCGGCACGACGGCACGATGGGGTGGTTCTCGACCTTGAAGTCGCCGCTACGCGACGCGAGCGGCACGGTCATCGGCCTTGTCGGCCATGGCCGCGACATCACGCAGCGCAAGCAAGCGGAAGCGGCGCTGCAACGCGAGATCGTCGAACGGCGCCTGCTCGCGGAGACGCTGATGCAGTCGCGGCTGGAGGTGGAGCGGGTGCGCGACACGCTGGCCGAGACGGCCGCCGTCGTCTCCGACGGGTTCGCGCTGTTCGACCCGGACGACCGGCTGGTCCTGTGCAACAAGCCCTATTGCGGCTTCTTCGGCTTGCAGCCGAACGACCTCGTCGGCAGGTCGTTCGACGAGATCGTGCGGTTGCCGCGCATCCGCGCCGCGCTGGCGCTCGACGATGCTGGCTTCGCGCTTTGGCTGGACAAGCGGATGGCCAGCCACCGGGCGGCGGACGGCGTGCCGCTGGAAGTGGCCTATCGCAGCACATGGAGCCTGTTTCAGGAGCGGCGGACGAAGGACGGCTACGTCGTGCTGTCGTCCACCGACATCACGCACCTGAAGCAGGCGCAGGAGGACGCGCGCCAGCTTGCCAATCGCGATCTGCTGACCGGCCTCGCGAACCGGCGTTCGTTCCTGCACAAAGCCGGCCGCCGGTTCGGGACGGGACCGCACGCGGGGCCTGCGGCCGTGGTGCGGTTCGACATCGACCATTTCCAGGCGATCAACGACGCGTACGGCCACCCGGCCGGCGACGAGGTGCTGCGCCACCTGGCCAGTTCCTGCATCGGCTGGCTGCGGCCGTCCGATCAGTTGGCGCGGTGGGGGGGCGGGGACTTGATCCTGCTGCTGCCGACCGCCGATCCCAAGACGGTGTTGCTGGTGGTCGATCGGCTGCGCCGGGGGATCGCGGCGATGACGTCGCTGAGCGGGGACGCCTACATCCGCGTCACCGCGAGTTTTGGCGTGGCGGTCGGCGACGGCGCGGCAGGGACTTTGGACGGGTTGATCGAACGTGCCGGGGAGGCGATGTCCCGCGCCAAGACGTCGGGGCGCAACCGCATCGAGATCGCGGCGTTGGAGCCGAGCGTCTCGGTGGTATCGTCGCCGACTTCGTAATATTTACGATAACGTAACAAAATGGACGTGCCAAGCCAATCGCTTGGATCAGCCCGTTTTTCGCGGTCGGGTGATGACGCCCTTCGGCCAGCGGGCGGAGGGAATGCGCGGCCACGGACCCTGCGGCGGCGGCGGCGCGGGCGGTGTGGCCGGTTTCGCCGGCACCGCCGGCTTGGCCGGTTTGGG
>CAJCJG010000363.1 GCA_903970625.1 Solirubrobacterales bacterium 70-9 | reverse complement strand
GCCACCACCGAGTCCCCCGCTGAAGCCGGCGCCGCTCGCCCCGCCCCCGCCCCCGCCATAGATCTGGGCGCCCGCGCCGTTGGAACCGCTGCTACTACCCTTGCCGCCCCCCGGGCCGGCGCCGTCGCCGCCGCGGGCCACGCCCGGCACGCCGTCGGACCCCATAGAGCCGTTGAAGGTCACACCTGTCCCACTCACGACGCCGACGCCGCCAATGGCGCCGATGCCCCCACCCGAGGATGTACCCCCTGATCCGCCGGCGCCGCCGGTGGCCGAACAGTAACTGCCGAAGCTGCTGGTACCGCCGTATCCACCGGCGGCCCCGGGGGTCCCTCCGGTCCCGCTGGCACCGACGGTAACAGGGACTTGGGCCCCGGATGTTACCCCGTAGAGCCAAGCCTCCCCGCGACCGCCTCCTCCGCCGCCACCACCGCCGGCGGTGCCGTAGTTGCTGCCGCCTCCGCCCCCGCCGCCGCCGATCACAGTCACGCGGAGTCGCGTCACCTGCGAAGGTACTGTAAATGTGCCGCTGGCGCTGAAGAACTGCGGGTAGGCAAAACCAGGCGTCAGGTCCGGCAACTTCCATGGCGTGAAGCGCGTTGTCGGGGCTGGATAGATGCTGGATGCAGTGATCTGGGTCTGCCCTGCCGTGACCAAGACGGCCGCTAGCCCCACGAATCCGGGATCAGCAACGGGCACCAACTGGGTCCCGTAAGGCGCGACCGTC
The DNA here is from genome assembly GCA_903970625.1 of Solirubrobacterales bacterium 70-9. Taxonomy (GTDB): domain Bacteria; phylum Pseudomonadota; class Alphaproteobacteria; order Acetobacterales; family Acetobacteraceae; genus CAJCJG01. The sequence continues at coordinate 46,007 of CAJCJG010000363.1, read as the reverse complement.
CCCGCCTTCAACTGTACGATGACCGACTGCTTGCGCACCGTCGCCTGCGATGCGCCGCTATTTCCTGGCCCGAGAAACGGGATGGCTGGGTTGGCCGCGTTATAATACGGCAATACGACAGGGTTCTGATCGGTCTCGCTGAAGCTGCCTTGAACAAGATACGCGATCGCCGTGCCGGCCGTTGTCGGTGCCGTCACCGTGAACACCTGCGGCGACACCATCACGCCCATCCTCAGCAACGGATCGTTCAGATCGGCGGCCAACGACCCGTACGCAGTGGCGTCGAGCGCTCCGTATTGCGTGATGCTGCCGGGACTGATCGTCACTTGCATCGAGGCCGGCACCGTCGCTGACGTTGTCAGCCCGTCCACCGCGACATTGGTGCCAAGAGTTGCCGAAATCAGCGCGTGCAACGCGATCATGGTGTTGCGGTTGGTGCTGAGCAGATCGGTGTCGAGCGGAATCGCGCCCGGATAGACGATGATGCGGTCCATCGTGTCCTCGTGGGGTTGGGCGGTACGGGCAGCTTGCGCAGCCCTAGTTCGAAATCCGTGTCCAGGCCGTCACCGCGACCGGAATAGTGGTGGCAATGGCGGCATTGATGTCGTCGTCCGTCACTTGGCTTTGAACCATGGTCAGGCTCCCGTATTCGATCGCCCCGCCGTTCCAGCCGCCGACGCCATACGTGGCTGGGTTGGAGCCCCAGCCACAAACAAAGGGCAAACCGGTCCCGAGCGGCCTGAACGCGGTGACGAACACCTGGAACGGCACCATCAGGCTGCCCCAGCCACCGGTCGCATTGTAGGCAAGCATCTGTCCCCAGGCGCCGGTATCGGCCGGTCGCGCAGGCTCGAACACGGTCGGGGCTCGACCGGTCAGGCTCGTCAGTTCGTCCACCAACGCGGGGCGCGTGGCGCGTGCGCGAAACAGCTCACGCTGGATGCGGGCGCGGAAATTGGCATCGGTCTCGCCAAACTGTCGCGGCAACGTGGTACCTAGAAAATCCTGCGAAATCAGATCGAGAAAAGTGTCTGTTGCCGTCTCGATACGGGTCTGTAATCCGACATACCCAAGCATTCCATAGAGCCACGTCCATCCGTCCGAGATTCCAGATAGCAAGGCAGACGCCACCGTTTTCACCTCCGGCAGCCACCGCAGAGGCAGCAAAGCTGTCAGCCGCGAATTGAAGTCGTTGGTATCACCGATCATGTCACGACACCGCCACGCTGCCGGCCTTCACCACGCCGCCGGCCCCAGGTACGATGTCGCTCGTGCCGCCATTCAACAGTGCTGCAAACACGTTCGTCACCGCCGGCGATGCGCCATAGGCGATCTGCGCTACCCTGGTCCAAGGCAACGGCGCGCCGACGGGCAGCGCGTTGATGTAGGCCGTCACGGCAGCACTCACGTCTGCCTGCGCTGTCGGATGCGACGCCGCCGAGCCCGTGGCAATGCTCATGCTCACGTTCGCCGTTGTTACCGAAGGCGGCACCACGGTCCAGGTCGAGCCAATCGGCCGTACTGGTTCAATCGCATTCGCCACCGCCGTAAGCAGGGAATTTGGTGGCGCGCCGGTGCCGTCGTCGATCGTCACGACAAAGCAACCCGGCAGCGCCGAACCGCTCTGCGTCACGTTCTCCTGAATGGTGTATTGTAGCCCTTGCTGCACGCTGGATACGGCGTAGCCGACCGCTGCCGGCGTCGCCTTGAACAGACTGACGAGGTAAGCTGAAAATCGCGACCGCAACGCTGAGTCGCTCTCGCTGTCGAGACCGCCAATCGTCGGCGCCGCATTCGTAACCGTGTCGACACCCGGAACTGCTGCTGCAATCAGGCTGATTGTTCCAGACTGCACGTTGCCTGCGCTGCCTGCAACCACCGCCGTCACCGGCACGTTGATAGCGGCGTTACCGACGGCCAAAGCGTAGCCATTTTGTACCGCGCTCCAGGCGGCGTTTGTTGTCTGCACCCCAACGGCAAAACTTTGCGAACCATCGCTGGTACGCACCAGTGTCCCCACCGGCACCAGTGCCGCCGTCGAGGGCGAAAACCGGGAAAACGTCACCATCCCGCCCGCGGCCACCGCTTGGAGCCGACTCAGCCCGAAATCGGCCATCCAAGTATCCAAATCCGGCCCAGAACTGGTTGCGGCCCGCGTCGTCTGGAGCACCTGTAGGATCAGCCATTGCATCCACAAACCGACGCCGGCGTTCGCCTCGAGTATCGCCCGCAGCACGCTCCCGACAGTCAGGTCTAAAACGGTCGTCGCCGCTGCCTGCACGGCGGCCGCAGCCGATGACACAATCGTATCGAACGTGCGAAGTTGCAGTTGCATGGCTCAGACTGCTCCAACGGTGAAACTCAGCGCCTGCGTCTCGCCGGTGGCACTGTCGGCGTAGCGTATCTGCACCGTTACGGCGCCCGTATCGTCCGCCTGCACGTCGATGGCCGGTTCTGGCGTGCGTGACACCACGCTTTCCTGGAAAATCTGGCTACGGATCACCGACCGAATTCGCGCCGCATTCGCAGGTTGCCCTACAAACTGCGCCAATCCGGCGCCGTAGCTTGGGTTCCACAAATAGTCGCCAGGATTGGTCAACAGGCGCCGCAGCACCCTCTGTTGGCCGAGTTGCGTCCCGCTCGCTGTCGCGAGGTCGCCACCGGGCCCGACCGTCAGGTCACTGCCATAGAAATGGGACAGATCGGGCATGGCTCACTCCGGATCGGGATTGCTGGTAGGGTCCGTGTTGTCACCGCCAGACTGCACACCACCGTGAACGTGCGCGTCATAGTTACCCCGCAGCCGATCAAGGCTGCCGTGTTTGTCATAGACATCGCCGTTGACGTGCAGATCGCCCTTGACCTGCACGGTGCCGTCTGAAACCAATTTGATGAAGCTGCCTGACTGATGCACAAGCCAGACTTCGCCAACCGGCGCACCCGGCGTCGTCGAGCTGTCGCTCCAGGCACCGCCGACAACCACGCCATGCTCACCCTCGCCGTCCTGCGGCAGCACCAGCACCTGCTGCCCCTGCATCGGTGGGACACACAAACCCCAACCTGCACCCACCCACGGGCTCAAGACCGGCAACCAGCCCGTGACGACACCCTCCGGCTGTAGCGATACTTTTGCCGCGTGCCGCTTGGGATCGACGCTGACAATCGTGCCGAACCGCGGCCGCCCAGCCGCCAGATCTTGTGCGCTCGCCTGCGCCTTCAGCGAATTGAGAAATCGATGCATGTTCTTATGCCAACGAGGCTGCGCGGGCCCGCAGCCGCTGGGTGAATCCGCGCGCCGCGTGCAATTGCCGATCGACCTCATCGATCCGAAGCACCGTGTCGAAGATCGTGCCGCTGCCCTGGAGCAAGATCGGCATTCGCGGTGCCAGCGCGAGTTCACCCGGCATTTCAATGCTGGCAACCAACTCGTGCCGGGTCAGCTCATCCAGCACGTTCTCCGCATAAGTCTTCGCGGCATCCGGCGTCAGGTTCGGCACGACATAAACATACTCCCGGGATGACGCTGCACCCCGCTCCGTCTGGGCTGTCTGCACGCAAGCAGTGCCCTGCCGGCTGTGCCAACTCTTAACGGTCACGATGATGTCGCCCGCCAATGTCAAAGCTCGATCCAGGCGCATTGACATCGCTGCGGACAACGGGAGCACCGTGGGAACCGCAAACAAATCGGGTGCAACAAAGTTCAGCGTTGTACCGGACACCCACACGTCAAAACCCTCGCGCTTGGCGAGTGCCACCAGAAGGTCCCACTCTGTCGTCGCCTTTCCGGCCGCATTTAGCGTGAGACTGTCATGTTCCAATTCCCAGTACCGTCCCACCGCAGCCGTCGTTGCCTGCACGTTCGCCGCCAATCCGTGCCGGCCCGCTAAAATCGTCGCGATCTCCGACGACGTGCGGTTCGCGAAGGTCTCCTGCGTGCGAGCCTCGATCAGATTTGCACTCAGATCGCGACCCTCGATCAGGAGCGTCCCGGCGATCGGGTCGATGGAGACCAGATCGGCGTTGCCTTGCACAAGGCTGACGAAAGGGCCAACCTGCGACAGCGCCATTTGCACATCGACAAATAGATCGGTCGCCGCTGCCCACGCGAACGCGTTGCCGGTCAACGCCGCACGTACGCGAAACCGGTCGGCACCAAAGAACCCGTTACTTGATACAGTTGCTTCGATAGCGTTCGACAGCGGCAGACCGTTGACGAGTACGTTCAGTCGCGGCGACCTCACCTGCTCGGTGGCTCCCGCATTGCCCGTGAACGCCAGCACATCACTGGGCGGCAACGCCGCCTCCCGCGCTGGCATCCTGGTTCGGGATACGCAGGCTCATCGTTCCGCTCAACATCGGGTCGGAAATGCCATTGAGCCGTGCGATGCGAATCCATTGCGTCGCGTCGCCGAGATAGACCATCGCGATGCGGTAAAGATTGCCGCCCGCCACCTGGATCGTTTGCATCAGTCCTCCAAGTCATCGAGGTTGGCCAACGCCCGTCCCGCATATCCATTGGCATCGGCATATGCAGCCAATTGGCCAGCGGCCGCCGCCGCAGTCGCAGGATCCTGTGCCTTCAACAATGAACCTCCGGCGCTACCAATCCCCGCCTGCGCCTGCGTGATCAACGACCCCACCGCGCCGACGGCCCCGGCATAGGCTGCCGTCCCCGGCGACAATGCACCGGCCATTCCCAGCGCGGCCACAGCCGCCGTCGTATCGATCACCCCGACTGCGGCGATATCCGCGAGCACATCTGTTGCGACCGAAGGCACAAGGCTACTTGGCGATTGCGCCAGGTCCCGCACAACCTTGCAGGAAATCTTGTACGGCACCCAGTTGCTGTGCTCGTAGGCAGCATCGAACGATGCGATCACCACGAGGTAGCAGAACGCCTCCCACGCGAGCGTCCAAGCGGCACCCTGCGACCGCATCAGGTCGAGCCCGCGCGCCCGATCCGCTGCATCCGGGCCTGAAAACGCTCCACTCCATCCAATATCGGCATCGTCGCGCCCCATGGCGTCGATCACGCGCGCGCCGCCAGGTAGCATATGCACTGCCAGCCGCTGCTGGCCGCCGAATCGGATGCGTGTCGGCAGCTCGAAATCCTGGAATGTCACCGGTCCGAGCTGCAAGTAGTCGGACATGCGCTCAGCCTCCCTGTAGCGTGCCCGGCCAAGCCGGCGTCAACCGAGGATCGAAACCCGTACTGCTGGCCTGCGGCCGTCCCACCTCGCGCGCCATGTGGTCGGCCAGCCATGTTCCAACCCGTGTGCCATCCAGAAAGACGTCGCCGCCGGTTGGTCCGCTTTGCACGACGTGTGCAGCCGTCGGCGCATGAGGGCGCAATGCCTGCTGGCTTCCACTCCCGCTCGCTACCGGCGCGCGCAGCACCATCGCGTCTGGCGCTGAAGCTGGCGGGCGATCGCGGAACACCGATGGCGCGACATCCCCCGATATCGGCTGGCTCGTTGTCGCATCCGGCATCACCGCCGGCACGGGCAGCGGTGCGAACGCGGCCAGTGCCGCAGGCGCCACCCTCAAAGCGACCGGCGCCGGCTCCGTCATAGCGTCTCCGCCCGGACCGGAGACGGGTGCGAACGCCACCTGCCCCGGCGCGCCCGGCCAGACTGCGGGGGAGGGGGCGAACCGCCCCACCGGAGGAACTTGTGTCCTTGGCACATCCGCTATTTCCGATGCTGCCACAATAGATGACGGCTCCGGCGGTGGAACCGAAGCCGCCGCCGCCCCGACCGCCTGCACCTGCGTCAGACCCGCGAATGCCCGCAAGGCGGCACTCTGCACGGTCGCCAGCGTGGCTTCGGCCGCCCCCATCGCCTCGGCGACACCATCTGCCAGCAACACCGTCAGCCCCGTCTCCGCTGCGTCATCGCTCACTTGCGTTCCTTCCAGCGCATCGCGGCAAAATCGAACGCATGGCCATCAAGTCGGCCCAGCGCGATCACGAACGCCAGCCGCTCATCCGACGGCAGGCAGAACGCCACGTCGAACGGCACCCCGTTCCTGACCAGGTAAAGACAGTCCACCAGATCGGGGTGCCGGCTCAGTTTCCCGCGATGGCCGCCACCTCGGCAGCGCTTGGCTGCGTCTCGGCGAGCGCGGCACCAATCGCGGCAATTCCGGCGTCGCCGAGCCGGCCAACGAGCGCCTCAACCTGCTGCTCGCTGGCGGGTGCCGGCACCGGAATATCGTCGATCGCAGCCACACTCGCGGCCAGCACGGCCATGCCGAGCCACGATTGATTTTGTGCCAGCACCGGCCCCGCCGCTTTGAACAGCCGCAGCTTGTCCAGCGCCGTCAACTTGCGTAGCTGCAACCGGCGCCCGTGTGTATCGGTCACGCAAGGCGCAGCCTGCGCGGCGGCGTTCACCCGCGCGGATGGCGCGCCGGTCACATCCGCACCCGTGTGCCGGCGAAGAACTCCAGCCGCTGCTTGACGCTCGCATCGCCCCGCCAAACGCCGGCACTCGCAAGCTTGAACACCACGTTGTTGAACTGGTACGTGCTGACCGAGCCGTCTGACTCGTTAATGTACTGATACAATGTCCCCGGCGTCGGCGACAGGCCGTTATGATAGTCCGCCTCAAGCTGCGCGATTAAATCCTCCACGGCCGAGTTGCCTCGCTCCAACTCGAAATTGCCGTCCCATCCTTTCGGCAACTCGGCACCGAGTTGCACGCCGTCAATGCGGTCCACCCGGACTGAGGCGGTCATCTGCCGCGCCTCGAACCCGGTGACGTGCGTCAAATCGACGCGGCCATAAGCGCCGAGCACCACGACCTGGCAGTCGCGGCCGACGGAAAACATGCTGCCGGACACTTTCTTTCCTCTCAACTAGGATGCGCGAAACAGATGCCGTCAGGCAGCGAGCGAACCGGGGGTATTGGGCAATACCTGCGTCTGAACCTGCACGGTCTGTCCGCCCTCGATGTTGACGATGAAGAACTGATTGATTGCCTGGTACTGGATCTGCGCATCGCTTTGCACATACCCGAGGCCAGTGCGACTCGCCGGGTTGTTGCTGGTGTCGCAGATCACGCTGAACGGGAGGCTGCCGTCGGCGCTCCCGAGCAATCCCTGGCTCAACATGTTCTGGAGAAAGCTCAGTTGCGTCGCGCGAATCCGGCGGAACAGATCGGCATTGATGACCTGGCCGACATACTGCCCCATTCCGGAGGCCAGCGTTGCGGCAATGTAGTTGGTCAGTCGCGTGTAGTTGTCACCGTCGATGGCCGAATTGCTGCTGCTGTTGATGCCGCCGCGCACGCCCCAGAACGCTCCGCCCGGCTGCGGGTTGGCGATCACGTCGATCCCCGCCTGGAACAGCACCGCGAGGTCCGCCGCCGCATAACTTGTGCTGGTGCCTGCCGCGGGCGCGCCGCTCAGTTGCGTGCCCACCACGGAGAACAGCGGCTTGTTCAAACTGCTTTGTTCAGGGCTCAAATTCGCGAGCCGTCCGGCGACGAACCCCTGCGGGCTGACGAGGCGGAGCGTGCCGTTCACCGGATCGTTCCACCATACCCAGTCGCCGAACATCAGTTTACAGGCGTAGCTATCCAGGCCGGCGGTATGCTTGGTCGCCACGGCGTTTTGAATGTTGTCGCCGGACGGCCCGGCCAGAATCATATACACGCCTTCGGACAGCCCGAACTGCGCTTGTGTCGTCCACTGCGTCGGGTCATCGCTATCCGCGAGCAGCGCGATGCCGCAGCCTTGGCCGCGCAGCGCATATACACCCTTGCGCGGCGCAATATCCACGCCAATCAGCGTCGTCGCAGTCACGCTCGCCGCCCCGTCGCTGCCCGGGGTACCGGCTGAAAAGGCATAGCTGCCGGCGACGGGCGCCGCCACCGTGCTGTTGGCGCTCGCCGTCACCAACCCACTTTGCCCGCGCTGCGGCCCCTGCCCCAGATTCACCGCGCTCGCCATCGCCTGCCAAAACGCGGCGCCAGTGCCAGCGATGTTGTCGTACACTTCCGGCAGCAGTCCCGGCAGCGTCACCGTCAACCGCCACGTTCCCGCCTTGCTGCCGGAGCCGAGCGTCACCCCGATCAAGTTGCCGAGGCTGCCGGTATAGAGCGCCGTGAACGTGAAAGCCGTATTCGGCAACGTCAGTTGTGCGGCCGTGTCTGTCCCGTCGGTCACACGCACACACCGAAAATTCTGCGCGCCCTGCTGCACGGCGGTCGCAACATGCGTGCCCATGTCGTATTTCCGCGCGACCAGCGGCCCGAATGCGCTCGCATAGTCGGTCATCGTCGCCACGATCACCGGCTGACCGACCGGGCCCCAGCTCGCGCTGCCGACCACACCGACGATATCGGTCGGCACGCCGTTCAGCAGCAGATTCTGCGGCGGTACGATCTGCACATAGAGGTCGGGCACAACCAGAGACGTGGTGTTGACACTGCCCTGCTGCACGATCGGCATTGTTTTCTCCTGCTCGCGATAATGTCCGTTAGCTCAGCAGAGTCTCGGTGATGCCGCCGGCATCGAGCGTGGCGCTGAACGCCCCCACCGCCATGCGGGGCAGATCTGCGGCAATCGTCGTCGGATAGTCCACGGTGTAGGTCAATTCGCGCCGATACAGCGTCGCATCCTCCCACCGGTCGGACACTGTGGTGCTCAGGTAGCGCAACCGGCCGCTGGTGCTATCGGCAAGTCCGATGAAGTCGATGCCGGACAAAGCGGAGTCCACGGCGCTACTCACGGCGTCACGCGTCGCAGGATCGGGGCACCAGGCTGTCACGCGGAACGCTTGGCGTTGCCGCCGCGATACATGCAACGTCGGCTGGTCCGCCTCGACGCGCGCAGTCAACCGAATGGCGCCGGGCACCGTCAACGTGGCGCCGGACGCCGTAGCGGCGCGTACGGAACGGAGCGCGGTCGCCAGCGCGCTCGCCACGCTCTGTGGCGTATCGCTCGCCTGTAGCCGCCACGATGCCCACGCCGCATCCGCAATGACGGCAGCCACTTGCCCGACGGCGGCGGTTCCTCCAAATGTCACGGTGGTCCCGCTCACGCTCGTCGTCAGCGAAGGCGAAGTCTGCGTCTGCGGCACCCATAAATCGGACCAGCGCGACGTGTTCCGGGAGTGTCCATGCACCGCCGCCACCGAGATATTGGTTGTACCAGTTGCAAGATCCGCATCCAGCGCCGCCGTCACAGGCCAACCGCGATAGATGCGGCACGCAACTCCCGGCACCACGCACGGCCCGGCAAGCCCGTCCGGATACAGCGCGCCGCCGATCACGCCGACCAGCGCCGTCTCCACGTCCGATTCATCGGCCATCAGCTTGTCGCCTGCCGGACATGCAGACGCCACCCCAGATCCGTCAGTTCCGCGCTGGCGATCACGCCGGCGCGGCCAAGATCGTCGTGTACCAGGTCGCCCTGCCGCAGCAGCACCCGTACGCCCCTGATGCGCGGCGCAGGCAACAACACCACCCAACCGCCGGCGCCACCCATCACGCCCGGTGCGTCGGCCGGCAGCGCGCCCCTTCCGCCCGCACCAGCAACGAGTGCGCTCGCTGGCCAATCCGTCAGCAGCGGGGTCGCACTAGCCGCTTGCACGCCGACATAGCGATTCACACCGGCCGCAAGCGGGGCGGCCGGCCGGGCAAAACTCAGCATCCGATTGGTCTTGACGCACAGCACCGGCCCAAGGCGTGGCTGCGAGGCGATGAAAAACACGCCGTCCGGCCCCGCGATGTAGTCGCCGGGGCGCGTGTAGCCTGCGTCAAAATAACCCTCCCACAGCGCCTCGCCGTAGCCGACCGGAGCGTCGAACTTCACCGGGCTGGCGAACATCGCCGGCAGCCGCAATGTCCGGTTTCCGGCAGCCATCGGATCGCTCGCCGTTTGCGGATGATAGAGGTCGCACCATGCGCCGGCGGCACGGGCCGCCGCTCCCAGTCCGCGACGAACCGCGTCGGGAATATCCGTGTTGTTGCTTGCAAGGGACATTTTTATACCACCAGCGCCAAGGAGCCGTCGCCCAATGCGGGGCCGGGGGGCAGCCCGAGAAACCCGCACAATCGGCGCCGCCAATCGTCGAACAGGGCGGCGCGCTCTCGCACTTCGTATGGATTGCGCGTCCACACCGCCGCAGTCTCCGTATCCAGCCTGCTGCCCGCGTCTGTGATCGCCGTCTCCAACGTCGCGAGTGTGGCCAGGTAATTGGCCACAACTGCAATCTCGGCTTCGGACAGATTGTTCAGGCGGAATTCCATCAGCCCGTACGCCTGAAAGAACCGCCACCCCTGAAATCCGGACGCTCCGGCGCCATACGCGGGGTAGCCGCAATAGCGCCGGACATCGGTCTTCTGCGCGTCGCTGAAAGACGCTGCCGTGGTGGTCTCGCTCATAGCCAACTCCGCCTGCCGTTCGCGTGAAACTCCCTCCCGTCCGGCAGGACAGGAGGGCGCGGCCAATCGTCAGCCTGCGTGTTCCACCATCACTGCACGCTTGAACACCGCATTGGTCGCGGTCGGGATCGTCGTCGGGCTGGTCGTGATGTCCGACGGCGTGCAGAACCCGCCGATCCAGTACCAGCTTTGCGCAATGATCTGCTGCAAGCGGTCGATCGGCTCGCGCGTCACCATCGCCACGCCATCCACGACGCTGACGATGGAGTCCTTCGGCGCCACGTCGGATTCCGCCAGCCCCGCAAAATCACCCTCGATCAGCGCACCTTTTCCGCAAACGATCGGCCGACGGATCACCGGGCCGGCCTGGGGCGTCGTCACATACGCCTCGGTCGTCGGGATGAAGCGCAATCCGAGGAAGTCGTTGACGATACCGCGCCTGAACACCGGATTGTCGCTCGTCGCACCGGTGAACAACTGCCGGAACGCCTGGTCGCCGAACAACTGTTTGGCGCTCACTGGATCGAGGTAGCAGTTGTACGCCCCATCGATCTCCGGTACCGCGTTCAGCCGCAACGTCGCGACGGCGTTGAGCAACGTGGCCATGTCCAGCGTGTCGGTGCTGACAATCTGCGCGGTGTTGGCACGGCTGTTCGGCCGCATGATGGCGCTCGCGGTCGCGGCCGTCACTGTGCCGTTTATCGTTCCGTCGGACACCGACACCGCGCCCGCGAACGTCAGCACGCCGGAAATCCCCCCCGGCGCGGTTGTCTGGTTGGTCGCGTCCGCCGCCGCGCCGATCAGAGAATATGTACCGCTGCCGACGGTCACGCTCATCTGGTTGGTCGAACTCACGGCCGTCGGCACGCCGTTCACCCACACCTGGGTGAAGCCGCGAATATCGTCAACGCTCACAGCCGGCCCGGCGCTTGCGAGCGTCGTCCGTACTCGCGTGTTGCCGCCGAAATAGGCCGGGAACAGCGCATTGCGTGCAAGCTCGTCCAGACTCCGCGCCGCCTGTTCCCCGTTGATCGCCGCATTCAGCAGGAACTGGCTGGCGATGCCGACGCGGCTCGTCACCATGTTCAAATCGGCCGTCGCCGCATAGAAGTTCAGCGTGATCGTATATTGCTCCACACTGGAATTCTGCGGCGTCAGACCGTTGTCCAGGTTGGTGTTGGCGGAAGGCACCAGCGGCGTCGTGACGGAGGGTTTCAACCCAGCACGGGTTTTGGTCAGCGTCTCGCCGATGCCGACGGAGAATTCCTGCCGGTCGGCAACGGCGCGGTAGCCGAGGCGGCTGGTCAGTGCCTGCTGGAACTCGCGCTCCAGAAAGCCCTGCTGAATGATCGGCTGCAAGGACAGCGGGAAGTTCTGAATGCCCATTGGGTTCCTCATGCTGCGGAAGTTTGAACATGCCCGCGCGAGCCCGCCCCGCTCGCAAGGCGAGGCGGGCAGTGCTCGTCCAGGATTCGGCTAGTCGGTGAAGTCCGAAGGTGTCAGCGCCGCTTCAGCAACGCCGCGCGCGCCTTCTGCCACTCCTCGAAATCCATCTCCGTTGCCAGCCGTGCCTTCGGCGGCTGCGCCGGCGGCGCGCCGGCCGTCGAGGAGCTGGAACCGCCGCCGAACAGCCACGGCTTCGCCCGCTTCAGCTCGCGCATAATGGTGCGTGCGCCCTCGACCTCGCCGTTGTCCGCTACCTTGATGCCGGTCATGTCCAGCAGCTTCAGCCCGTCCAAATCGATCATGCCGGCCCGCACCGCCTCCGCCTTCAGCTCCGCCCGCACAAGGCGCGCGTGCGTCGCGGCCTCCATCTCGGCCAGCTTGCGTTCGGCCGCCTCGGCACGGGCGAAGACATCCTCGGGCGCGCTGGGATCGGAAACTTCGTCGTTCATGCCTGCCTCTTTTCCTGCGCGATGCGGGAGAGTTCCGCCGCCACGTTGTCGATGTCGTACACGTCGGAAATCGACTTCACGGCGGTCTCCCGGCTGATCAGCCCGCCCTCAGTCAGCGTCGTCAGCGTCTTGGCGTCGCTTGCGCGATCCGGCGTGTCCGGCGGATACCAGCGCGGCCAGCGCAGGGTCAGCCGCGCGCCCGCATCCAGCGGCGCCACCGCCTCACCCCGCACCGTCAGCGGATAGATGTCGGAGGCCCGCACGATCATGTTGGCCAACGCCAGCAGCGCGTCGCCGTAACTGACGCGCAAATTGTCCGCGAGCCAGATCAGGCCCTGATTCATCAGTTCCAATGCCCGCCCGCTCTGCGGCGCGCTCAGCCGGTCGGCGCTCGCGCGATTGCCATGCACGCCCTCAAGCGCCAGTTCGCGCAGGAACCGCACATACTCGATCACGGCCCCCGCCGCCGTGCCACCGATCTCCAGCAGCTTCGCGTCGCCCTTTTCGCTGACAACCAGGGCGTTGCCGGCGCCGCGCACGATCTCGTTGTCCACACCGGCCGGCTCGCGCACCAGAAGCAACGGATCGGACGAGTATTTCAGCCCGCGTCCAGCTTGCGACAACTGGTAGTCGATTTCGATTCCCGTCTCCACCGCCGCGCGAAACGTGCATGCTCCGTCGATGTCGTCGCCGCCGGGCAGGTTCCTGATCCACACGATCGGCACGAACCCCAGCCCGTGCGTGACACTGCGCACCGCGTCGATCTCGGTCGGCAATCCGTTGCTCACCGGCGTCGGCACGAACCACGTCTCCGCCGTATCGTCCCACACGCGCTGAAACCAGAATTCCGTGCCGGACTCCTCGATCTCGTAGCCCTGATCGACAAGCGCCCGTCTCGGCACCTTGTAGCATTCGGTCACGCGCAACAGTTGATCCGGCGCGTCGGGCTGCCACACCGGCACCAGGAACAGGCTGGGCAGCACTTTGAAGAACACCCTACCGCGCAACACCCGCATCAGCACTGCGACGCTGCCGACCGAGCCGCGCAGCGCCGCTTCCAGCATCGCCTGGTTCAGCCCGCTTTCGCGCACGATGTCGCCCAGGACGCCGCGCACCCGCGCATCGTCGCACTCGATGGTCGGGAAATGCCCCTCGCCGAACACCAGCGAAAGGCTGTCGTCCACGACGATCTTAGCCAGCGGATACCGCACTGAGGGGCGCCGCTGCCGCAACGGCACATACTCGCCGCCCACCCCGCGCTCCTCGTGAAACTCGTAGGGCAGCATGTCGTACAGCCGCCCTTCCAGCACCCGCGTCAAAACATCCAGCCGCCACGTCCGCTCGGCAAACGCCGGATCGGACGGGATCAGCGCGCGGATCGTGTCGAACATTTTTCCCTCGTTCGCGGTGTATCCAGTCGAGCTTGGGCTCGCGTCATCGCCCGAAGATCGACAGTTGCAGCCGCCGCGCCGGTGCGTCCGCCAGCATCGCCAGCGCGCGCGCCAGCGCGTCCACCTGGTCGTCCTTCCGGCCACCCGGAAAATCGCGCAGTTCGTCCAGAAACGGCCGGTTCCATAGCCCACGGACCATGGAGAGGTTGCCCGCCTCCACCTGCGCCGCCGCCGGCCCCGCCCGCGTGATCTTCGATCCGGTCTCGGGCCCCGCCATCACCCGAAACCCGGCCAGCAGCCCGGTCAGCCACGCCACCTGCTGCTTGCCCGCCTGCCCCGGGTCCTGCGGCAGCCCGATGGCCACCTCCCGCCCGTCTAGCTTCGCCGTCTGCACGATCGCCTCGGCCACGTCGTGCGGCCCGCCGCGAAAGCGCCTTATGTCGAGCACAACGAACCCGCCCGAATCCGTCCGCCCCACCTTGATCCCGGCCGTCCAGTCCGGGTCCCGGCCTTCGCTCGCCACAGTCGCCGCCAGATCCCATGCCCGCACCACCCGCCGGCAGTGCGGCTCGCTTTCCAGCACGCCGATCCGGCCGGTCTGAAACAGCGCCTCCGCCTCGGAGCGCGGCGCTTGCTGATACATGGCCGCCCAGGCCCGCGGTCCCACCGCCTGCCGCTTGCGCTCCAGGGCCGCCGCACTCTCCCATTCCGGCCACAGCGGCGCGCCTTCCGCCCGCAGCGGATCGCCCGCCTCGGCCAGCGCCGGCATCGTCAATGTTTGCCAATTGTCGCCGCTGGCCAGCAGACGGCCCGCCAGGTCGTCCTCGTGCCAGCGCGACATCACCAGCACGATCTTGCCGCCCGGTGTCAGCCGCGTGGTCAGTTCGGCGCGATACCAGTCCCACAGCGCGTCCCGTGCCGCGGCACTCTCCGCCTCGGCTGCGGTCTTGATCGCATCGTCAATCACGATCAGATCCGCACGCTGTCCGATCAGCGGTCCGCGTACGCCAGTGCCGAAATAGCTGGCGCCGCGACGCGTGGAGAACCGGCCGGCGCTGCGGTCGTCACGCGCCAGCCCGTCGCGCCGAGCGGGCCCGTGCCGCAGGATCAGCGAGCGCACCCGCCGGCCGAAATGGGCGGCCAGCGCGTCCGTGTGGCAGGCCGAAATCACCCGCGCCTTCGGGTGGGTCAGCAGGTACCAGGCCGGAAACACCACGCTCGCATAGGTGCTCTTGGCGCTGCCCGGCGGCATCAGCAGCATCAACCGGTCGCACCCGCCGTCCGCAAGCTCGGCCAGCCGTTCCAGCATGATCGTGTGGTGCGCGGCGGGCACCCACGGCCTCGCGGCCTTCCCCGCCCACGTCACCAGTGCGTGGGCGGAAGACGGACTGGCCGGCGGCATTGGCTCCGGTCGACAAAATTGGGGGAATTGGGTGGCGCTTAGGACCGTTGCCGGTCCCTTCCGGGCTTATCGCCCATCATGCAGGAATATATACCCGAACCTGGGGCGGGTGGGCAACAGGAATCGCATCGCATCACGATACAAATTTGCGATTGCGCGCTCCCGCAGGTTCGCGCCATGAGTGTGCCCGCGTAACCGCCCGCCCGGGAGGACTCGATGTCAGACGCGCACTTCGGTGAAGGCCCTTACCATTTGAGTGCCCAGGCACTCGACAACATCGTCACCCGCAACTGCCCGGGTACGTTCGTGCTGGGCGAGCACACCGACGATGGGTTTCATGTGGACTATGTCGGCCGGTCGGACACTGATGTAAACGCGCGCCTGCATGGCCATGTCGGCAAATACCGCCATTTCCGTTTCGACTATACCACCGATGCCGAGGCCGCGTTTGCCGAGGAATGTTCGTTGTATCACGATTACCAGCCGGAACATAATACCGCGCACCCATCGCCGCCGCTCGGGTTTGCCTGGTCGTGTCCGCGCTGCTTGCCCAAGCGGTCGCCGCCTGCGTAGCCGCCTGTCGCTGGACAACTTGCGGCTGCGTAGAGCGGACCACATCACAACCCTGAGAGGTTGCGACCGGATTTTCCGATCGGAGGCGAGATTTTGGCGCGTTGGGAAGCGGCCGGCTGCCACATACAATCGTATTGCCAAAGACTTACGGGGCGTTGTGGCTACCGCTGACGAACGGTTCGGTGCAAGACGCTGTTTGGCGATAATAATAGGATATTGATCCGCGATCTTTAGTAATGCAGGCGGGATGTTCGGTTTGGTTTCCTAGGTCGGAAACCCAGCGGCGCGGCGCACAATTGTTGCTATCCTATTGCTGGCAACAGTCGCCGCTGCCCAAGTAGCGCCACACTTCGCCTTAATTTCGCCCAATTCAGTCAAATGGCGACAGCGCTCGTGCAACCAACGCGCCGGCCGAGTGCCGCCGTTGTTCAGCGCATGTCGAATCCGGGTTGACCTACGGCCCGGGAGTTGGTCGGATGGTTGCTGGTTTAATCCTGGCTGATCGGGCGTCTGCCCACTCTGTATCTATTGTTTGGATACGGGTTGCGGCAGCCGGCCATATCCATACAGGTCATCTTGCTACAGGCACGGTCTCGCACGTGCCTCGGCCCATCGTCGGCTCCGCAAGGCGCCGCCGCTGCGTCGCAAGAACGAGGGGGATGCTACTGATGATCTCGCGCACCGGCCGGGTATTCCCTGGCGTGCTGTTTTCCATGCTTTTGGCCAGTTCCGTGATGGCCGCACCGTCGCCCGCTGCGGCCGACCCGCCGCCGAAGAAAGGCTTGAGCCAGGAGCACCGCAGACCCTCGGCAGGCGCGCGCGCGCAAAAATCGACCAAATCGGGCGCCACCAAATTCGCCTCCGCTGCTTCGCGCCGCCGGGCCGGCCCGGTCCATTCCACCACCGCGTTCATCGACGACGGGTTCAGCTATGCCCCCACCGCCGATGGCCATGGCGGTTGGCATCAGACCGGGGTCGCCTCCTGGTACGGCGGGGGTCGATGGCAGGGCAACCGCACCGCCAGCGGCGTCCGCTACGACGAAAACGGGCTGACCGCCGCCCACGCGACCCTGCCGCTCGGCAGCCTCGTGCGCGTGACGCTCGTCAACTCCGACCGCTCGGTGGTCGTCACCATCACCGACCGCCCCGGCACGCGAACCCGTATCATCGACCTGAGCCGTGGCGCCGCCAGCGCGCTCGGGATTTTGAGTCGGGGTGTCGCGGTCGTGACGCTGTCCCCAGGCTGATCGCTTGCAATGTCGCAACATGCACGCGGCCCGGCGCCCAACGCCGGGCCGCGTGCATCTTTGCGTTGTCGGATCGTGACACGATCGCTTGGATTTGACGCATTCCGTTTCATCCAGCAAAACGGTTGTACGGAAATTTCGCGCAGGCTACCGTTTTAACGGCGCATTCACCATGCGCTGCGGTTCAACGTGTAGCAAGCAACGAGGATGTTGCGCGATCTTATCATTTCGGAGAGTCGCCCGTCGGGCAGCCCGTCGCCAGCCGTCGCGCTGGGCGCGGTCGAGGTGCGGGCGGAGCGTCCGCGCCCCCGCCTGCTGATCGTCCATCACGGCGACGGCAGGCTCGCGGCCCTCGAAACCGTATTGAGCGATCTCGGCTACGACGCCATGCTCGCCGCCACGGCCGATGACGCGGTGGCCGCGATTGCGCGTGGCCCCCTGCCGGATGTCCTGCTTACAACCGGCCAGTCAACCGTCGCGCATTCCAACGGCCCGCGTCGCGGCGTGACATTCGCCCGCGACTGTTTGGCTCGCTGGCCGGCGTTGCGGGCGCTGTATGTCACCTTCGTGCCGCGCCTGCTGCCGGACGCGCGCGGCGCCCGCGAGTCGCTGCTGATCGCCCCGTTCAACGCCGACCAACTTGCAACCGCGCTGGCCGAACTCTGGCCGGGCAAGCCGGCCGCCCGATAAACGTCGCTCGTCGCCGCTATAGCAATGGCGGATGGACCAGATTGAACTGGGCGGACGCGCGGCAGCGCGGCGTCGTATAGTCCACGGTCGCCATCTCCCCCAGAATCCGACCGCGAACGCTCAGGACGAACGGCGCCTTGTCGGGCGGTTGCGTGTTCAGCGTGCCGGCAAATCCGCCATTCGCTGCCACCGTCCCTTCAACGGTCAACGCGCCGTCACCTGGACTGAAAGCAAATTTGTTATCTATCCGGACCAATGTCGCCGCCGCCAACCCGCACGCCGCCAGCGTACCGGTATAGCGCGCGCTCGGTTCACCCAGCGCGCATCCCGCCAGCACAAGCACCGGCGCAACCGCCACGCGCGCCAGGTCGGCCCGGTCACGCCAGCCCATCGATCCCCTGCACGAGCATATAGACCCCAATCCCCACAATCAGCGCCACCGAGGCATACGTCGCCGGCCTCGCCAGGACGGCCAACCCGCCGAACCGGCGCGACAGATGCCGGGCGCCCAGCGCCGCGGCCGTTCCCGCCGCGATCATCGTCGCCGCCAACCCGAGGCTGAAGCTCCCCACCAATAGCAATCCCAGCCCAACCCGTTGGAGATGCAGGCACAGCAGCAACACCGTGATCGCCGCCGGGCACGGCAGCAGGCCGCCGCTCAGCCCGAACAGCGCCACCTGCCAATTCGTCATCCGCTCGCCGGCCCCCAGTCGCTGCGCCAACGCCTCCGCATGCGCACGTTCATGGGCGTCCCGAATTGGCTCGGCGACATTTGCACGCCCGAACGGCTGGGCGAACGCATGGTCGTGATCGCCATGGCCGATATGCACTGTCGCCACGAAATCGTGCGGCGTCGCCACCGGCCGCTCCGATACCTGGGCCCCTTGCCGCCCCACAAGGGCAAAAGTCTCCTCCGTCCCATCGCCCCGGCGGGTCCCGACCGTCGCGTCCTCGTGGAACGGAATGATCCGCCCCGACCGCGCCATCCCGCGCAACACGAAGTGCGGCTGCCCGTCGATCGTCTCGATGCTCAGCCGCACCAGCCCGTGCCCGGTGTCGATCGTCGGCGGCGCGTCGGCCGCCACCGCAACCGACCGTGCCCGCCACAGCCGCACCGCCGTCCACCCGGCAATCGCAAGCACCGCCATGGCCGAAGCGATCTGGAAATACGGCTCGTCGCGGTCGAAATCGACCGCCCCACCCCACGCCATCACCGGCAGCACCAGCAACCAAACGATGGCGGTGTGCGACACCGTGGCCGCCGCCCCCAGCAGCACCGCCTGCCGCACCGTGCCGCGAATGGCGATGATGAAAGCCGACATCATGGTCTTGGAATGCCCCGGCTCCAGCCCATGCAACGCGCCGAGCATCACTCCGCTGCCGACGAGTGCCAAAAGCCCGATCCAACCGCTGTCCAGTGCGCCTGCAACGAACCCGTTCAGCCGCGCCAGTTCGATCGCCGCCAGATCGTGAGCCGCCGCAGGCCACGCCCAGAGGAGCGCCACCACCACCGCCCCGGCGCCAATCGTCCGCCGCCCCATCCCGAACCTCCAAAACCGTCGGGAGTATGGGATGCGCCCGGCCGGCCGTGAAGCGCCCGGCGAATCGTCCTTTCGCCACGCCACCCCATTCGACATGATCCGGGCCAATGTCCACGCTGCACCTCGTCCCCGACGACCTTCGCGACAGCTATCACGTCAAGGAATGGCGCAACGCGGCCGGCGTGCTCGCCACCGCCTGTCCCGCCGAGTGGCAGGACGTGCAGGACGTGTTGCGCGGCTTTCGGCTGCTCAAGTCCGAGGTCGTCGTCGGGGGCGGCAACCGCTCGCTGGTCAGCCGCCGCATCGACAGCGCATTTTACGCCCGGGGCTGGCAGGAAAAAGGCTTTGCCACCTCGATCTCGGTGGACCACCAATCGTACGACAGCCCCACGCACGCGGTCGATTGCCTGAAGGGCGGCGTGGCGGTCGAGATGGAATGGAACAACAAGGATCCGTTCTTCGACCGCGACCTGAACAATTTCCGCCTGTTGTTCGACTTGCGGGCGATTCAGGTCGGCATCATCATCACCCGGTCCTGGGAATTGCAGGCGATCTTCAAAAGTCTCGGCAAGGGCGATTCCTACGGCAAGGCCACCACCCACCACGAACGCCTCTGGCCGAAAATCGAGGGCGGCGGCGGGGGCGGTTGCCCGGTGCTAACCTTCGCCATCCGCCCGGCAACGTTCGAGGACGATGGCCCGGAGGCGCTGGCCGCGTTGCAGGCGCGCATGGCCGCCGAGAAGAAGGCGCGCGGTGCCGGCAGGCATCGCCACGCGGATGAGGAGTGAGCGTCAGTCGCCGCGCGCCGTCACCACGCCGTTGCGCCTGCCCTCGGTGGCACTGTTGTGGCTGTAAGTAGCCCAGGTCGGCGCGTAATCGTCCCCGGCCTGCGCGCCCCAGGACATCCATCCCGGCCGCGACCCGCGCGCGAACATCTCCAGATACGGACCCGGGCTGCACGCCTCGATGAGCGGGTATTGCTCGTCCGGCTTGCGGCTATGCTCGCGTTTGCGCGTGCCGATATAGTTGACTTGTGTGCGGCCGGGCTGCAACGTCCGCGCGTTCTTACCGCGCACGCCGAATAGCAGTAACTCCGTCACATTCCGAAAGTAGAATCCGACTCCACGCCCGTCACTGCCGCCGTCTTTGCGCAGCTTGTGCCACACGATGTTGGATTTGTATTGAAACCCCCACGCCTTCATCACCATCAAACCCTCCGGCAACAAGGCGTTCGGGATCCAGAGATACAGATGGGCGGTCGCCGCCACGATCTGGTCAACCGGCAACCCCGCGATGGCGGCCATGTCCATCGTGCCGTACCGGCTGAGGCGCTTGTGCTCCGGCGCCATCTTGCCGGTGCGGTTGACGAACTGCCACGGCGGGTCGGCCAGAACGCACGCAAATCGCTTGCCGGCCATCGTGGCGCGCAAATCTTTCGCGGGATCGGGTGGGCGCGGGTTAGCCATCCGGGTGCGGTCTCCATCGCGCGCCACGCGGTACGATTCGGCTCGGCGCCCAGCACCATACGACACCCGGGTCTGGCGTGTATCCCGCCGCGCACGTCTGCCGTTCCCCCTCCTGCTCGCGATGGCGGCGCCTCAATGCCGCGTCGCGTAGCTCGGCACCACGATCGGCTCCAAAGGCGCCACGATTTCCGCCCGGCGCGGCTCGAACCACGGCGGCAGCAGGAGCTTTTCGCCCAGATGTTCCTTGGTCTCGTCGATGGCGAAGCCGATGTCGGACGTGGCAATTTCCACCAGCACGCCGCCCGGCGAGCGGCAATAGATCGAGTGGAAGTAATTCCTGTCCTTTATCTCGGACACATCCGTGTAGCCGAGGCCCTCAAGATGCGCCTTGACGGCAGTTTGTTCTGTCTCGGTCGGCACCGCGAGCGCCATGTGATGCACCAATCCTTGCGCGAACTGCCAAGTGCCCTGTTTGCGCTCGGGTTCTGCCACCAGTTCGACAGTCTTGCCCGGCCCGCCGCCGGCGATGCCATACCGCGTGTGCGCCCCATCGGTCGCAACGCGAACGAACCCCAGCCCTTCGGTCAGGAATCGCGCCATTTCTTCGGTGTCCTGCACCGACATCGCCACCGAATGGAACCCGCGCACCGCTACGTCGGTGGAAATGTCGGCCGTCGTCCAGCCCTCGCGCGGGTCGGACGCATCTTCGATCACCTCGAACCCCAGCCCCGCCGGGTGATGGAACACCGCCGCCTTCTGACCGAATCGCTCCGTCACCACCCCAGTCGCGAATCCCAGCCGCTTGAACCGCTCCGCCCAGAACGCGGCGGCGTCTTTCGGAACGGTCAGCCCGGTGGTCTTGACCTGCCCCGAGCCTTTTCGGCCGGTAAAACCGGCCTGCCGGAAAGGAAACGTGGTCATCACGCTGCCGATTTCGGCCTTCTTGTTGCCGTAATACAGATGATAGATGGGCTTGTTGCCGTCGAACAGCACGGTCTGCTTGATCATCCGCAAGCCAACCGCGCCGGTGAAGAAATCCACGTCCTCCTGCGCACCGGAAGCGCCGCTGGTGACGTGATGGATGCCGGTGATGCCGAGGTCCATTTGTATCCTCCCCTGCCCTGTGTCCGGGCGTTTTGTTCTGGGCGAAACTTTATCGGGCAACCGGCAATACGGCGAGAGCTATCCGAACGCCGAGCTTTCCGGCTTGGCCGCGACGTAGCGGTCGCACAGGGCACTCGGCAGCCCCGCGCGGACGAGAACCGTCTCGTCTGGAAATTCCTGCGTGAAACGCACGTCCGTCGCAAGCAGACAGTCCAGGAACGCCGGCAGATGTTGCATGGCGCCGGTGGGGATGTCGTGCAGCACCAGCACGCTCGGCACCCCAGCCGCGCGATGCGCCGTGATCTGGCCCAGTGCCGTCTCCGGCCACCCCTGCGTGTCGGTGTAGTCGCGCGGCAGCGCGTTCCACACCACGCAGGTGAAGCCCCCCACCACCAGAAGATCGCGCGCGCTCTGGCTGAGCAAATGCGGGCCCAGCACGCCGCCATTGCCATACGGGCGAAACAGCTTTTCCGGCGCCAGATCGCCCAGCAAATCCTGGGTGGCGAGAATCTCCTGCGCCGCCGCGTCGTCCGTCGCCTCGCCGAGCGGGGTCTGATGAAAGAACGTGTGGTTGCCGATCAGGTGCCCAGCCGCCCGCGCGCGCTCCGCCAGCGCCAGCCCATACGGCGTGGCGAGCTTGCGGCCGATCAGGAAGAATGTCGCCGGAATGCCGCGCGCGGCCAACGTCTCCAGCACGAATTCGGTGACGCCCGGTTCGGGGCCGTTGTCGAACGTCAGCGTCACGGGGTGTGGCATAACCATGTTGACACCGTAACCGATCCGCGAGCCGCCGTCACCGTCCCAGGCAGCGCGAAAGTGTTTCGTATCGTAACGACTTCGCGACAATACCCGGCGCGTCGCGCCGGCTAGAGCATCGACCGCAGCGCGCACGCCGGCGCGTCACTGCCCGAAATCGCCGCCACCCGGGACCAGCGCCACAATTTGTCCCAATACACATGAAGCAATTCCGCTGCCGCCGCCGGATCGTCCACGATGTAGCCGAACTCCTGCAAATCGACCGGGTACAGATTGTCCGAGCCGATGTAGAAATACCGATCGTCCACCATCCAGAACTTGCTGTGGTTGCCGATCGGCTTGCCGCCCGGCCAAGTCTCGTCCGGTCCGAAGCGGTATGGTGCCAGATGCAGATGCGCGCACAGCAGGTCCACCGCCTGCGCTCGCGCCAAACCACTGCGCGCCTGCGCCACGGCGAGCAGCTTCGCCGCGACATCCGCCAGCTTCACGCCGTTGCTGTAGTCGCCACCGGACGGCGCGTGGGAGCCCGCGCTCGACAGTACGACATACACGTCGCCCCGCCCCGCGAGCATCATATCGACCCATGTCGCCAGCGTCGGTTCCGGATAGATCGGCGCGGGCTGGCCCGGTTGCAAAAAGGCGACATCCTGTTGTGCCACGAGAATATCTTGCCGCGCCGCGCCGAAGATCAGGTCGCGTGCCAGATCGTCCTGGTTGGCAAATTCGCGGGTCATGCCGGACGCGAGGCGCGCGCTCGCCAGGATCGGCACGCCGTCTCCCGCGTCAGACCGCGCCGGCAACGGCATCTTCTCCAGGCAGCCGCCGGTCAGGTGGGCCGCGCCGCTGCGATACATCGCGACGCTGACCGGCGCGAGCGGGTCGCGATCGTGATCGCAGACATACTCCCACAATCGGTCGGCGAAGCGATGGGCGTCGCGCGCGGCGCCGCCTTGGACAATCATCGACAAATCATGAATGGGCGCGTCGAGGAGGTAATCCTGGGTGTACATGTTGTGGCCGCCGACCAGCGCCGTCCTGCCATCGACGGCGAGGATTTTGGCGTGGTTCCAGGACAACGACTCGCATGAAATACTGCCGGTACAGGACCGCATGGCGGCGGCATAGACGGTGATGTTGGCGTTTGGCACGGCGCGCGCATCGCGGACGAGTTGCGCCACCAGCGCTGCCGCATCGGTGGCATCCGGCGGATATTGGCCGACCAGAAACCGCATCGTCACGGCTCGCCCGCTTCGCGCCAGCGTCGTCACCGCGTTGCGCAACGCCGCCAGAAAGCGATAATCCGGTACTGGTTGCAGCAGCGTCACATCGACCGCCTGCGTCGCCTCCACCGCAGTCCGATAGAAGCGATCCATGACCGCGTCCGAATGGCCGAGGCACAGACGTTGGCCGGCGGCTGCCTCCAGCCGGCCGCAGACCGCGCCCGGCTCCGGGCAATCCGCGTCGCGATGGCAGAGCGGGAGGCGGAAATCCGGATTGCACGCGCCGTGGCAATCGAGCGGGAAAAATCCCACGGACGCGCCGGGGCGGCCCCACGCGTCCGGCGTCTGCACGATCCATTGCGAGCCGAGCACATTGTCCTTGGTCAGATCATAGGTGATGCCGCGAAAACGACCGTGCTCATCGGTCTTCGCCAGTTCCACCATCGCTTGATCGAGCAATGGCGTGGCGGCGGCCGGGTCGAGCGGATGGACCTGACGCTTGCGGACCACTTCGGTCAGCGGCGTCGCGGGCGTGATACCGCCGCTGGTCCGATCCGTCCCGCTCGGCATGTCGGCGGCGTCAGGCAGATGTACGCAGCCGGCGACCGTCAACGCAGCCGCCAGCAAGACGATCCGTATTCGCACCCGCCACGCCCCATCCAGCATCCGTCGGTTGAACTCGTCAGGTCGCGGCAGGGTTCCGCGATTGGCGTCAGATTGCCGGACGTTCTCACTTTTTTGTGAGTGTACAACCCCTCAACTCGATACGAATGCGCGGGGTTAACGCCGCTGCGCGGGAATGCTAGCATCTCGAAACGGATTCGCGCCTTTGCCATCCGACGGAGCCACGCCATGAAGCCCTTTCTGCCGGCAGCAACTTTGTTGGCCCTTGCCGCCGTTCCGCTCGCCGGGGCTACCGCGCAGTCGTTGCCGACCGATAACGTCGTCGTTCAGTGGAACGAGATCACCGTCCAGGCCATCGCGGCCACCCGGCCGCCGCCCACCGCCGCCGCCCGAGCGCTCGCCATTGTCGCGACTGCGATCTACGACGCCTGGACGGCGTTCGACCGGGTGGCCCTGCCGACACAGTCCGCCAACGGCGTCGGCCGCGCACCCGCCGCCCTGGTGAATGCGACCGATGAGGCGATCGCGTTGAGCTATGCCGCCTATCGGGCCGAGCTGAACCTGTTCCCGACCCAGACGGCGCTGATCACCGCGCAGATGACGGCACTTGGCCTCGACCCGAGCGACACCTCCGCCGATCCGGCCACGGCCGCCGGCATCGGCAACCTTGCCGCCGCCGCCGTCATCGCCTACCGCGCCACCGACGGCTCCAACCAAAGCGGCGCGCTCAGCGGCGGGGCGCCGTACAGCGACTACAGCGGCTACACCACGCCGAACACGCCCGTCGCCATCGTCGATCCGAACCAGTGGCAGCCGCTGTCGGTGCCGAACGCGGCCGGCGTTTACAGCACGCAGAAATATTCCACGCCGTTCTGGGGTACGGTCACACCGTTCGCGGCCGGGCTGCCGCCGTTCTGGGGCGGTGGCCCGGCGCGCTACCCGTCCTGGCAATACAAGTTCGATTCCGACCTGCTGCTGTTCTACTCGGCGACGCTGAACGACCGCACGAAGGTCATCGCGGATTACTGGGCCGACAGTCCCGGCACGCAGTTGCCGCCCGGCCATTGGAGCCGCATCGGCGAATACGTCTCGCGACGCGACGGCCATTCCCAGGACGTCGATGCAAAAATGTTCTTCGCGCTCAACAACGCGCTGATGGATGCCGGGATCGACGGCTGGGCGGTCAAGCGCGCCTACAACTCCGAGCGCCCGATCACATCAGTGCATTATCTGTACAGCGGCAAGCAGGTCTATGCGTGGCAAGGCTACGGCAAGCCGAGCGGGTTCATCGACGGTGGGACGTGGCAGCCCTATCAGGAGAGAACGGTCGTCACGCCACCGTTCGCTGAATACGTCTCCGGCCACAGCACGTTCAGCGCGGCGGCGGCAACCGTGCTCCAGAATTTCACCAACAGCGATTGGCTGAACCTGTCCGTCACCTACCAGCCCGGCCAGACCAGCATCGAGCCTGGGATCGCCCCCACGCGCACGACGACGCTGTATTTCCCCACCTTCAGCAGCGCCGCCAAGCAGGCGGGACTGTCGCGCCGCTACGGCGGCATCCATTTTCCCGAAGGCGACCTCGACGGCCGCTTCGCCGGGCGCGTCATGGGGCAGATCGACTGGTGGCAGGCCCAAAGCTACATCACTGGCCGCACCGTCACCGGCCCAACGGGCAGCGGCAACGTGCCGGCCAACCATTACGGCAGCCAATGGGGCGCGCAGCCCGGCCCGGGCTGGGGCATGGGATGGGGCGGCTGGGGCGGCGACTGGGGCGACAACTGAGATAGCGTCGGCGCCCCGCACGACGCCGGGGCGGCCTCACCGCTTGTCTGGTCCGTTCCGCCCCTGACGCCGCATACTGTCCCCAAACGGCGGGATGCGGCTCATGACCAACCCAATCCTGACCAACTCCAGCAATATCGGCCTCGCAGCGTTGCGGGCCGCCTTTCCCACGCTGACCGGCGCCGGGGTCACGGTCGGCCAGGCAGAGGCCGAAGAATCGCCGCTGGCGTTCGAGGTCGATCCGGCCACCGTCGGGCAGGACAACCCGACCAACAGCAACGATTTCATTACCTATTGGCGGGGCACCACGCCGACCTTCACCTACGACGACGGCGTGACCGGTTCCTACTCGGAGCACGCGACCGACGTTGCCGCCTACTTCTATGGCCCGTACGGCGTGGCGCCGGGCGTCGCCCATATCGACAACTACGATGCCACCACGTCGCCAAGCAATTTCGTCTCGGCCGACAAAGTCATCAACATGAGCTACGCCTACTCGGACAACACGCAGGATGCCGCGTACGACGCCTATGCCCTGGCCACCAACACCGTGTTGGTCGCCGCCGGCGGCAACGGCGGTGCGCCGGTCTCGCCCGGCACCGCCTACAACGTCATCTCGGTCGGCAGTTCGACTTCGCTCCTGTCCACCGGCCCGGCCTACGACGATGCGGCCAAGCCGGACATCTCCGCCCCCGGCAGCGCGACCAGTTGGACGGCACCGCAGGTCGCAGGCGCCGCCGCTCTCCTGGTACAGACGGCGACCGCCGCCTTCGCCGGCCAGGAGCAAAGCGACGCGCTGGATTTCCGCACCATCAAGGTCTTGCTGCTGAACGGCGCCACCAAGCCCGGCGACTATTTCACCGGCCCCTACGCCCCGACCAAGACGGACCCGCTGAACGCCCGCTACGGCTCGGGCGTGCTGAACGTGTATAATTCGGTCAACGCGCTCTACGCCGGGGAGCAGGCGGCCGACTCGGTCAACCAGGTCGTGGCCGGCCACGACGGATTCGTACCCGTCACCGGCGCGGCCCTGCCCACCGAGGGCTGGGACTTCTCCACCTTCGCCGCCGCAGCAGGCGACGATGCCATCGGCGTCTATAGGCTGGACCTCACGGCCGGCGACACATTGACCGCCACGCTGACCTGGGCATCCGACGCCAACAACGACATCGACCATTTGAGCCTGGAATTATACGACGACACGTCCGGCACCTGCGTCGCCGCAAGCGACGCCGCCGACAGCAACGTGCAACAGATCGTCGTCGCGCTGTCCGCCACCGACAGCTACGAGATGCAGGTCGTATTGAGCGGCGGCGGCGCCCTGGTCTCCGACCCTTACGCGCTGGCCTGGGCCGAAGCGGCGCCCGAGTGCTTTTGCGCCGGGACCCGCATCCTGACGTCGCAGGGCGAAATACCCGTCGAATCGCTGTGCGTCGGCGACATGGTGATGACACTCGACGACCGCGCCATGCCGGTGCGCTGGGTCGGGCGGCGAACCGTCGCGACCCGCTTTGCCGACCCGCTGGCGTGGCCGATCCGCATTCGCGCCGGCGCCTTGGGCGGCGGGCTGCCGCGCCGGGATTTGGCAGTCTCGCCGGGCCATGCGCTTCTGCTACGCGGGCTCCTCGTGCAGGCCGGCGCACTCGCCGGCCTGCCCGGGATTGCTCGCGCGGCCACGATGCCGCCGATGTTTCGGTACTATCACATCGAACTGGACACCCACGGCCTGTTGCTGGCGGAAGGCGTTGCCGCCGAAAGCTATCTGGCGCGCACCGAGCCGATGCGCTTCGACAATCCCGCCCCCAGCCGCGATCCCCCGCCGGAAATGCCGTACCCACGGGTCAAGGCGGCACGCCAACTGCCTGCGGCGCTGCGCGCAGTGTTGCCAAGCGCGGCGTAGCCCAGCCGCCGTCAACGCCGCTCGCGATCCGCCGCCCGCGCCAGCCGCGTGGCGGTGCGCAGCAGGAACGCCCGGTCGTCGTCGGTGCAGGTGCGATAGAGTCGAAGCAAGGCGAGTTCGGTCGCAGTCTCCGGTCCGACCGGTGCACCGCTCGCCCTGCCGCTCAGCAGGTGTTCGACCGATACCAGCAGCACGCTGGCGATCCGCGTCAAATTCCCGCGCACCTGCCCGCTGCGCTCCGTCTCCCACTGCGCCACGGCGCTGCGGCTGACGCCCACCGCTTCGGCGAGATCGGCTTGCGTCATGTTCTGCGCGAGGCGCGCGGCGCGAATGCGCGCCCCCACCGTCTCGGTCTCCGTCTCCGACTCGCTCACTGACAGACCCTCCCAGGCATAAAGCGCCCTCTTAGGTCATCCATTCTAACTTTTCCAGGACATACATCTTGACATATTAAAGTCATTCATACTAACTCATGCCATCGGGCGCGACCGGTGCGCCCGGCCCATGGAGGGGTCGCGATGACACGGCTGGAATGGACGGAGGCGCGCGACAGCGTGCTCCGGGGGATGCGGGCGGAGGGACGAACCTGGCAGGAGATCGGCGCCGACCTCGGCGTGACGCCGGATGTCGCCCGCGAGCGCGGTCGGCGGATCGGCACACTTGCCGCCGGCCAAGCCCCCAATTTTCCAGCCGAAGACCCGTGCCGGCCACCGCTGCCGGCGGGGCATCCGCGCTCCTGGGGCCTGTTGATCGAAAACACCGTGCTGGCCGGCACCGGCTGGCCGGGCTGGGAGTGATCCGATGACAGATCTTGCCAATGAACCGCTCGACGCCGCCTTCGTGGTGACGCGACTCGAGGAAGCCGGCCGCACGCTGATGGCGCTGCCCCACACGGGGCCGTCCACACGAATGCGGCTCAGTGTGCTGGAGGTGGTGCGCGACGCCGTCGAAGGCGACGACAGGTCCGACCGCCGCGTGCGCCCCGCCTACCCGGACAGTGCGCGGGTGACGCGGATGGACGAGTCGCTGGGCTGGATTTCCCTGATCCCCAAGGATCGCTACGTCCTGCGCCGGATCGTCGGCGCGAGGGCGCTGATCAACCCCACGACCGACCGCCATCTGTACCCCTGGCGCAAACTGGCGACGGCGCTGGGGGCGGACCACAAGGCGGTGCAACGATGGCACGCACAAGGGATCGCCTTGATTGTGGCCGGGTTGGCTCCTGGCAAGGGCTGACTCTGCTTGAACGATCCGAAACCGGACACTATGTCCGGTTTCGGACGAGGGAGCGCCCCCATGCGCGGTAAGATTGCATCACCGGCTGTCCAGACCGGCCCGTTCCGGCTGGACGCCGGCCGGTTCAGTACCAGCAACCGCCAGCATCTCGGCGCCCCCGGCCTGCGCGCGTTTCTCGGCATCGCCGACCTGTGGGGCCTGACGGAGGAGCAGCGCCTGCTGATGCTCGGTCTTCCGCCACGCTCGACCTATTACGGCTGGCTCAAGACCGTGCGGGGTGGCGGCCCGCTGATGCTGCCGGTCGATACGCTGCTGCGCATCTCGGCCCTGCTGGGCATCCACAAGGCCCTGCGCATCCTGTTCACCACCGATGCCGAAGGCTTGGCGTGGCTGCGAGGGCCGCATGCGGCGTTGCCGTTCGCCGGCCAGCCCCCGCTGGCGCTGGCCGTCGGTGGCACCCAGGACGGATTGATGGCGGTGCGTCGCTTCCTCGATGCCGCGCGCGGCGGGCAGTTCATGCCGCCCGACGCCGCCGACCGGGACGCAGTGCCTCTCACCGACGCCGACATCCTGTTCGTGTGACACCGCCCCAGCCAAGCTGGCGGCTGATCCCGTCGCGCTTTCCGCCAATTGGCGCATTCGACAGCGTGGTCTCGGCGAACGACCTCGCCGCCGTGATGGAACTGGAGGGCTGGACCAACGACCGTCTCGTCGCCGAGCGACTCGCGCGGCTGCCGCGTGACCAATGGGTGTTCGGGACGCCGAACGCGAGCGTCGTCATGGCGGCTTTCCTGCACGCGGCCCCTTCCGGCGGCCGCTTCAACGGGCCGGACCTCGGGGCGTGGTACGCGGCAGCGTCCGTGACCACGTCCGTCGCGGAAGTCGCCTGGCATCTGCGGCGCGAGACGCGGGCCCGGGGGCTGGCGGAGACGCGGCGCACGTTCCGCTGCTACTCGACGCGGCTCGGCGGCACGGACTATCTGGACGTTCGCGGTGCCAGAACCACGATGCCCGAACTCTATGCGTCGGACAGTTATGCCGCATCGCAATCCTTCGGGGAGGCGGCGCGGGCGGCGGGGCGGGACGGAATTCTTTACGACAGCTTGCGCCACAGCGGCGGCCAGAACCTCGTCGCATTCCGGCCGCGTCTGATCGCCGAGGTCGTGCAGTCCGCGCACTACGACATCCTGGTCCCGGTGACAGGCCGCGTGCTGGTCCGCCCGGCCGCATAGCGCCCGGCGCGGCGCGCCGCGTCTCATGTTGCGAGATTCTTCATCATTGTCTCGGAAAACCCCTCTCCGTCGAACCCACGGAGACGCACCGATGACGACCTCGCTGCCGACCACCCCGCTCCCAAAATCCTCGCTCCCGACGCTCGGCTCATCGTCCGGGCTGGCAGGCTATGTCGGCGCCGTCGTCAAGGCGGCGCCATCCACCGTGATGGGCGTGGCCGCACAGGTCGCCGGCCCACCGACCGCAGTCGTCAACCAAGCCATGCCGACCGTTAACGCGGTGACGCAGGTTCCGTCCGGTCTGGTCGGCACGGTGCTGCCCATCGTCAAGTCGCCGGGCACGGCGTCGTCCGGCCTGACCGACTACATCGCGCCGATTCCGACGGCGTTGCCGACGGCACTGCCGGGCACGCTTGGCTCGCTGGTGCCCATCGTGTCCACCGCCTCCACCGCCACCAGCAAGGCGGCGGCAAGCATAACCGCCCTGCCGGTGGTCATCGCACCAAGCGTCTCGGCGGTGGCGCAGGTACCGGTGGGCGTGATCGGCACAGTCACGCCCATCGTCAAGGCCCCTGCCACAGCGGGGACCGCCCTGAGCACCTACGCGACGCCCATCATCACCGCACTGCCGACGGCGGTGCCGGGCACGATCAGTTCCATCACCCCCGCCACCCCCCAAGTCACCAAGGCCGCCGCCGCGCCCACGTCGATCTCGGTGGCAAGTATCGCCAAGGCGGCCGCGCCCGCACCCACCGCGCTCTACATCGAGCAGCCGGGCACCACGACGGCGATCAGCCTCGCCGACCTACATCAGGACGGGCTGGGCGACTGCTTCCTGATCTCCTCCATCGGCGAACTGGCGCTGACCGACCCGGCCGCAATCCAGAGCATGATCAAGCAGAACGGCGACGGCACCGAGACGGTGACGCTGCACACCGAGGCCAACGGCAAGCTGCCGGTGCCCGGCTATGTCGGCGCCTTCAAGACCGTAACCGAGACGGTAACGAACGTATTCGCGACCGATTCGGTCAACAGCGGGTCCGGCCAGGATGTCTATAACGGCATCAAGGAGACGTGGCCGCAGGTGCTGGAAAAGGCGGTGGCGCAACTGGATGGCGGCTATTCGGCCATCGCCAACGGCGGCTATCCGTTCGTGGCCATGGAGGAACTGACCGGCGTGCAGGCGACGTGGCTGTATCTGCCCCAGCAATCGTTGTCCCTGGCGGCGCTGCAAAGCTACATCAAGGCGGGCGACATGCTGACTTTCGACACGATCGGCAACCCGACCGGCTACAATCTGGTCGGCGGTCACAGCTACATGTTCGAGGGCCTGAGCACGGCCGGCGGCACGCCGACGATCACGCTCGGCAACCCCTGGGGCACCGACCAGCCGGCGGCGATCCCTCTGTCCAAGCTCGCGAGCGACTTCATCCAAGTCGATATCGGGCACCATGCGTGATCGGCGCGGCGGCGGCCTACGCCGCCCGCACGTCGGCCACGAAGCGGTTCACGTCGGCCGACAAGCGCTCCGCCTGCTTGGCGAGCGCGCCGGCGGCGCCCAGCACCTGGGCGGCGGCGGCCCCGGTGTCCGTTGCTGCCTCGCCGACGCCGCCGATGTTGCTGCTGACGTCCTGGGCGGAGGTGGCCGTTTGCTGGACGGTGCGGGCGATCTCCGCGGTCGCTGCCCCCTGCTCCTCCACGGCAGCGGCGATGCTGGTAGAAATGCCGCTGATCTCCTCGATGGTGGCGGCAATCCCCCGGATCGCCGCGACGGCTTCCTTGGTCGCGGCCTGAATTTGCCGAATCTGGGCGCCGATCTCTTCGGTTGCGTGCCCGGTCTGGCTGGCGAGGTTCTTCACCTCGGACGCGACCACGGCGAACCCCTTGCCGGCGTCACCCGCCCGCGCCGCCTCGATGGTGGCGTTTAGCGCCAGCAGGTTGGTCTGGCCAGCGATGCTGGTGATCAGCCCCACAACGTTGCCGATCTTGTCGGCCGCCGCCGCGAGGTCCGCCACCAGCATGTCGGTGCGCTGCGCATCGGCGACCGCGCGCGCGGCGACGCTGGCGGATTGGGCCACTTGCCGGCTGATTTCGCTGATCGATGCGGTCAGTTGCTCGGCCGCCGCCGCCGCCGTTTGTACGCCGTCGCCCGCCTGCTTCGCTGCCGCCGCGACGGCGCCTGCCTGTCGTTGCGTGCGCTCGGCGGTGCCGGCCATGGTCGCAGCCGTGCCCTCCAGTTCCCGCGCGCCGGCGGACAACTGGCCGACCAAATTGCGCGCCGAGACCTCGAATCCGGCAACCGTCGTCTCCAACCGCTTGCCGCGCTGGTCCTTCGCGGCCTGCTCCCCCGCCCGTTCCGCGGCCAGACGGTCCGCGTCGATGAGGCCGTCCTTGAACACGCGCACCGCGTCCGCCATCTGCCCCACCTCGTCGGCGCGGCCGAGGGCGGGGATGTCGGTGGTCATGTCGCGCCGTGCGAGCCGGCGCATCGACGCCGCCATCACCCGGATCGGCCTCGCGATGCCGCCGATCAGGAACAGGCAGGCCAGCCCCGCGACCAGCACCGCGAGCACGACGAACACCGCGACATACGCCTCACCGGTGCGGTAAAGCCCGGTCACATCCGTCACGTCGGCGTGGACGCGATCCACGTTGAAGTCGATGATGGCCACCAGCGCGGCATCGAATGTCTCCGCCGCGGGCAGCAGCCTGGTCTGCACCAGCACCTTGGCGTCGGCGATTTTTTCTCCGTCCAGCAGCGCCTGTAGCCGATCGTAGAGGGTCATGTAAGCGGCCGATGCCGCCGTGAGTTCGGCATAGAGCGCGGCCTGCCTGCCCGGCCCGATAAGCTTCTGGTACCTGGCCTCGGCGTCCTCGTAGGCCTGGACCATCCTCGCCGCCCGTTCCCGCGCGGCTGTCCGCACTGCCGGATCGTCGGCCATGAGGATCTCGCGATAGGTGACGGCGCGGAAGGTCGCGAAGCTGACCCGCATCGTATTGACGTCGGTGAGGGTGGCCACGCCGTTGCCGGTGATATCGACCACGGCGTCCTTGATGGCCGAAAAGCGTGTCAGCGCTGTGGCACCAAGACCGCCGAGCAGCACCAACACGGCGGCGAACGAGGCTAAAATCTTGGTCCTGATCGAAATGTCTTCGACATGGGTGCGCAGCGACACGGGGCGAGTCCTTTTGGGCGGGGGACCAACAGCTTGGCGACCCCACCCTTAAGGCCCGGTTATGGCGACAGATGCCGTCGCACCGCCTCGTTGACCAGCGCCGGATTGCCCTTCCCGGCCATCGCCTTCATCACCTGCCCCACGAAAAACCCGAACATTTTTTCCTTGCCGCCACGATATTCCGCGACCTTGTCCGGGTTAGCGGCGACGATGGCGGCGACAGCAGCGTCGATGGCGCCGGAATCCTTCACCTGCCGCCAGCCGCGCGCCTCCACGATGGCGTCCGGCGCCTCGCCGGTTTCAGCCATGACCGCAAACACGTCCTTGGCAATCTTGCCGCTGATCGTGTCGTCGGCGATAAGGTCCAGCAGCTTACCGAGATTTTCCGCGCTGACGGGGCTTTGCTCGATGGTGCGGCCGGTGCGGTTCAGCGTGGCGAACAGGTCGCCGGTGATCCAGTTGGCGGCCTGCTTGGCGTCGCGGCGGTGGGCGGTCGCCTCGAAGAAATCGGCGTTGGCGCGCTCGGCCACCAGCACGGCGGCGTCGTAGGCGGACAGGCCGTGCTCGGCCATGAAGCGGGCGCGCTTGGCGTCCGGAAGTTCCGGCAGCTTCTTGCCCAGTTCGTTGACCCACGCTTTGTCGAGCACCAGCGGGGGCAAATCGGGGTCCGGAAAATAGCGGTAGTCGTGTGCATCTTCCTTGCTGCGCATCGGCCGCGTGGTGCCGCGCGCGGAATCGAACAGCCGCGTCTCCTGCCTCACCGTGCCGCCGGATTCCCACACCTCGATCTGCCGCGTTGCCTCCGCCTCGACGGCCTGCATCACGAAGCGGACGGAGTTGACGTTCTTGATCTCGCATCGCGTCCGAAACGCCTCGCCGGGCTTGCGGACGGAGACGTTGACGTCGGCGCGAAGCGAACCTTCCTCCATATTGCCGTCGCAGGTGCCGAGATAGCGCATGATCGACCGCAGCTTGCGCACATAGGCGCCGGCTTCGTCGGGGCTGTGAATGTCGGGCTCGCTGACAATCTCCATCAGCGCGACGCCGGCGCGGTTCAGGTCGATATACGATTTCGTCGGGTCCTGATCGTGCAGCGATTTGCCCGCGTCCTGTTCAAGATGCAGCCGCGTGACGCCGATGGACTTGGTGCTGCCGTCGGCCAGTTCGATCTCGATGGCGCCGGAGCCGACGATGGGTTTTTCGTATTGGCTGATTTGATAGCCGGAGGGAAGGTCGGCATAAAAATAGTTCTTCCGGTCGAACCGGCTGACCAGATTGATTTTTGCGTTCAGCCCGAGGCCGGTCCGCACCGCCTGCGCCACGCACTCCGCGTTCGGCACCGGCAACATGCCGGGAAAAGCGGCATCCACGAAACTCACCTGCGCATTCGGCTCAGCCCCGAACGCGGTCGCGGCGCCGCTGAACAGCTTCGACTTGCTGATCACTTGCGCATGAACTTCAAGGCCCACAACGACTTCCCAGGGGCCGGTTGAGCCTTCGATGGCGTAGGTCATGGGGTTGGTTCCATTTGCAGCAAGCAAGCGGAGTTATCCACAGATGACACAGATGAGTCGGAGCGGTCCGGACGGCTGTCGTGCCCCTCCGGCAGAATATATGATTTATAATCAAAACAATATTTCACTCAACTGATCCCTTGCGCCGCAGGCATCTGCCCGTAATCGCCATCGGCCCTCACGCATTCCCACACGCACGGAGCCATCTGTGTCATCTGCGTCATCTGTGGATAACTCATCTTTCCTTTTTCTCTCGCCCGACGAAGCGTTTGTATTCCAGTCGTGACGCGCCGAAGTTCAGCAACATCCCTTTTCGCATGCCGGACGCTTTGAGATAGTTAATGATCTGAGCCTCCTCAGTGCCGGATAGCCGGTTCAGCGCCTTCAACTCCACCAGAACCTTGTCGAAACAGACGAAGTCCGCGCGGTAGACGATCTGCATCGGTTTGCCACGATAAAAAATTGGCAGCATTACCTCGCGGCGGTAAGGCAGTTCGCGAAGGAGGAACTCAGTTTCCAAAGCCTCCTGGTAGACCTGCTCCAAAAAACCTCGGCCCAGTTCCCCATGCACCGCCATTGCGGCGCCGATGATGGCGAAGGTTTCTTCATCGCGAGACGGCGCTTCCTCCATTATCTGCCGGCGCGAATCGTCGGCAACGCCCAAAATACTGCTGCCCGCTCCAACGCCGCCGCTACCGCAAACACCGTCTCCTCGTCGAACGGCTTGCCCAGCACCTGCAACCCCAGCGGCAAGCCCTGCGCATCCAGCCCCGCCGGCACGGAAATGCCAGGAATGCCCGCCATGTTCGCCGGCACGGTGAACACGTCGTTCAGATACATCGTCACCGGGTCGTCCATCTTCTCGCCCTGGCCGAACGCGGCACTCGGTGCCGTCGGCGTCAGCAGCGCATCCACATCGCGAAAAACCTCGGTGAAATCGCGCAGGATCAGTGCCCGCACCTTTTGCGCGCGCAAATAGTACGCATCGTAATACCCCGCCGACAGCACGTACGTCCCGATCAGCACCCGCCGCTTCACCTCCGCCCCAAACCCCTCCGCTCGCGTGTTCTCGTAAAGCTCAGTCAAGTCTGCCCCCTCGCGCCGCAGCCCGAACCGCACGCCGTCGTAACGCGCCAAATTCGACGACGCTTCAGCCGGCGCCACGATGTAATAGGTGGCCAAAGCATATTTCGTGTGCGGCAGCGAGACATCGACGATGGTGGCCCCTGCGTCCTGCAACCACGCGCGCCCTTGCTCCCACAGCGCCCCGATCTCCGGTGCCATGCCGTCCGAGACATATTCGCGCGGAATGCCGATGCGCAGCCCCTTCACGCCGCGCGCGCACGCGGCGGAAAAATCCGGCACCGGCAGGTCGGCACTGGTCGCGTCCTTCGGGTCGTAGCCGGCCATGCTGCCGAGCAGGATCGCCGCATCCTCGACCGTGCGCGCCAGCGGCCCCGCCTGATCAAGCGAACTGGCGAACGCCACCACGCCCCAGCGGCTGCATCGCCCGTAGGTGGGCTTGATGCCGACCAGTCCGCAAAACCCGGCCGGTTGCCGGATCGAGCCACCGGTGTCGGTCGCCGTCGCCCCCAGCGCCAACCGCGCCGCCACCGCCGCCGCCGACCCGCCGGACGAGCCCCCCGGCACAAGCGGCCGGTTGTCGCCGCGCCGCGTCCACGGGTTCGTCACCGGCCCGAACGCGCTGGTCATGTTGGAGGAGCCCATGGCGAACTCGTCCATGTTCGCCTTGCCCAAAAATACCGCCCCGTCCCGCAGCAGGTTGGCGGTGACGGTGCTTTCGTAGGGCGGGATAAACGGCTCCAGGATGCGGCTGGCCGCCGTCGTGCGGACGCCCTTGGTGCAGAACAGGTCTTTGATCGCAAGCGGAATGCCAGTCAGCGCCCCCGCCTCCCCCCGCGCCAGCGCCGCATCCGCCGCCGCCGCCTGCGCCCGCGCCGCCTCGGGCATCACCAACACATACGCATTCAGTTGCGGATTCAGCGCCTCGATAGCGCCGAGATAAGCGTCAGTCAGTTCCACGGCCGAGATCGTCCGCGCCCGCAGCGCGGCGCGGGCCTCGGCGAGCGAAAGGGCAAACATCACTCGACCACCTTCGGCACGGCGAAGAATTCCCCGGCGCGGTCGGGCGCGTTGGCCAGCACCGCCTCGGGCATACCGCCGTCGGTCACAACATCGGCGCGCAGCCGCAGCGCCAGCGTGGTGCCACCGGCCAGCGGCTCCACCCCGTCCACATCCACCTCGTTCAGCATCTCGATCCATCCCAGGATGCCGTTCAGGTCCGCTTGCAGGCGCGGAATGTCCACCTCCGGCACCCGGATGCGGGCGAGGCGGGCGACGCGGCGGATGGCGTCCGGATCGAGCGACATGAAAATTCCCTTGGGGGCGTGAAGGGGCCGGACCATAAAGCCGCCCATGCCCGTCATCAACCTGAGCGCCTTGCGCGCGGCCCTGGCCCCCGGCCAGCGGCTGATCGGCCTCGATCTCGGCAGCCGCATCATCGGCGTGGCGCTGTCGGACGTGCTGCTGACGCTGGCCAGCCCCTACGGCGCCCTACCACGCGGCAAGCTGGCGGCCACCGCCACCGAACTGCGCAAAATCGCCCGGAAAGAGGGGGTGGGCGGGCTGGTCGTCGGCCTGCCGTTGTCGCTGGACGGCTCGGTCGGGCCGGCCGCCCAGGCGGCGCGTGACTGGACGCACGCGCTGTCGGCCGCCATCCACCTGCCGGCGACCTTGTGGGACGAGCGGCTGTCCACCAGCGCCGTCAACCGTTTCCTGATCGCAGAGGCCGACATCTCCCGCAAGCGCCGGGCGGAGGTCGTGGATAAGCTGGCCGCCGCCTACATCTTGCAGGCGGCGCTGGACGCTGCGCACGCTGGACAGCCCCCGCCCGGCCGGTGACACTGCCGCCCTTGCCGAACCGGAGGCCGCCGATGGACCTGACGCTGCGCAACGCCCGTATCGCCGGACGCGAACAGGATGGGAATCTGGATGTCGGCATCGAGAACGGCCGCATTGCGGTCATCGGCGCCGATCTGCCGGTGGAAGGATTCTCGCGCGATCTGCAAGGCCGCCTGTTGGCACCGGGTTTTGTCGAAACGCACATCCATCTCGACAAGTCGCGCATTCTGGACCGCTGCCGTGCCGACAGCGGCGACTTGAGTGAGGCCATCGCAGAAGTCGCCCGCGCCAAACAGGGGTTTTCGCCCGAGGACGTGCATGCGCGCGGCGCCGCCACGCTGGAGCGTGCGATCCTCAACGGCACCACGCACATGCGGACACATCTGGAAGTCGATCCCGGCATCGGGCTGCGCGGGTTCGAGGGCATTTTCCCCCTCGTCAGGGAGTATGCCTGGGCCATCGACCTGGAAATCTGCATTTTCCCGCAGGAAGGATTGCTGAATAATCCCGGCACGGACGAACTGATGATGCAGGCGCTCGGCAGCGGCGGTCGCGTGGTCGGGGCCGCGCCGTACACCGACAGCGACCCGCACGGCCAGATCGACCGCGTGTTCGAGATGGCGCGGCACTTCGACATCGACATCGACATGCATCTGGATTTCGGCGCCGATGCCTCGGCCCTCGATCTCGATTATGTCTGCGAAGTCACAGAAAAATTCCGCTACGGCGGGCGTGTCGCCATAGGCCACGTCACCAAATTATCGGCCGCCGACCCCGCGCGCGTGGCGCTCGCGGCCAAACGCATGGCGGATTCGGGCGTGGCACTGACGGTGCTGCCATCTACCGATCTTTATTTGATGGGGCGCGGCACGGACCACTCCGCGATGCGCGGTGTGACGCAGGCGCACAAGCTGTTGCACGCGGGCGTCAATTGTTCGCTGTCCACCAACAACGTGTTGAATCCATTCACCCCGTTCGGCGACGTATCGCTGATCCGCATGGCGAACCTGTACGCCAACATCGCCCATGTCGGCGCCCGCGCCGATGTGTGCGAGTGCTTCGAGATGATTTCCTCCCGCTCCGCCCGCCTGCTACGGCTGGCCGATTATGGCGTCCATGAGGGCGCCGCCGCCGATCTCGTCGTGCTGGACGCGTCGGATCGCGCCAGCGCGATCGCCGAACTCGCCATTCCGCTGATGGGATTCAAGCGCGGTCGCCAAACATTCGAGCGTCAGCCGCCGACGTTGCTGCGGCCATGATCGACGACCCGCTCGGCGCGTTCTGCGTCCGCAATCCTGTCGCCCTGCCCGGCGCCACCACCGGCCCGCTCGCCGGCCGAACGTTCGCGGCGAAGGACGTGTTCGAGATTGCAGGCACACCGACCGGTTTCGGCCATCCCGAGTGGCTGCGCACCCATCCGCCGGCAACCGGCACCGCCAGCGCCGTGCAAAAACTTCTCGATGCCGGCTGCAATCTCGTCGGCCGCACGATCAGCGACGAGATGTGCTACAGCCTGTCGGGCGAGAACGTGCATTTCGGCACGCCGCGCAATCCGGCGGCGCCCGATCGCATTCCCGGCGGCTCGTCGGCCGGCTCCGCCTCTGCCGTCGCGGGCGGACTTTGCGACATCGCCATCGGCACCGACTGCGGCGGCTCGGTGCGAATACCGGCGTCCTACTGCGGTATCTATGGCATCCGCACCACGCACGGGCGCGTCGCGACGGACGGCGTGTTGCCGTTCGCGGAATCCTTCGACGTGGTGGGCTGGTTCGGCCGCGACCCCAACCTGCTGGCGACCGCCGGATCGGTGTTGCTGGAAGGCGCCGCCGTTACCACGAAGCTCCGCCGCGTGCTGGTATTTTCCAAACTGTTCGACCGCGCCGAGCCCACCGTGCGCGATGCGATGCGCGCACCCGTCGCGACAATCGCCGCGAATTTTTCCGAAATCGTCGAATCGGACGAAGACTTTGCCGATCTCGATGCGTGGCGCGTGAC
Organism: Solirubrobacterales bacterium 70-9; assembly: GCA_903970625.1. GTDB lineage: Bacteria > Pseudomonadota > Alphaproteobacteria > Acetobacterales > Acetobacteraceae > CAJCJG01. The sequence continues at coordinate 5,947 of CAJCJG010000363.1, read as the reverse complement.
GTTTCAAACGGTGCAGGCATCGGAAATCTGGCGCAATCTTGGCCCGTGGGTGCTCGCGACACAGCCGCAATTCGGGCCGGGCATCAAGGAACGTTTCGCCGCCGCTGCCACAGTCACCGACGAAGCGGCCACCGCCGCCCGCGCCCGCATGGCCGACATCCGCGCGCATCTGCGCGACACAATTAGGCCCGGCGACGTGCTGTGCCTGCCAACCGCCCCTCGCGTCGCCCCATTCCGCAACACGCCCGCGTCGGACGTGGAAGTTGCGTACCGCAACGCCGCGATGGCGCTGTTGTGCATTGCCGGCCTCGGCGGCCTGCCGCAAATCACGCTGCCGCTGGCAACGGCCGAGGACTGTCCGGCCGGCCTGTCCCTCGTCGGCGCGGCCGGCGCGGACGAGGCGCTATTGGCGCTGGCGGCAACGCTGTAACCGCGCGACAACAGCGCGGCGGAGGGAACTATGACCGACAACCGATGGACCGAGGGGCTCGAAAAAACCCCGGCCAACTACGTGCCGCTGACACCGCTTTCGTTCCTGGCGCGGGCGGCGGACGTGTATCCGGGACGCATCGCCCTCGTGCATGGGGATTTGCGGCAGACCTGGGCAGAGACATATGCCCGCAGCCGCCGCCTCGCCTCCGCCCTGCGCGGCCGTGGCGTTGGCGCGGGCGATGTTGTTGCGGTGCTCGCACCCAACACGCCCGCGATGTACGAGGTGCATTTCGGCGTGCCGATGGCCGGTGCGGTGCTGAACACGCTCAACACGCGGCTGGACGCCGCCTCCCTCGCCTTCATGCTGGATCACGCCGGCGCAAAAATGGTGTTGGTCGATCGCGAATTCGCCGCCGTCGCGCGCAAGGCGCTGGGGCTGATGCAAACGTCGCCGCTCGCGGTGGACATCGAAGACGCCGCCACAATCGGGCTCGAAACCGTCGGCCCGCTCACGTACGAGGCCCTGCTGGCCGAAGGCGCCCCCGATTTCGCTTGGGCGCATCCAGCCGACGAGTGGGACGCGATTTCGTTGAACTATACCTCGGGCACGACAGGCGATCCGAAGGGCGTGGTGTATCACCATCGCGGCGCCTACCTGAACGCTCTCAGCAACATTCTCGGCTGGGGCGGCATGGGCGCGCATCCGGTCTATCTATGGACACTGCCGATGTTCCATTGCAACGGCTGGTGTTTTCCCTGGTCGATGGCCAGCGTCGCCGGCACCAACATCTGCCTGCGCCGCGTCGAGGCCGGCGCGATGCTGGCGGCGATTCGCGACCATCGCGTCACCCATATGTGCGGCGCGCCCATCGTCTATTCGCTGCTGGTGGGCGCACCGCCCGCGTCGTGGGAGGGGATTTCGCACGCGATCAAGGGGCAAATCGCCGCCTCCGCCCCACCGCCTGCGCTCATCGAGGGCTGCGAGACGGCCGGCATCGACCTCACGCACGTCTATGGCCTGACGGAAACCTACGGTCCCGCCAGCGTCTGCGCGCCTCAGGAAGATTGGGCCGCGCTGCCGCTCGCCGAGCGCGCCAACCTGCTCAGCCGCCAGGGCGTGCGCGCCGCGTTGCAGGAAGGGCTGACGGTGCTGGACCCCGAAACGATGCAGCCCGTCCCGCGCGACGGCGAGACGATGGGCGAGATCATGTTCCGCGGCAACATCGCCATGAAGGGCTATCTGAAAAACCCCAACACGACGGCCGCGTCGTTCGCCGGCGGCTGGTATCACACCGGCGATCTGGCGGTGATCTATCCGGACGGCTACGTCAAAATCCGCGACCGCAGCAAGGACATCATCATCAGCGGCGGCGAAAATATTTCTTCCCTGGAAGTCGAGGAAACCTTGTACCGCCACCCCGCCATTCTTTATGCGGCGGTCGTGGCACAAGCCGACGACAAATGGGGCGAAACCCCGGTCGCCATCGTCGAACTGAAGCCGGACATGGCTGCCACGGCGGAGGACATCATCGCCTTCTGCCGCGAGCGGATGGCCCATTTCAAAGCGCCGCGCCGCGTGGTGTTTCGCGAATTACCCAAAACCAGCACAGGGAAAATCCAAAAACACATCTTGCGGAAGGACGTCGCCCGGATCGAAGGAACCTGATGCTACCGGCTCGCGCCGCGACAGGATGGAGGTCGTTTGGGCAGGGCGCAAACCGGCGTATTCCACTGGCAGGTCCAACGCCACGATCTTGCCGGCACGCTTGCTGTCGATCATCGCACCTGCGTTTGAACCTTCATCGGCTCGCTCTTCGTGGCGGGCTGAGTGGCGTGTCGATTGCATCTGGCGAGGCGGGCTATACCTGGGGCACAACCCCGCCCTAATCTATGCGCGGGCCTGGATGGGGCGTCGGCGCCGGGTGTGCGCCGTTGCGGGGCTGGGACAATAACAACCGGAGGCAGATACATGCTGCGAGGCTATTTGCGGGCCGCCGTTTTCGGTGGGCTGTGTGCTGGATTTCTGGGCATCGGCGCGGCGCCTGTGCGCGCGGACGTGACCAGCCCGACCTTGGAGGCCGTGAAGAAGCGCGACCAACTGGTCTGCGGCATCGACACCGGCATTCCGGGCTATGCGTACCAGGATTCGGCCGGCGAATGGCAGGGGTTGGACATCGCCTATTGCCGCGCCATCGCCGACGCAGTGCTCGGCTCGCCGAAAAAAGTAAAATTCATCCCGACAACGTCGAAAGTCCGCTTCTCGGTGCTGAAGTCGGGTGAGATCGATGTGCTGATCCGCGATTCCGAGCAGAGTTTCAAGCGCAACACCGACCTTGGCCTAGACGAGCCGGCCGTTAACTTCTTCACCGGCCAGACCTTCATGGTCCGCAAAAGCCTGAATGTCGCCCACCTCAAGGACCTGAACGGTGCCACCATCTGCGTGCTCACCGGCACCACGCTGGAGACCAACATCGCCGACTACAACAAAGCCAACGGCATCAAGATCAATACGCTGCTGTTCGAGAAGCCGGAGGAAGCATTTGCCGCCGCCGATTCCGGCCGCTGCGACGGCTACACCGACGACGGCGGATCGGTCGCCGCCGCGCGCTCGACGATGAAGAAGCCGGACGATTGGATGTTCGTCCCCGAGACCATCGGCGGCCTGGAGCCGTTGGGCTCGCTGACCCGCCAAGGCGACGAGGCATGGACCCGGCTGGTGAAGTGGGTTCACTATTCGATGCTGGAAGCCGAGGTGCTGGGCATCACGAAGGCCAACGCGGCCGAGATGGGCAAGGCCCCGACCGACCCGGACGTGCGCCGCTTTTTCGGCCTTGAAGGCGATTTCGGCAAGTTGCTCGGCGTCGATAACGGCTGGTCCGCCCGGATCGTGTCGGACATCGGCAACTACGGCGAAGTGTACGAAGCAACGTTCGGCAAGGGCGGTCTCGGACTGCCGCGCGGCATGAACAATTTGTACTCCAATGGCGGCCTGCAAACGCTGCCGACGTGGCACTGAGCGTCTAGGACCGACAGCGCATGGTCAGGCGGCCGTCGTCCCGTGCCCGCGCAGCCCAATGGGTGCTGCTGCTGGCCGTTGTGGCGGCCGCCTGGTATCTGGTGTCCAACGCGGGCGCAAACCTTGCGGCGCGGAACATGGGGATCGGTTTCGGCTTCCTCGGCGACACCGCGAATTTCGACATTCCATTCAAGCTGATCGCCTGGGACGACAGCGACACCTACGCGCGGGCGCTGCTGGTGTGCCTGCTGAACACACTGCTGGTCTCGGCCATGGGCATCGTGGCCGCGACGCTGCTGGGCCTCGTGGTCGGCATCATGCGGCTGTCCGCAAATTGGCTGGTGCGCAACATCGCGTTGACGTTCATCGAACTGATCCGGAACACGCCGCAATTGGTGCAGATCATTTTCTGGTACGTCGCGGTGTTGCAAACGCTGCCGCCGCCCCGCCAAAGCATTGTCCTGCCGGGCGGACTTTTGCTCAATATTCGCGGCCTTTACTTGCCGAGTTTTCACGACACGCCGAACGCCGGCTGGCTCGCGGCAATGGCGGTGCTTCTGCTGGCGGCCACGCCGCTGGTCTGGCGCCTGGAACGTCGCGGCCGGCGCATTGGCGCATGGGCGCTGGTCCTGCCGATCCTGGCACTCGGCGCCTTCTCGGCCGGCATCGAGAGCGTCGAATTTCCCGCCATGCACGGCTTCAACCTGACCGGCGGCATCCAAATCCCGCCGGAACTCGTGGCGCTCTGGGCCGGCCTGTCCATCTACGGCGCCGCGTTCATCGCCGAAATCGTCCGAGCCTCGATCCAGTCCGTCCCGCACGGCCAGCGGGAGGCGGCGCTGAGCCTCGGCCTGCGCCCCCGCGCCGTGCTGGCGAAAGTCGTGTTGCCGCAGGCGCTGCGGGTGATGGTTCCGCCGCTCACCAGCCAATATCTGAACATCATCAAGGGCAGCTCGCTCGGCGCCGCCGTCGCCTACCCGGAACTGTTCCAGATTTTTGCCGGCACCGTGCTGAACCAGTCGGGCCGCGAGATCGAGACCATCGTGATCCTGATGGGGATTTTCCTCGCCATCAGCCTGCTCACCTCCGCCTTCATGAACTGGTACAACCGCCATGTCGCGCTGGTGAGCCGCTGATGTCCGGCCCCTCCGCCTTAGAACTGCGCCCACCAGTCGGCGCGCTGCTGCCCTGGCGGCGGGAGCCGGGAGCGCCGTGGGTGCCGGGGGAATGGGTCCGGCGCAACCTGTTCGGCTCCCTGTTCGACACGTTGCTAACGCTCGCGGTGCTGGGCGTCCTGGCGCTGATCGTGCCGCCGCTGGTCCGCTGGGGGGTGACGAACGCCACCATTTCCGGCACGACACGCGCCGCATGCGGGCCGGACGGCGCGTGCTGGACGTTCATTCGCATGCGGCTGCCGACCCTGTTGTTCGGCCATTATCCAGCGGAGGAGCGTTGGCGCCTCGCGGCGGCGTTCGCGGTGGTCGGCGGCTGCGCGATTCCGGTGCTGCGCGAGCACACGCGCCATCGCGGACTGTGGCTGCTCGCGTTGCTGACGGCGGCCCCGGCGGTGGCGGGCGTTCTGCTGGTCGGCGGCGTGCTCGGCCTGCCGTTCGTGGACACGAGCGCCTGGGGCGGGCTGATGCTGGATGTCGTCATCTCCTTCGTCACCGTCGCCGGCTCGCTTCCGCTCGGCGTGCTGCTGGCGCTCGGGCGGCGGTCGGAACTGTTGGTGGTTCGGTCGCTCAGCGTCGGCTTCATCGAACTCTGGCGCGGCGTGCCGCTGCTGACGGTGCTGTTCATGTCGGCGGTGATGGTGCCCCTGTTCCTACCCGGCGGCGTCAGCCTGGACCGGCTGGTGCGGGCGATGGTCGCACTCGTGCTGTTCAACGGCGCCTATATGGCCGAGGTGGTGCGCGGCGGCTTGCAGGGCATTCAGGCGGGGCAGGAGGAAGCGGCCTATTCGCTCGGTCTGCACTGGCGGCAGGTGCAGGTGCATGTCGTGCTGCCGCAGGCGCTGCGCCTCGTCATGCCCGGCATCATCAACACGGTTGTCGATCTGTTCAAGGACACGACGCTGGTCACGATCATCGGCCTGTCCGACCTGCTGGGCGCCGTCAGCCTCGCCCTGAAAGACCCGGCATGGCCCGGCTTCGCCACCGAGGGCTACGTGTTTTCCGCCGTCGTGTTCTTCGTCTGCTGCTTCGCCATGTCGGCCTACGGCCGCAGCTTCGAGCGGCGGGCGCGGGACGCGCGGTAGGCTAATTTCCCAAAAAACGATCCAGCACGTTGCGCGTGATCCGCTCGGTGAACGGCTCCCGCCGCTTCAGCCCCATCACCCATTCGCAACTGGCCGCCGAGACGACCTCGCCTTTGCCCTTGCGCATGTGGACCACCATACCGGCGCCGTAGCGATAACGCTGCAAATCGGCCTCGGCTACGCCGCCGGTCATCAGCCGCACGATGCCGGTCAGGTCGCTGTCGGCCAGATATTGGCGGGAG
>CAJCJG010000362.1 GCA_903970625.1 Solirubrobacterales bacterium 70-9 | reverse complement strand
ATACGACGCCCGCCATGCGGCCCAGCAATCCGGCCATTATCGACTGTCCCCACCCCCGCGCCCATTTTCGGGCGTGGGGTCACATCGCTGCAAGCTCACGTCGGCTCCCGCATTCCCTGGCTGAAGAATGGAAGGATACGGTCGAACATGTATTGCATGATCGACCGCTCGCCGACACGAATGTCCGCCTCGATCGGCATGCCCGGCATGATGTGAAACGACTCCGGCGGATGCTTCAATTGCAGCCGGTCGATCGAGATGGACGCGTGATAGTAATAAACCGGGGCCGTGCCGAGATTCTGCGGCGCCTGGGTCGAGATCGTCGGAGTCTGCGTGGTCGGGTTGTTCTGCCCGCTGGTGGGATCGACGAAGCTGTCGTTGCTGATCTTCTCGACGTGGCCTTCGGCGTAGCCGTAGCGGAAATACGGCAGGGTATCGAACTTGATCGCCACCTTGTCGCCGACCGAGACGAAGCCTGCGTCCGCGCCGTCGATCGGGGCGGAGACTTCGAGTTTGGCGTCCACCGGCACCGTCGTCATCAGTTCGACGCCCGATTGCAGCACGGCGCCCGGCGCCACGCGGGCAACGCTGAGGACGATGCTGTCCACCTCGGCCCGCAGCGTGGTCAGATTGTTGCGCAGAGTGTTGGTGTTTGCCTGCGACAGCATGTCCGACAGCGCCCGCTCCTGCTGCGACTCAAGCTGCTGTGCGTCGCCATACCATTGATGGATCCAGGCGTCGCGTTGAGCCTGCTGTGCGGCGAGATCCTTTGTCGCGCCTTCAAGCGCCGAGCCGGCGTCGGCCAATTGCTGATCGACCTGAATCCGCGCGTCGATGGCGGCAAGGGTGTTGAGGACGCTGCCGACGCCGCCTTTTTCGAGTTCCTTGCGCATCTCCTCGACCTTGCGCAGGCCGATCTGCCGCTGCGTAAAGAACTTGATGTCGTGGGTCGCCGTATCGACCTTCGCCTGGAGGCTCTGCATCTGGGCGTTGTATTGCGCGACCTGGGTGACGAATTGCTGATGGCGTTGCAGATAGGCCAGTTCTTCCAACTGGCTATACTGGGAGCCATCCGAAAAATACGGCTTGTCGGCCAGTTCCGCCTTCAGCCGGTCCACTTGCGCTCTCAGACTTTCGGATTGGGCGACGGTCGAGGCTTGCGCACCCTTTTGAATGGTCGAGTCGAGTTCAGCCAGCACGTCGCCTTTCTTGACGAATTGGCCATCCTTGACAAAGATCTTCTTCACGATTGCCTGCTCGTACGGTTGCACGATCACGTTGGGCGATTGTGCGAGAACCACGCCGGCGGTTGCCACGATCCGGTCTACCGGCACAGCGGCGAACAGCACCAGCGACAGGAACACCATCGTGCCGATCAAATACATCGTCATCCGGGCCGTGAACGGCGCCGGTGCGGCGATCAGCGTCAGGGTCGGCGACTGAAATTCGAGGATGGCATTGTCGGACACGGAATCGCCCGTGGTCTGAAATGCCACCGCCTTCCCGCCGCTCAACGGCATCCCGACGGTCAAGTGCTTTTTGGCCATGGTTCAGTCTCCTTGCGCCAGAACCGGCGCCGGGCCGGACGCGCGCGCGGCGCTGCTGTCCAGATGGCGGTTCTGTTGCAGCCAAAGCTGCCGATAGACCGAACACCGTTCGACAAGGACCAGATGCGGTGCCATGTCGGCGACCTTTCCCTTGTCCAGCACCAGGATCTGGTCGCATTCGGTCAGTGACGTGAGCCTGTGGGAGACGATCACCATGGTCCGCCCCTTGCCCAGCCGGGTCAGGTTGGCATTCACCAGTGCCTCGCTTTCGGGGTCGAGCGCGCTGGTTGCTTCGTCGAGAATAAGCAGGCGCGGATCGTGGATGACGGCGCGGGCAATGGCGAGGCGCTGGCGCTGGCCGCCCGACAGGTTCGGCGAGCCTTCCTCGATCCAGGTTTCGTAGCCGTTCGGCATCCGTTCGATGAATTCCTCGGCGCCGGCGAGGCGTGCCGCGCGGACGGCGTCGGTCAGCGTCATACCGGGACGGCCGGCAATGATGTTCTCCCGAATCGTGCCCCGGAACAGGAAATTTTCCTGCAACACGACGCCGAAGCTGCGCCGCATATGGGCGAGGTTGATCTCGCGAAGATCGTTGCCGTCCAGCTTGACGAAGCCCTCGTAGTCGCGGGTGATGCCTTGCAGCAGGCGCGTGATGGTCGATTTGCCGGAACCGCTCTTGCCCACCAGACCCAGCATGGTCCCGGCCGGCACCTCGAACGAGATGCCGTCGAGCGCCTTGGTCTTGGTTCCGGGATACGAGTAGTTGACCTTGTTGTATTCGATGTGGCCCTCGAAACGCGGGCGCAGGCCGGCGCTTGGATTCACCGATTCCGGTGGCTGGTTGACGATCGACTGCACGAAGCCGACGGCGATCCGCACCTCCTGGAAGTCGTCCAGGACTCTGGCCATGTTGGCGAGCGGCGACGCGACGCGACTGCTGATCATCATGTAGGCAATCAGTAGCCCAGGATTGACGGTGCCCGGGTCGAGGATGGCGAAGGCCGCGCCCAGCAGCACCACGCCGCGCGACATGAAGCCTTCGAGCGGGTGGATCAATGTCTGCGGCCAGTTCGAAATTTCCGACGCCTCCAGGCGCAACTGCACCGAGGTCGCCGTCCGCCGGTCCCACATCTCGCGCTGCTGCGGTTCCAGCGCCAGCGACTTGACCGTCCGGATGCCGTGCAGCGTTTCGACGAGCACACTGCTTTTCTGCGTCTCGGCCGACGTCCAGCGGCCGACGGCGCGGTTCACGGGACCAATGAAGATCACGATGATGACGCCAATTAGCGCCGCGCACGACATCGTTACCCACGCCAGCGTCGGCTGGATGAAGAAGATCACCGGTACCACCACGATCAACGTGACCAGGTCGAGGATCGTGGACATCATCTTGCCGGTCATGAACTCGCGGATCTTGTTGACCTGCGAAATTCGGAAGGTGATGACGCCGGCCTGCTGGCGCTCGAAGAAATCCAACGGCAATCGCAGCATCCGCTTGAAGACGTGCAGCGTGATCTTGGCATCGACGCGGGCACCGATGATGAAGGTGATCTTGCGCCGGGCGTGGCCGAGCAGCGTTTCGTACACCACCGCCAGCAAGAAGAACAACGAGATCAGCGACAGGGTGGACAGGCTTTTGTAGGTCAGCACGCGGTCGATGACGGTCATCACCATCAGCGGCGGCACCAGTGTCAGGAACGACACCGCAACCGAGCCATAAATGATGTCGCGGAGGAGCTTGTGCTCCTGCCGCACGAGGCCCCAGACCCAGAGAAAACTGAACGGCGCGTTCTCGTCCGTCAGTTCGCGGATGGCGCGCAACAGCAGCGTCTCGCCGGACCAGACCTGCGACAGGCGCAGTTCGTCCACCGCGACCGGCGGATCGCCGGAGGCGGCACGCGGGTCTTTCAACCAGACGATATTGCGGGCCGGGTCCACCGTCGTCAGCAACGCGGCGCTGCCGTCCCGCAACAGAAGGATCACCGGCGAGGCGACCTCGATTTTCAACAATTGCCCGAAGCGCATCCGGATGGCGCGGCACCACAGGCCGCCGTCCCGCACCCACTCGACCAGCGCCGCGGGCGACGGGGTGGTGCCCTTCGGGTAGCGCAATTCGTCGCGATCGAGTTCGACATGGTGGAACCGGGCCGCCGCCTCGATGGCCATCAGCCGGCTTTCCAGCGCCTCGTGAATAGCGTCGCGTTCGGCGGAACGGGCCGCTGCCTGCGCCCCCGCCTGGGTATCGCCGGGCTTGGGCATGCTGCCGCTTTGCGGGTCGGTCGAACTCACGGTATCAAACCTCCTTCGAGGACAAGCCGTGGCAACTCTCGGTTGCCCGGTGGTACGCCCGCGCCATTCCGCAACGGCACCACACATCAAGAACCCGGCGTGCCCCCCGCCAGACCGGTTTGGCCCGTTTCGGGCCACCTCCCACTCTCGATACCACAGCCCGTGCGGCCAGCGGTATCCGAACATGGCGAGCGCACCGTGCCGCCGAAGCCCCCTTTTCAGGACGGTTTTTCCGCAGCAGGCTGCGCGCCTTAACACGGGAGCGACAGAAAATGGAACCGCAAAGTGACGAGGCCGGCGCCGCGCCGCAGCCTCGGCCTGCTCGGCCATGACCCGCACGACAGCGTTCCAAATACGCCCCTACCGGGCCACCGACCTGCCGGAGATCCAGGCAATCTATGCCCATCACGTCCTGCACGGCACCGGATCGTTCGAGGAGGTGCCACCGTCGGTCGAGGAGATGGGCGAGCGGATCGAACATGTGACCAGCCAGGGCTGGCCCTGGCTGGTGGCGGAGGATGCGACGGGCGTGCTCGGCTACTGTTACGTCACCCGCTTCCGGCCCCGCGCGGCTTATCGTTTCTGTGCGGAAAACGCCGTCTATGTGCGGCCGGACGTGCGCGGCCAGGGCGTCGGCAAGGCGTTGGTCGCCCAATTGATCCAGGATGCGACGGAAGCCGGCTTCCGGCAGATGGTGGCGGTGATCGGCGACTCGGAGAATGTCGGCTCGATCGGAGTGCATGCGAGCCTCGGGTTCCAGCGCGTCGGCACCCTACGCGCCGTCGGCTGGAAGGCCGGCCGGTGGCTGGATACCGTCTATATGGAACGCGCGCTGGGCGAGGGTGACGAGACCGATCCGGTCTAGCTGCCCAGCCGGCCGGCGAACCGAAAGCGGGCGGCCGTGACTGGATCGGCGGCCAGCGCCGCCGCGAGCGTCGCGTCCTGCCCCGGCTCGCAGGCCACGATCACCCGCGAAAAGAACGGGATTGCGCCGCGCGCCCGCGAGACAAACAATTTCGCGAGCGCCTCCGCCACCGGCGCGCGCGGGACGCAGCATGCGCAGCCGATGGCGTGGCGACTCGCCGCCGGCGGCATGGCTTGCACCACGTCCGTCGCCTCGGCCAGCGCCGGATCGCCGGCCAAAACCGGAACCCGCATGTCGGTTGCGTCGATCATAGACTGGACATAAGCATATCTTTATGCGATTGGCCAGGGATGGAAGACCTCCTCGCCGCGCTCCGTGCCTGTGCCGAACCGACCCGCCTGCGCATCCTGGCCCTGGTTGCGCGCGGCGCGTTCTGCGTCACCGAATTTACCGAAATCCTCGGCCAGTCGCAGCCGCGCCTGTCGCGGCATCTGCGGCTGCTGTGCGAGGCCGGGCTGGTGGAGCGGCTGCGGGAGGGTGCGAACGCCTGGTTCGGCCTGCCGCCGGAGGGCAGCGCCGGCTTCTCGTTGGCGCGCGCCGTGCTGGACCGGCTGCCGGAGGGCGACGAGGTGCTGGCCGCCGACCGGAGGCAGGCCGCCCGCGTGCTGGCCGAGCGCGCGCGCGTCGCCACCGACTCGTTCGTCCGCAAGGGTGCGGAGTGGGACGAGATGAGCGCGCTGGGGCTGCCGGCGGACGGGGTCGAGACGGCGCTGGTTCGGCTGCTACCCACCGGCAATCTGGGCCGGGTGCTAGACATCGGCACCGGCACCGGACGGCTGCTGGAGGTGCTGGCGCCGCGCGTGAGTGCCGGACTGGGCGTGGATGCCAGCCGGGCGATGCTGGCGCTGGCGCGCGCGCGGCTGGCGCGGCCAGGATCGACCCATTGCGCGGTGCGGCTGGCCGACATGTATCGCCTGCCGCTGCCGGACGGAGGTTTCGATGTCGTGTTGATGCACATGGTGCTCCATCACGCCGAGGACCCGGCCGCGGCGCTCACCGAGGCGGCGCGCGTGCTGCGGCCGGGCGGGCGCCTTGTCGTGGTCGATCTGGCGCCGCACGACAACGCAGAGGCGTTGCAACGCTTGGCGCATCGCTGGCCAGGGTTCTCGGACGCCACGATGCGGGGCCTGCTGGCCGATGCCGGGCTGCAACAGGCCGGATCGGCCTCCGTTGCCGGCGCGCTGGACGTGCGGCTGTGGGTCGCAGCAATGGCAGCCGCGACCGCACCGGCCCGACACACCGCCGACACGATGGAGAGCGCATCATGACCCGCCCACACCTCCTCGACGCGCTGCGCGAGCGCGTGTTGCTGTGCGACGGCGGCATGGGCAGCCGCGTGCAGGCCATCGTGCTGGACACGGAAAAGGATTTCTGGAACCGCGAGAACTGCACCGAAGTCCTGACTCTGTCGCGCCCCGACCTGATCCGCGACATCCACCACGGCTATTTCGCCGCCGGTGCCGACATGGTGGAGACCAATACCTTCGGCGGCTCGCCGATCACGCTGGGCGAGTTCGACCTCGCAGAGCGCGCCCGCGAGATCAACCGGCGCTCCGCAGAACTGGCGCGCGAGGCGGCGGACATGTTCGCCGACGACCGGCATCGCTGGGTCGTCGGCAGCGTCGGGCCGGGCACGAAACTGCCGACGCTCGGCAATATCGCCTACGACCCGCTGGAAGCCGCGTTGGCGGAGCAGTGCCGGGGACTGATCGAGGGCGGGGTGGACGCCATCCTGATCGAGACCTGCCAGGACACGCTGCAAATCAAGGCGGCCGTCAACGGTGCGAAGATCGCCCGCGCCGAGGCCGGCAGCACGATTCCGATCTTTGTGCAGGTGACGGTGGAGACCACCGGGACGCTGCTGGTCGGCCCCGACATCGCCGCCGCCGCCACCGTGATCCAGGCGCTTGACGTGCCGCTGCTGGGCCTGAACTGCGCCACCGGGCCGCAGGAGATGGCCGAACATGTCCGCTGGCTGGGCGCCAACTGGCCCGGCCTGCTCAGCTTGCAGCCGAACGCGGGGCTGCCCGAACTGGTCGATGGGCGGACGCACTATCCGTTGCGGCCGGCGGATCTGGCGACATGGCTGGAACGCTTCGTCGTCGAGGACGGCATCAATCTGATCGGCGGTTGCTGCGGCACCTCGATCCCGCACATCGAGGCGCTGGACGCGATGCTGCGCCAGCGTGGCGGTTTTCGCCCAGCGCCGGTGGCGCGGACGGCCGTGTGGATGCCGTCGGTCGCCAGCCTGTATCAACAAGTCTCGCTGCGGCAGGAAAATGCGTTCTTCGCCATCGGCGAACGCTGCAACGCCAACGGCTCGAAGAAATGGCGCGAGTTGCAGGAGCGTGGCGACTGGGACGGCTGCGTCGCCGTCGGCCGCGAGCAAATGGCCGAAGGTTCCAACGCCATCGACCTCTGCACCGCCTTCGTCGGCCGCGACGAAGTGTTCGAGATGAACGAGGTGATGCGGCGCTTCACCGCCTCCGTCAACGCGCCGCTGGTGATCGACAGCACCGAGACGCCGGTGATCGAGAGTGCGCTGAAACTGCATGGCGGCAAGCCGATCATAAACTCGATCAATTTCGAGGACGGCGAGCGGGCGGCGGACGAGCGCATGGTGCTGGCGCGCAAATTCGGCACGGCGGTGATCGCGCTGACCATCGACGAAATCGGCATGGCGAAGTCGCCGGAGCGCAAGCTGGAGATCGCGGCGCGGCTGGTCGATTTTGCCTGCGCGCGGCACGGCCTGTCGCAATGCGACTTGCTGATCGACCCGCTGACCTTCACCATTGCGACCGGCAACGAAGACGACCGCAAACTCGGCCAGTGGACGCTGGAGGGGATAAAACTGATCCGCGATGCCTTCCCGGACATTCAGATCATTCTCGGCCTGTCCAATATCAGTTTCGGTTTGAATCCCGCCGCGCGCGCCGTCGTCAACAGCGTGTTCCTCGATCATGCGGTCAAGGCCGGGATGACCGGCGCGATCGTGCATGTGTCAAAGATTCGGCCGCTGCATTTGATTCCGGCGGAGGAGGTGCAGGTTGCCGAGGACCTGATTTTCGACCGCAGGCGCGAGGGCTACGACCCGTTGCAGCGGCTGCTGGAGATGTTTGCCGACCGCAAACTGGCGGATGTGGCGAAGAAGGCGCGCGCCGAGGCGGTCGAGGAACGGCTGAAGGACCGCATCGTCGATGGCGACCGCAAGGGGCTGACCGACGATCTGGACGACGCCCTACGCGTCCACAAGCCGCTCGACATCATCAACACCATCCTGCTCGACGGCATGAAGGTGGTGGGCGAACTGTTCGGCGCCGGAAAAATGCAGTTGCCGTTCGTGCTGCAAAGTGCGGAGACGATGAAGGCGGCGGTGGCACATCTGGAGCCGTTGATGGAGCGTGTGGAGGGCCAGCAGCGCGGGACCATCGTGCTGGCAACCGTCAAGGGCGACGTTCACGACATCGGCAAGAATCTGGTCGATATCATTCTCACCAACAACGGCTATCGTGTGGTCAATCTCGGGATCAAAGTGGCGCTGGCCGACATGATCGTGGCCGTGCGAGAGCATCACGCGCACGCCATCGGCATGTCCGGCCTGCTGGTCAAATCCACCGTCGTCATGCGCGAGAACCTGGAAGAAATGTCGCGGCAGGGCCTGGATATTCCGGTGCTGCTGGGCGGCGCGGCGCTGACGCGCAACTATGTCGAGGATGCGTGCGTGCGCGCCTACGCCAGCGGTCGCGTCGCCTACGCGCGCGATGCGTTCGACGGGCTGCATCTGATGGACCGCGTCGTCGGCAACGGGTTCGACGATTATCTCGCCGCCGTGCAGGCGAAGGGTGCCGGCAAGGCGCGCAACACGACGCGCACGCTGGGGCAGGCGGATACCAAGGCGTTCCGGCCCGTCGATGTGCTGGCCACGCAAAAGCGCCGCCGCCGGCTGACGCAGGACGTGCCGGTCGTCGAGCCGCCGTTCTGGGGTGCGCGCGTGATCGCGGCGCCGGCCAAGGCGCTGGTGCCGTTCCTGAACGAGCGCAGCCTGTACCAGTTCCAGTGGGGCTTTCGCAAACAGGGCCGCACGCTGGAGGAATTTTTGGGCTGGGCAAAGCAGGAGCTGCGCCCGGTGATGAAGCGGATGCTGGCGCTGTGCGAGGCGGACGACATTTTGCATCCGCAGGCGATCTACGGCTACTGGAAGGCCGCCGGCCAGGGCAACGACCTGGTGCTGTTCGAGCCGGACGGCACGACCGAAGTGTGCCGCTTCGCCCTGCCCCGCCAGCCGCGCGAGGACGGCGAGTGCATTGCCGACTTCTTCCGCGACATCGACGACGAGCAGCGCGATGTTATCGGGCTACAGGTCGTGACCGTGGGCCAACAGGCGAGCGACATGGCGCGGGTGTGGTTCGAGGACAATCGGTATCAGGACTATCTGTATCTGCACGGCCTGTCGGTGGAGATGGCGGAGGCGATGGCGGAATACACGCACAAGCGCATCCGCTCGGAACTCGGATTCGCCGCCGAGGACGATCGGGACATCGAAAAAATGTTGCAGCAGCACTATCGCGGCAGCCGCTATTCGTTCGGCTACCCGGCCTGCCCGAAGCTGGAGGATCAGGCGCCGCTGCTGCGCATGCTGGGGGCGGAGCGCATCGGCATCAGCCTGTCCGACGAATGGCAGCTTCACCCGGAGCAATCCACGAGCGCGATCGTGGTGCTGAACCCGAGGGCGAAGTATTTTTCGGTGTGAGACGGGGCCCGTCATTCCGGCGAAGGTCCATACGCGCTGACATTGGGGCTTCTTCTCCCTCTCCGGCCCAACGGGGCGGAGAGGGAGAAGAAGCGCCGGCACCGTGTTCGCCATTTGTCAGCCCCTATGGACCTTCGCCGGGGTGACGAGAGAGCCGCGGTGAATCTGAAGATTCTTTTGATATCGTAACATTATGGGCGTGCCGAAGGGCGGGCTTGCATCGTCTCGAAAGTGGCGGCCCGCAGGTTTGTCGGAAATTCCGCCGTGTGGGCGAGAGGTGGGTGGGGGATGTGGCCAGCCCCGGTTTCACGCCGGCGCGACCCCTCTCCCCAACCCTCTCCCACAAGGGGAGAGGGAGTTTTTGGCCCTCTGGCGCGGTGGCCGGGGCCGGGGCCGGGGCCGCTTGCGGGCGGGCGCGATGGGGCTTTGCCGCTTGTTCGGCTGCTTCGCCCGGGCGGGGAGTTTGGGTGGGATGGAGTTGGAGCGGGGCGGCGGTGCCGGCCTCGCGCTCCGGTTTCGGGGCGGTTTCTTGCCCGACGGCGGCCCCTGCTTCGGGAAGATTGGCGGCGAATTCGCGGAGCGCCGCGCGGAGGTCGCGGAGGCAGGCAACCAATGCCAGAATCAGCGCCCGGTAAGGCGACCACTTGTGTCGCGCCTCTGCCGACTGCGTCAGGTGCAGCAGGCAAGCTTCGAATTGCTCTGACGGGGAGCGGGGTGAAGTTTCGGTCACGGCAAATTGTTATCATAACTGTCGTAGCCGGGCAAGAAAGAAATGATGGCCCTCGATTTTTTTCCGTACGCATGTCCGAGCGGGCCGCACCTCTCGGCCCAAGCTAGGAAATCCGCTGGCGCCAACGCAAGGGTGACGCCGTCTGCCGCCATCTGCTAGAGGCGACGGGGGACGGCAATGGGGCTCCGGTGGGTCAGGCGCAGCGGATCGCGGGCGGCAGCATTGCCGTCGGGGTGGTGGTGCTTGCGCTGAAGGCGGCGGCGTGGGCCGTGACCGGCAGTGCGGCGCTGTTCTCCGACGCGGCCGAATCGGTGGTCAATGTCGCCGCCGCGCTGGTGGCTTTCGCGGCCCTATGGCTGGCCGCCAAGCCCGCGGACGCCAACCACCCGTACGGCCACGACAAGGTGGAATTCTTCGCCGCCGTCATCGAGGGCGTGCTGATCGTCGTGGCTGCGCTGGTGATCCTGCAACATGCCTGGGGCGCCTATCGCCACCCGGCGCCGCTGGAGGCGCCGCTGGCCGGCATGGCGCTGAACGCCGTCTCGACGGTGCTCAACGTGGTCTGGGCACGGGTGCTGCTGCGGCAGGGGGCGGCGCTGCGGTCGGCGGCGTTGCGGGCCGACGGGCGGCATCTGATGGCGGACGTGGTGACATCGGCGGGTGTGCTGCTGGGGGTCGGCCTCGTCTTCGGGACCGGCGTGGCGTGGCTGGACCCGGCGCTGGCGGCGGCGACGGCGCTGTACGTGCTGTTTTCGGGCGTGCGCGTGATCGGCGGCTCGGTCGGCGGGCTGATGGACGCGGCCCCGGCGGAGGCCATCGTCGGCCGCGTCCGCCAGTTGGTCGGCGAGCACGCGCAGGGCGCGCTGGAGGCGCACGATTTGCGGATGCGGCAAGGCGGCACGCACACGTTCCTGGAATTCCATCTGGTGGTGCCCGGCGCCATGACCGTCCTGGAGGCGCACGACATCTGCGACCGGGTGGAGGCAGTGCTGAAGGCCGAGGTGGCGGGCCTCGTCGTCACCATCCATGTCGAGCCGGAGGGCAAGGCCAAGCATCACGGCGTGATCGTGGTTTAGCCTTGACGCGTTTACCCATGCGTCGGCTGTCGCCGCTAGACCGGGGCGATGCAGCGTGTCCTGCTGATCTCGTCCGGCCTGCATGCGCTCGCCCTCGGGGCGATGCTGGGGTTGCGCGCGCCGGTCCCGCCGGAGCCCGAGGCGCCGGCGCGGATCGAGGTGGTGTTCGGCCCGGCGGCCGCAGCGCCGGCCCCGGC
>CAJCJG010000361.1 GCA_903970625.1 Solirubrobacterales bacterium 70-9 | reverse complement strand
GCCCGCTCGCCGCCGGGCCGCCGCCCCGGCGGACCACAGCCGCCGCGCCTGCCGGTGCCGTCGTGCCGCTGCGGCTGCCGGAACAAGTCTCGCGCGTGCCGCCGAACCCAGGGGCGCTCTATGTCGAACTCGCGACCTTCAGCCGTCTTGCCGCCGCCGAGGTGATGAGCCGGCGGTTCGCGGGCCTCGGCGCGCAAACCTCCACCAACTACGACGCGCCGCGCGACAGCGCCTTCGCCGTCCGCATCGGCCCGCTGCCGGATGTGGCGAGCGCCGACGACGTCGTGACGCGGCTGCTGGCGGCCGGCGTGGCGGAGCCGAAGATCCTGGTGGAGTAAGCGAGGCAGTTACCTGCTCTCCGGCAACCATAGCCGCAACTCGGCCAACCCCCGCTCCAGCACGGCGGCCACCGTCTCCAGCGACCTGGCCGCGCTCGCGTCGTCCTCCAAATGCCGGCAGGCGCGCGCCAGACCCATGAGGCCCAGAGCGCGCGCGGCTGCCGCCAGCGTGTTGGCCTGTCGCGTCAATTCCGCAATTTGGCCGTGCTCGCCGAGCCTGCGCAACGTGTCCATGTGGCGCGGCGCCGTCTCGACGAATGTGCGCACCAGATCGGCCGCCGCGCCGTCGCCGATGTCGTGGGCCAGCGACGCGAGTGCCATGCGGTCGCCGATCGAGTCGTCGGGCGGCGTCGCGCGGTCTTCGCCCCAGCCGGCCGGCGGTGTGGCGCGCGCCACCACCTCCGCGATGGCGTGGGCAAGGCGCGCTCCGCTGATCGGCTTGGTGGCGACGTGGTCCATGCCGGCGGCGATGCACGCTTCCTCGTCGGCAGGCTGCGCGTTGGCGGTCAGGCCGAGGATCGGCGTGCGCGCGGCCCCGCCCGGCAGGGCGCGGATTTCGCCAGTGGCGGTCAGCCCGTCCATTTCCGGCATCATCATGTCCATGACCACGAGGTCGTAGTGCCGGGATGCAACCGCCTCCACCGCCTCGCGCCCGTTCGCGACCGAGTCCACACAGTGGCCGAGCCTTTCCAGCATGCGGGTGGCGACCAGCCTGTTGGTCGCGTTGTCTTCCGCCACCAGCACCAGCAGCGGGCCGACGTGGGGCGGCGGCTCCTCGACGACGGGGGCCGGCGCCTCGGCGGCGATTACGGTCTCCGGCGGCGGGGGACGGCCGGCCACGCCGGCGATCCCATGTGCCGCGCCCCGCTCCCGCAGCCGCACGTCGAAGCGGAATATGCTGCCCTTGCCCGGCATGCTCTCCGCCGAGATCGCGCCGCCCATCAACGCCACCAGCCGCCGGCTGATCGCCAGGCCCAGCCCGCTGCCACCGAACCGGCGCGAGATCGAGCTATCGACCTGCGTGAATTCCGTGAATAATTTCCCGAGCGCCTCGGGCGGGATGCCGATGCCGGTGTCGGCCACCGCGAACCCGATGCGCACGTTACCGGCCGAGCCGCGCAGCCGGTTGACTTCGACCCGCACGCTGCCCGCCTCGGTGAATTTCACGGCGTTGCCGAGCAGGTTCAGCAGCACTTGCCGCAGCCGCCGCGCGTCGCCGCCGACCCGGTGCGGAACGTCGGGCGCGATCTCCAACCGTAGCTCCAATCCCTTGGCCTGCGCCTGGGAGGCCAGCAGATCGACGGTCGCGCGAACCATTTCCGGCAGGTCGAACGCGCCGTCCTCCAGATCGAGCCGCCCGGCGTCGAGGCGCGAGAAATCCAGAATGTCATTGATCAGTTGAAGCAGGTGGTTGCCGCTCTCCACCATGATGCGGACGTAGCCGCGTTCCATCTCGCCCAGGTCCAAATCCATCAGCAGCCCGGCGACGCCGAGGATGCCGTTCATCGGGGTGCGGATTTCGTGGCTCATCACGGCGAGGAACTCGCTGCGCGCCCGCACCGCTGCCTCCGCCGTGTCGCGCGCGGCGGCCAGCGCCTGTTCGTTGGCGCGCCGCTCCGTGATGTCGGTGTAGGTCCGCACCGTGGCGCCGCCGGGCAGGCTCTCGCTGCGGATTTCCAGCACCGTGCCGTTCGGCCGCACGCGCTCATAGACCAGCCGCGACGGCACCAGGCCGCCGCCTTCGACCAGCCGCCGCAACGCCGGGTCCATCGACTCGACGGGGCCGAACTCGCCGCTGCGCAACTGCCACTGCAAGATCTCGGCGAAGGTGATCGGGCCATCCGCCAGATTTGGCGCCAGACTGGGCGGCAGGCCGAGCAGTTCGGTGGCGCGGCGATTGATGACGACGATCTGCCCGCTCGGGTCCGCCATCAGGATGCCCTGGCTGATATTCTCCAGCGTCGCGGTCAGCGCCAACTGGCTGCGCACCAACCGGTCGCGCTGGCGGATCAGCAGCACGCCGACGCCGATCGTCAGCGCCGAGACGATGCCGCCGACGACCAGATACTCCGTTCGCTCGCGCCGGTAGCCGGCATAAACTTCGTCGAGATCGAGCCCGACCGCGACCGCCAGCGGATAGCCCGGCACATGCCGGAAGCTGAGAATGCGGAGGACGCCATCGAGCGGGCTGCGGCTCTCGAACGTGCCGCTGGCACCCATGCGTAGGTGGGTCCTGGCCGCATCGTCCAGCACCCGGCCCAGCGCGCCTGGGATGGGCGGCGCCCGTGCGCGGGTCACGCCGTCGTCGCCGACCAGCAGCAGGATGCCGTTCCCGAGATCCAGCGTCTCCTGCATTCGCGAGAGATAATAGGGGTCCACCGAGACGACCACCGCGCCGGCATACGCACCGTCGCGGTCCACCATCTTGCGCGTCACGTTCAGCGACAGCTTGTCCGACAGCCGGCCGATCACTGGGGCGCTGATATACAGCCGGTCGCCGGTGGACTCCTTCTGCGCACGGATATGCGCCCGATCCGACAGGTCGATCCGGCCCCTGATCGGCCCGAGATTGCTTGCGATCAGGATGCCGTCGCGATCGACGACGGAAATCTGGGAGGTCACGCCATGCAGGAACTGTCCGTCTCGTGCCCAGGTGTTCAAATCGAAATGAGCCGGATCGCGTGCATAGAGTTCGCGCACGAACAGCAGCGTCTGGTCGATCGAGTCGAACGTGCGGGCGATGTTCTCCTCGAACGCGCGGGCGATGTTTCGGCTGTTGTCGAGGGCTTGCTCGCGCGCCTGCGCGGACGCATCGCGCAGATGGGCGACGATGCTGGCCCACGCCAGCAGCAGTGCGACGGCGACAAGCGCCAGATGGGCAATCTTGCCGCGCAGCCGGGCCGGCGCGATCATAGGCCAGCCAAAATCTGGGGGGCGGCGATGCGGATGTTCGACCTAACGGGCAAGGTCGCGATCGTGACCGGCGGCAATGGCGGCATCGGCCTTGCCATCGCCGAAGGGCTGGTGGCCGCCGGCGCCAGCGCGATGCTGGCCGGGCGCAATCGCGACAAGGGCCTGCGCGCCGCCAACGGTTTGGGCGACCGTGCGGCGTTCGAAGTGGCGGACGTCACGCGCAAGGCCGCGTGCGACGCGCTGGTCGCGGCGACGGTCGCGCGGTTCGGCCGGGTGGACATCTTGGTCAACAATGCCGGCACGTCCCTTCGCAAGCCGCCGCAGCACTTCACGGAAACGGAATGGCACACGATTATCGATACCAACCTGACCTCGGCCTTCCTCATGTCGCAGGCGATCTATCCTGAACTTGTCCGGGCCGGAGGCGGCAAGATTATAAACATCGGTTCGCTCAATTCGTTGCTGGCCGCCCCCCACAACGTACCCTACACCGCCAGCAAGGGCGGGATCATGCAGATGGGACGCGGGCTGGCGACTGCTTGGGCCAGCGATAATATCCAAGTCAATTCGATTCTGCCTGGCTGGATCGAGACAGACATGACGGTGACGGCCAAGGCCGCAGTGCCAGGCCTCGCCGAGTCGGTCGTTGCGCGTACGCCTGCCGGCCGCTGGGGGCAGCCGCGGGACCTTGCCGGGCTGGCGGTGTTCCTCGCCGCCCCTGCGTCGGACTGGATCACGGGCACCGCGATCCCGGCCGACGGCGGCTATTCGATTCGCGCCTGACCGCCGGCCGCGCCGGGTCGGAGGTCGGCGCCCGCCGGGCGCCGGTGGTTAGCCGAGCATCCGGCCGCCGTCGGCTTGCAGATGCGCGCCGTTGATGTAGGCGCCGGCATCCGAACACAGGAGCAGCGCCGCGCCCGCCAGATCGTCCGGCGTGCCGAAGCGGCGTGCCGGAATCCGTTCCAGCAGCCACGCGCGGGAGGCCGGATCTGACAATTGCGCCTTGTTGCGCGCCGTCTCGATGGCGCCGGGTGCGAGATTGTTCACGGTGACGCCGCGCGCGCCGTACTGCCGGGCGAGCGCCAAGGCCCAGGTGTGCTGCATGGATTTGCTGCCGGCATAGACCAGCATCGTCGGCGCCGGCCAGGATTCCTGCACGCTGCCGATGGTGACGACGCGGCCCCAGCCGCGCGCCGCCATCGCCGGCACCAGCGCCTGCAACAGATCGAGCGTGGCGCGCAGATTGACGGCGATCTGTTTGTCGAAGGCGTCGGCGGAAATCTCCTCGAAAGGCTGCGGAATTTCCACCGAGGCATTCAGCACCAGGATATCGATGCGTCCGAACGCCGCCATCACGTCGCGCGCCAACGCCGTGCCGGCGTCCGCCACCGAAAAATCGGCGGCGAACGCGGCGGAGGCAACCGGGCCTTCCAACGGCGAAGTTGCAAGTGCTGCCACGACTTTTGCCGCGTCCGCCGCTTCCTCCTCACCGCCGGCATGATGCACGGCCACGCGCGCGCCGGCACCGCCGAGCGCCAGCGCGATCGCGCGCCCGATCTCCCGCCGCGCGCCCGTCACGAGCGCGGTGCGACCGTCCAGCCGGAACGACGCGAACGGATCGGCCAGCACGCTCATGCCTTCGGCGCGAACGGCGCAGGACGGCGACCCTCGCCCTGTCGCGCCAGCATCCAGCCGGGATATTCCGGCGGCAGCGCGCTGACCTTGTCCAACGCTGCGATCTCGTCGGCCGTCAGCACCAGCGTTGTCGCTGCGATGTTATCGTGCAACTGCTCGGCGGTTTTGGCCCCGATGATGATGCTGCTGACGACGGGTTTTGCGAGCAGCCACGCAAGCGCCACGCGCGCCACCGACACTTCGCGCGCATCCGCAATCTCGCGCATCGCATCGACGCAGGCCCACGCACGGTCTTTGTTCACGGGCGGAAAATCGAAGCTGACGCGGCGCGCCCCCTCCGGCCCATTGCTGCCCGGCCCGAACTTTCCCGACAGCAATCCGCCGGCGAGCGGGCTCCAGACCATCAGGCCGACTTTTTCCTCGGTCAGCAGCGGCACGATCTCCCGCTCCAGGTCGCGGCCGGCGATGGTGTAGTAGGCTTGCAGCGATTCGAATCGCGCCAGTCCCAGCCGCTCGGATATGCCAAGTGCCTTGGCGATGCGCCACGCCTGCCAGTTGGAGACGCCGACATAGCGGACCAGACCCTGTTTGGTCAGGTCGTCGAGGGCGCGCAGCGTTTCCTCGATGGGGGTGACGGTATCGGTGCCGTGGATTTGATACAGGTCGATATGGTCGGTTTGCAGCCGGTCGAGGCTGGCCTTGACGCTGTCCATGATATGCCCGCGCGAGGTGCCGCGATCGTTGGGGCTGTCGCTCATGGCGCCGAACACTTTTGTGGCCAGCACGACATTTGCCCGCTTCACGCCCAGATTGCGCAGCGACTGACCGAGCAGCTGTTCCGACTCGCCGAACGAATACACGTCCGCCGTGTCGATGAAATTGATGCCGGCGGCCAGCGACGCGCCGACGATCTCGTCCACTTGCGCCTGTTGCAGCTTGCCGACATGGCTCCAGATACCGCCGCCGGAGCCGCCGAACGTCATCGTGCCGAGACACAGTTCGGAGACGAACAGGCCGGTGCGGCCGAGTTGGTTGTAGCGCATTTTTGTGAAAGCCTTTCGCGAGGGTCAGCCGCGCATGTGTGGACGCGCTGCGCCGCCGACAACCGCGAAATTTGGGAGAGTCGCCGTGGATTTGGGCTTGACAGGCAAAATCGTGCTGGTGACGGGCGGCTCCAAGGGCATCGGGCTCGCCTGCGCGCAAGGGTTTCTGGCGGAAGGCGCCCGCGTCGCCATCGCCTCCCGCTCCGCCGCCAACATTGACGCCGCCCGCGCCACCTTGGGCGAGGTGCTGGGCATCGAAGCCGACCTGACGGACGCGGCGCAGGCGGCGACGTTGGTGGCACAGGTGGAGAACGATCTCGGCCCCATCGACATTCTGGTCAATTCGGCCGGTGCCGCACGTCGCACGCCGCCGGACGATCTGGCGCCGGCCGCATGGCACGCGGCCATGGAGGCCAAATATTTCACCTACATCCATGTCATCGACCCGACAGTGAAGCTGATGGCCGCGCGCGGGTCCGGCGTGATCGTCAACGTCATCGGCAACGGCGGCAAGGTGGCGGCCACCACGCATCTGGCCGGGGGTGCGGCCAACGCCGCGCTGATGCTGGCGACGGCCGGCCTCGCCACCGCCTACGCGCCGCGCGGCGTCCGCGTCGTCGGCGTCAATCCCGGCCTGACCGAGACCGATCGCGTCGCCGAGGGCATGCTCGCGGACGCCAAGCTGGCCGGCATCACCGTCGAAGAGGCCCGCGCCCGTGCGGTCGCGAAGATCCCGCTGGGGCGGATGGCCGGGTCAGGGGAGGTCGCCGATGTCGTCGTGTTTCTGGCAAGCTCCCGCGCCGGCTACGTGACGGGAGTGAACATCTCGATGGATGGCGGCACGTTCGCGGTCGTGGTGTAACGGGCGCAACAAGCGGGAGGACAAACATGAGCGAAATCGCAATTGTCGGCGCGGGCACGATGGGGCACGCCATCGCGCTGGTGTACATGCTGGGCGGCCACCGTGTGCGCCTGACCGACAGCAACTCGGCCACCCTGGCCCGGGCGCCCGCGCTGATGAGCACGGCGCTGGAGACGCTGAGCGAGGCGGGCGAGGTTGGTCCGGAGATGCGCGACATCAGCGTTGGGCAGGCCATCCGGCTGTGCGACACGCTGGCCGAGGCGGTGGGCGGCGCCGATGTGGTGGTGGAGGCGATCATCGAGACGGCGGAAGCCAAGCGCACCCTGTTCGCTCAGCTGGAAACGCTGATGGCGCCGGAGGCGATCCTCGCCAGCAACACCAGCCAGCTCGACATTTTTCCCCTCGTCCCGGACTCGCTGCGCGCCCGCACCCTGATCGCCCATTGGTACACGCCGCCCTATCTGGTCGATCTGGTGGATGTTGTCGGCGGCCCGGGCACGGACCCGGCGGCCATCGAGACGGTGCGCGCGATGCTGGCGGCGATGGGCAAGGCGCCGCTGGTGTTTGGCAAATTCGTGCCCGGCTACATCGCCAACCGCATCCAGGCGGCCATCGCGGCGGAAGTCTATTCGCTGCTGGACGCGGGACTGGTCACGCCCGAGGAGGTCGATCTGTCGGTCATCCACGGCCTCGCACTGCGCCTGCCAGTGCTGGCGGTGCTGGCGAAGGCGGATTTCACTGGGCTGCCGCTGGTCCATACCGTGCTGACCAACGGCAGCTACGTGCCGCCTGCCGAGCCGACGCACAACCGCACGCTGGAACATCTGATCGCCGAGGGCCGCACCGGCGTCATGGCCGGCAAGGGCTTTTTCGACTGGGGTGACGCCACGCCCGCGGACCTGTTTCGCGAGCGCGACCGGCGGCTACTGAAGCTGAAGCAGGCGTTGCGGGGGATAAAGCCGATGATGGGGGCGTGACGGCTGTCCGCCTGCGCAAGCACATGGCCGCCGCGCCGACCTTCGTGGTCATCTGGTCCACCGGCTTCGTCGTTGCCCGCCTGCTGCGCGGGGAGGTCGATCCGACCCTGTTCCTGGCGGTCCGCTTCGGGCTAACCGCATTGCTGTTCGTGCCGCTGGTGATGTTTGCCGGGGTCGCCTGGCCGCGCCGGCGGGATATTCCCCGGCATCTGGCGGCCGGCGGGATGATCCAGGGCGTCTATCTGGGCGGTGGCTACTGGGCGGTTGCCCATGGGCTGCCGGCTTCGGTGATGGCGCTGATCGGCGCCTTGCAGCCGCTGATGGTGGCGCTGCTGGCGCGCGCGGTACCGGGCGAGGCGGTGGCGCGCCGCACCTGGGCGGGATTGCTGATCGGGCTGGCAGGCGTCTGCCTCGTCATCTTGCCGAGGCTCGCCAGCGGCGACGGCAGCGTCGGCTCGCCGCTGGTCCTGGTGGTGGCCCTGGTCGGCATCGTCAGCATGACGGCGGGGACGCTGGTGCAGAAAACCTCGCTGGCCGGGTCCGATCTGCGCTCGGCCAGCGCAGTGCAGAATTTTGGCGCCGCCGTTACCTGCGGGCTGTTCGCGTTGTTGCTGGGTGAGGAGCAATGGGGCGGCGGCGCGCGGACGCTATGGGTGCTGGCCTGGTCGTCGATCATCCTGTCGGGGGGCGGCACGACGCTGCTGGTCTGGATGGTGCGGCGCGGCGAAGCGGCGCGCGTCTCCGCCCTGCTGCTGCTGGTGCCGCCGCTGGTGGCCGTGGAGACGTTCGTGCTGTTCGGCGACGCGCTGACGGCGACTCAGATTGCCGGGTTCTGCATCGCCATCGGCGGCGTGTGGCTGGCCCGCACGTAGTGGCCGCAGGAGCGCGCGGCATCCGCGCCGCCTCAGTCCTGCGCCGGGGGAATACCGCCCCGGGGCCGGCGCGCGCTAGGGTAAGCCCGCTTTCACGGAGGGCGTGATGATCACAGCCGAATATCGCAACGACTACGCTGCCGGCCAGAGCGATAGCCGCCCCTGGGGGGACTGGGCCGTCATCGACGCCGGCCCCGGCTTCTGCGTCAAGCGCATCCGGGTGATTCCCGGCGGCATTCTGTCGTTGCAGCGGCACCAGCACCGGGCCGAGCAATGGACCATCGTGACCGGCGAAGCGCTGGTGACGCGCAACACCGACAAGATCGACCTTCGCGCCGGCGAATCCATCGGCATCGGCCTTGGCGACATCCACCGGATCGCCAACCCCGGTCGCGTGGATATGGTGTTCATCGAGGTGCAGACGGGAGCGGAGTTGCGGGAAGACGACATCGAGCGGCTGGAAGATTCCTACGGGCGGAGCTGACCGGCCTTCCGCGCCGGATGGTCGCATCCGACCTTCTCGCGCAGCAAAACTCCGTATTTCCAAACGTCTTCGTCGGACACCCGCGACAGATGATCGACAGCGGCGACACATGCCGTCCCGCTGTCGCGAAGCGACCGGCTTTCGAACCTGTCCGACAGGCCGACGCCATAGACCCGCTCGATGGCGATTTGCACGTCCCTGCCGTGAAACAGGATCGCGGCCGGTTGCAGGGTCTGGAACAGGAACTGGAACACCCTTGGGTCGCGCGGACTTGCCGCCAGACCGACAATGCGGGGCGCGGGAGCCGTGTAAAGGCTCGTCTCCAGGATAGCATGGGGTGCGACGGCTTCCGCGATCATGTCGAGGCGTCGCCGCGTGTCGCTCATGTCCGGCTTTCCACGCTGTGTGCGCGACATGCGATACGCCTGCCGCCAGCCGTCGCGGTCGAATCCTCTTTCGTCGGACCAGAAGTTCCAGAACGGAACCTCCGACGGTGGGTTCAGGCCGACCACGAACGCTTTGCATTCGAACGGATTGCCACGGCACACAAAGGGCCGAAAATTCGTCCCGGGGGGAGCGAGATCTTTCAGCAGTGCGCTGAATTCCGCGAGCTCCATGGCCCCAACCTTCTACCGCATCGCGTTACCCACGACTCAGCATCGCCAGCACTTCCTCGGCCGCCGCGACCGACGGCGATTGGCCGGCCGGCGACAGGCTGCCCATCACGGCTCGGAACGCGAGACGCTGCGCCCCGGCGGCCTCCTTGTCGGTCAGCAATGTTGCCAAGGTTGCCGACAGTTTTGCCGCCGTGCAATCCTGTTGCAGTAATTCCGGTACCACCAGCCTGCCGGCCAGCAGATTGACCATCGCGACATACGGCACCCGAATCAGCCGGCGCGCGATCATGGCGGTGATCGGGTTGACGCGGTAGGTGACCGCCATCGGGACGCCAGCCAGCGCCAGTTCCAGCGTGGAGGTGCCGGATTTGGTCAGCGCGGCCGAAGCTGCGGCGTAAGCATCGTGCTTGTCCTGCAACTCGGTCACGATCACCGGCGGCACCGCCCATCGCTCGGTCGCCCGCGCCACCGTCGCGGCGACGGCGGTGGCCACCGGGACCACGGGCACCAGGCCCGGCACCTGCTTCGCCAGCAGGGCTATGGCGGCGCCATAGATGGGCAACAGGCGGGGGGCCTCGCTGCGCCGGCTGCCGGGCATCAGAACGACGACAGGGGCATCCGGCGCCAGCCTGTGGGCCGTGCGGAAGCGTTTGGCGTCGCCCGTGTCGGCGCCGGACTCCAGAACCGGGTGGCCGACGAAGGTGGCGGGCAGACCGTGGCCGGCGAAGAATTTTTCCTCGAACGGCAGCAGGCACAGCAGCCGCTCCCACAATCCCGGAAATTTCTTCACGCGATGCTCGCGCCATGCCCACACTTGGGGGGCGACATACTGAATACGCGGAACGGCATGCACCTGTTTCAGCAGACGCAGGTTGAAGCCGGGGCTGTCGATCGTGACCACCACGTCCGGCCGCTTGGCCGCGATATCCGCAGCGGTTTCGGCGAGGCGGCGGGAGAGGTGCCGGACGCGGGGCAGAATTTCCAGCAGCCCCATCACGGCCAGTTCGTGCATCGGGAACAGCGAGACGAATCCGAGTGCTTCCATGCGCGGGCCGCCGACGCCGGTGAATGTCAGGTCCGGCCGTGCGTGCCGAAGTGCGGCCATCAACCGCGCCCCCAGCACGTCGCCGCTGTGCTCGCCGGCGACCAGATAGACCAATGTCATCCGAGCGCGATCACCCGGCAGGGCGGCGGCGTGGCGGGCCAGCTTGCATGGTTGCGCACCGCCCCATCGGTTCGCACGGCCGTCAGGCGGGCGGAGTCGAGGTCGGCATAGACGAATTCGGCCGCGTCCAGCGCGCCGCGCGCAAGAATGCCATCCTCCGGAAAGCCGCGATCCACCGGACCGAAGGCGGCGGCGTAGCCGCGATTACGGTCCAGCGCGCCGCACCACGGCGCCTCGCCGACCGTGGGCGCGATGCAGACGAAGCACTGGTTTTCCATGGCCCGCGCGGCGGCGGCGATGCGGATGCGGTTGAAGCCGTGCAGCGTGTCGGTGCAGGACGGCGCCAGGATCAGCCACGCCCCAGCCTCCACCTGCGCGCGGATCAGGGTCGGAAATTCCGCGTCGAAGCAGATGGCGATGCCGATGCGGCCCCATGGCGTCTCGAACACGGCGGGTGGCTGGCCGGGGGAGACGCCCCATTCCTCCGCCTCGAACCGCGTCATCACATGCTTGTCCTGATACGCAACCGCACCGGAAGCCGCGATCAGGGGCGCGCGGTTGATTATTTTGTCGGCATCGCGGAACGGTAGCGTGCCGGGGACCAGCCAGACGCCGTGGCGCCGTGCAACGTCCTGTGCCGCCGCGACCGCCGCCGGGGCTAGTTCGACGGCCATGTGCAGTTCCCGAACGGGATCGGGCATGGTGGCCGCCGCCATCTCCATCGGCGCGTATTCCGGCATCAGCACCAGATGCGCGCCGTGGCCGGCGGCATCCGCCACCTCGCGGTCCAGGCGGGCGGCCCAGCCGTCGAGGCCGGTGCTCGGCTGGATGTCCCATTGCCGAATGGCCACGCGCAGCAGGCTCACGGCAGCGCCGCGCCGGTCAGGGATTTCAGCCAGAAGGCCAGCCGATTTTCGACCTTGTCGTCGGTATCGACCTGTTTCCACCGCATCGTGCAGAACAGGTCCTGGTAGGGCACGAACCCGCGCTTGCGCCAGAAATCGTCGAGCGGAACGGCGCCGCCCGGGCGCAGCGGATGCTCGGAGGGGCGTTGCACCGCGCAGAATGCCGCAAAATCGCAGGCCGATACGGCGCGGGCGTGGGCCTCACGCTGGCGGAAAAACTCCACGCCGACGCCCTGACCGCGATAGGCGGGCAGCAGCACCGACTCGCCGAAATAGAAAAACCGGCCCACGTCCCAGCCGCGCGCCCGAAACGGGGCGGCGATATAGTCCCCCTCCTGCGCCATGGGCAGGCAGGAGGAGCATCCGACGACCGCCTCGCCCTCGAAAGCCACGGCCAAACCGGCGCCCGGCGCCTGGGCGAAGGCGGCCAAGTGGCTGGATTCGTTGTCGGCCGAACCGTCGTACAGGTACGGCCACTCCCGAAACACGGCGATGCGCAGTCGCGACAACGCCGCCAGATGCGGCACCATCGCGGGACCAGCGAAGAATTCGACGCGGACCATGATGCTCCTTGCGCGACCCGGCGGGACGCAACCACGGATTGCGGCCCGCCGACAAGGTTGCGATTGCCGGTGATCGGGCTATTTCCTGCCCTCGGAAACGACCTCAAGGAGACGACCATGAAGCGCGTGATGTTCACCGGCGGCAGCGGCAAGGCGGGCAAGCATGCCGTGCAATACCTTGTGGATCACGGCTGTCAGGTGCTGAACCTGGACACCAAGCCGCTCGACAACCCGGCCGTCCGCACGCTGATCACCGACATCACCGACAGCGGGCAGGTGTTCAACGCGCTGTCGTCCTACATGGGCCTGCGGGAGTTCGACCCCTCGCTGCGCCCGCAACCGGTGGACGCGGTGGTCCATTTCGCCGCCATCCCGCGCATTATGATCACGCCGGACAACGAAGTGTTCCGCATCAACACGATGGGCACCTACAACGTCATCGAGGCGGCGACGACGCTGGGGATCAAGAAGGTGATCATCGCCTCGTCCGAGACGACGTTCGGCATCGTCTTCAACTACGAGCCGCGCGACCCAGTGTATCTGCCGCTGGACGAAGACTATCCCGTCGATCCGCCGGATTCCTATGCGTTATCGAAAGTGTGCAACGAGAAGACGGCACAATCCTTCGCCACCCGCACGGGCGCGGACATCTACGCCATCCGCATCGGCAACGTGATCGAACCGCACGAATACGAAAACTTCCCCAAATTCTTCGCCGATCCGGAAGGACGCAAGCGGATCATGTGGAGCTACATCGACGCCCGCGACCTCGGCCAGCTTGTGCTGCGCGCGATCGAGACGGACGGGCTGGGATTTCAGATTTTCAACGCGGCGCAAGACGACTGCTCGTCGGACCTGCCGACGGCGGAGCTGCTGCGCCGCTTCTACCCGAGCGTGCCGGTCAAGACCGAGCTGGGTGAGTACGAGACCCTGCTGTCGAACCGGAAGGCCAAGGACATGCTTGGCTTCAAGCCTGCGCACTCGTGGCGAGCGGCATTGCAACAACGCGCCTAGCGTACGAACCGCGCGCGGCGAGCGCGTCGCGCGCGGCATACATCACGGCGGCGAACTCGGCGATGGTCACGCGGTCCGCATCCATCAGCAGACGCGTCAGCGGATCGCGCATCAGAGTTTCGATGGTCAGTGGTCCGGCGGTGTGTTGGTACATCGGTCCCTGCTCCCGTTTCTGCTGTGGGATTTGAACCTTAATTGTGTCTTCCGTGTGCTAACGGTAAGTGAAAATCGGGTCAGTTCCTCCTCATCCGGCACACTTTTTCGTTAGGCGCGCGCTTTCGCATTGTCGGAGTCGTACGGGCTGTCGGCCATCACCTGGGCCGGGTATTTTTCGCCCAGCATGCGGACCGCCAGTTCCGTGCCCTCCGCGGCGTGATCCGGGCGGACGAAGCCCATTGCGATCTGCTTGCCGAACGCCACCGAATAGCCGCCGCCGGTGGCCCGGCCGACCACCTTGTCGCCCGACCACAGGCTTTCGACGCCCCAGGGATCGGCGTCCTTCGGCCCATCGATCAGCAGCGTCACGAGCTTCCAGCGCAACTCGCCCGAGGCTTTCTGTCGCTCCAGTGCGGCGCGGCCGATAAAGTCGGCGTTCTTGTCCAGTCGAACGAAGCGGTCCAGGCCGCTCTCCCAGGCGGTGACTTCCTTGGACAGTTCGGTGCCCATGCCGCGATAGCTCTTTTCCAGCCGCAGCCAGTTCATCGCCCGGATACCGACGAGCTTCATGTCGTGCGGCCGCCCGGCTTCCTCCAGCACGTCGAAGATGTGGTTGTGGTACTCGATCGGGTGATGAATCTCCCAGCCGAGTTCGCCCACGTAGTTGACGCGCAGCAGCCGCACCGGGGCCATGCCGACGGTCGCGTGCCGGCCGGTCAGCCACGGGAACGCCTTGTTGCCGAGATCGAGGCGATCCACCACCGGCTCCAGCACTTTGCGCGCAGTCGGGCCGGCGACCACGAAGACGCCGTACTGCGTCGTGACCTTTTGCAACTGCACGGAGCGGTCGGTCGGCAGCGAGCGGGTCAGATAGTCCCAGTCGTACGCCTCCAGCGCGCCGGCACCGACGAGATAAAGGCTTTCCGGGCTATCACGCATGATGGTGAATTCGCTGCGCGTGCCGCCGTTCTTGGTCAGGGCGTGGGTGAGTTGGATGCGGCCGTCTTTTTGGGGCAGGCGGTTGGCGACGAGGTGCTCCGCCCAGTCGTTCACGCCGGGGCCGGTGGCGACGTATTTGGCGAACGCGCCGGCCTCGATCAGCCCGACATTCCTCCGAATTGCCTCGGCCTCGTCGCGGACATACGGCCACCAGTTGCCGCGCCGGAACCCCGGCTGCTCCTTGAAGTCGCCGCCGGGGCCATAAAAATTCGGCCGCTCCCAGCCGAATTTCTGGCCGAACACCGCGCCGCGATGTTTGAGGCGGTCGTAGGAGGGGGCCGTCCGCAGGGGGCGGGCGGCCGGGCGCTCCTCGTCAGGGAAGTGCAGGATGAAGACGTGCTCGTAGGCTTCCTCGTTCTTCTTGATGGCGTAGGGCCGGGTGCCATAGGCGCCGAAGCGGCGCGGGTCGATGGCCAGCGTGTCGATTTCCGCCTCGCCCTCGACGATCATTTGCGTCAGGTATTTGCCCGCGCCGCCGGCCGCCGTGATGCCGAACGAAAAGCCCTCGGCGAAATAGAGGCCAGGGCGGCCGGGGGCCGGGCCGACGATCGGGTTGCCGTCCGGCGTGTAGCTGATCGGGCCGTTATAGACGGTTTTGACGCCGCCCTTCTCGAAGCATGGCATCCGGAAGAAGGCTTCCTCGATGTGCCATTCCAGCCGGTCGAGGTCGGGCGGCAGCAGTTCGGCCTTAAAACCCTCGGGCACGCCATAGGCGCCCCAGGCCGGGGCGTGCTTCTCGTACGGGCCGAGGATCAGGCCGCCGCGTTCCTCGCGCATATACCATTGCGCATCGGCGTCGCGCAGCACCGGATGCTCCGGATTGCCGGCTTTGCGCCACTCGACGATTTCCGGAATTTCGTCAGTGACAATGTATTGGTGTTCGACCGGAATCACCGGGATCGTCAGCCCGACCATCGCGGCCGTGTGCAGCGCGTGGTTGCCGGTGGCGGTCACGACCACGTCGCACGCGATGTCACCCTGGTCGGTGGAGACTTTCCATTCGCCGGACGGCAGCTTGGTCAGCGCCGTGACGGTCACGCCGCGATGGATAGTCGCCCCGTTCTTGCGGGCGGCGTCGGCCAGCAGAAGCGTGATATCGGCCGGATTGATGTAGCCGTCGGTCGGATGGAACAGCGCGCCCTTCAAATCCTCGGTGTGGACGAGCGGAAAGCGGTTCTTGATGTCGTCGGCGGTCAGCCACTCGTGCGGCGTGCCGATGCTTTCGGCCGTGGTGGCGTAGGTCTGATATTCCTCCATCCGCTCGCGCGTGCGCGCCATGCGGAGGTTGCCGACGCGGCGCAGGCCGACGTCCCGATCCCATTCGGTGGCGAGGCGGTCGTAAAGGTCGATGGAATAGCGGTGCAGCAGCCCGCCCGCGTAGCTCATGTTGAACAGCGGCAGCAGGCCGGCGGCGTGCCAGGTGGAGCCGGAGGTGAGTTCGTAGCGTTCCAGAAGCACGACGTCCGTCCAGCCGGCCTCGGTCAGATGATACAAGATCGAACAGCCGACGACGCCGCCACCGACAACGACCACACGCGCATGCGACTGCATAGGTTCCCGCTCCACAACCGATCACGGGAGCATAGCAGCCGGGGCGGCGCCTGACTTCCCGCAATCTAGCAGGTCGGGCCGAAGCAATTTCCAGTCGGGCGGTTCTCGTGCTTGCCGAGTTCCACGAACGCGGTCTCGCGGGCCGGGAACGGCGGCAGGTTGGTGAGCGCCTTCAGCGTGCCATCGGGTCCGAGGGTGAAGGTTGGCGGTTGCAGATTGGCCGCAGGGTTCGGGGCGCCGGCCTTCAGGGCGTCGGCAGTAGCGATCAGCGCGTTGACCACGGTTTGCGACGAGGCGCCCGGCGCGATGCCGACGGACGCGCGGACCTGCCGCCGCAATTCGCCCCAAAACACCTCGTTCACCGGGGCGTAGTCACCGAAATCCGGGGTCAGTTGCGTCTGGCCGGCGAGCCAGTCCTCGGCAGCGATGGCGCGGGCGGCCAGTTCGGGGTTGCCTCGCGTCGTCGCCGGGTCTTTCAGCGCCCAGCTTGCCACCGCGATGGCGTCGTTCTGGTTCATCGCCGGGCCGCCATACTGGTTTTCCGGCATGATCGCGGTGTCGGTTTGCAGCGACGCCATGCCTGTACAGCCCGCTAGCAGGGTTGCCGCCAGCATCGTCGAAATGGTGGACTTCATGGTTTGCTACCTCCGTGATGTAATATCATGCGGCAAGTTACGGCGACTTGGCGGATGGCAAGTGACCTGGGTGACTCCCGCCGTACAATTGTTCGGGTGCGATCTTCACGTCGGCGATGTCCCGCCAGCCGTCTGCCGTCGCCGCGCGGAAGAAGCAGTCGCGGCGGCCGGTGTGGCAGGCGACGCCGGGCTGATCGACCAGCACCAGCAGCGCGTCGCCGTCGCAATCTATGCGCAGTTCGATCAGCCGCTGGGTCTGGCCGGAGGTCTCGCCCTTGCGCCACAGCGCCGCGCGGCTGCGGCTATAGTAGCAGACGCGGCGGGTGGCGAGGGTTTCGGCCACGGCGGCGCGGTTCATCCAGGCGACCATCAGCACTTCGCCGGTGTCGTGCTGCTGCGCGATGGCGGGCACCAGCCCGTTGGCGTCGAATGCGATCTGATCCAGCAATGCGGCTTCGGTCATGGCGGCCCGGCAAGGTGAGGGATGGCGACGCCCGACATATGGGCCGTCGCCGCCCGCCGCGCGACTACCGCAGGAAATTGACTTTGGCGAGGTCGATCAGTTCGGTGGCCCGCCCGTCCAGCACCGCGCGCAGCATGAACAGGCCGAAGCCCTTTGCCTCCGCGAGCGTCGTTTTGGGCGGCATGATCAGTTCCTGGCGCGCGCTGACCACGTCCACCAGCGCCGGCCCGTCGTGGCGGAACGCCTGTGCCAACCCGCGCTCCAGATCCTGCGGTCGCTCGATCCGGATACCCTTGACGCCCATTGCCTCCGCCATGGCGGCAAAATTCGGGTTTTTCAGGTCCACGCCGAAATCGACGAATCCGGTGGCCTTCATCTCCAGTTCGACGAACCCCAGCGTGCCGTTGTTCAGGACCACGACCTTCACCGGCAGCCCAAGTTGGCTGAGCGTGATGAAGTCGCCCATCATCATGGTGAATCCGCCGTCGCCGGACAGAGAGATCACCTGCCGGCCCGGGTGGCTTGCCTGCGCGCCGATCGCTTGCAGCATCGCGTTGGCCATCGAGCCATGGTTGAACGAGCCGAGGAGCCGGCGCTTGCCGTTCATTTGCAGGTAGCGCGCGGCCCAGGCGGTGGGCGTGCCGACATCGCAGGTGAAGATGGCATCCTCGGTTGCCAGCGCGCTGACCAGCCTCGTGACGTATTGCGGGTGGATGGTCGTGCTGTGCGGCTTGCTCTCGGCCAGCGCGTCGAGGTTTTTCCGGGTGGTCGCGTAGTCGGCCAGGGCGGCGTCGAGGTGGCTTGTATCGGGGTGTTCGGCCAGCTTCGGCAACAGGAGTGCCAGTGTTTCGCGCACGTCGCCGACCATGCCCAGGTCGAGCTTGCAGCGATTGCCGAGCGCCTCCGGCCGAATGTCGATCTGGGCGATTTTCGCGTGGTCCGGGTAGAATTGGCGGTAGGGGAAGTCGGTGCCCAGCATTAGCAGCGTCTCGCAGTTCTTCATCGCGAGGTAGCCGGAGGCGAAACCGATCAGGCCGGTCATGCCGACATCGTAGGGGTTGTCGTACTCCACGAACTCCTTGCCGCGCAGCGGATGCACGATGGGCGCCTTCAGCCGTTCGGCGAGTGCGACGATCTCGTCATGCGCACCTGCGCAGCCGGCGCCGCAGAGCAAGGTGATCTTTGCGGCGCCGTTCAGCAGGGCCGCGAGGCGGTCGAGGTCGGTGTCGCTCGGCCGAACGACGGGCGGGGCTGGCATCAGCCACGCCGGCGGCGTCGCGTCCGTCGTTTGCAGCGCCACGTCGCCGGGGATGACGACGACGGCCACGCCGCGCCTTGCGACGGCGGTACGGATGGCGCGTTCGAAAATCTGCGGCGCCTGGGCGGGGTCGGAGACGAGTTCGACGTAGTGGCTGCACTCCTTGAACAGCGACTCCGGATGCGTGGCCTGGAAATAGTCGATGCCGATCTCGCTGCTCGGGATATGGGCGGCGATCGCCAGGACCGGCACTCGGCTGCGGTGGCAGTCGAACAGCCCGTTGATCAGATGCAGGTTGCCCGGGCCGCAACTGCCGACGCAGACGGCCAGTTCGCCCGTCAGGTGCGCTTCGGCGCCGGCGGCGAAGGCAGCCGATTCCTCATGGCGCATATGCATCCAGTCGATGCCGCCGAGGCGGCGGAGGGAGTCGGTGAAGCCGTTGAGGGAGTCGC
This sequence comes from Solirubrobacterales bacterium 70-9, assembly GCA_903970625.1. GTDB lineage: Bacteria > Pseudomonadota > Alphaproteobacteria > Acetobacterales > Acetobacteraceae > CAJCJG01. The sequence goes on along the minus strand of CAJCJG010000361.1, from coordinate 15,874 downwards.
CGACGACGCCATAGACCCGTTTCACGCCGGCCTGCTGCAACGTTGCGGCCATGAAATCGGCGACCGTGTGGGACATGGGACTGCCTCCGTGACGAATGTGGGGTGGTAAAGTGCGGTGCCGGTCGGCGGTATCGCGGGCAAGCAGGAGAATTCGAGGCGCGCACGCCATGGTGATCACCCACCTTGACGGGACCCGCGCGGCAGCGCCAGAGCCACTTATCGGCGTGTTCCGTTGCGGGAAGCGCATGGCCTCGCACGCGCGTGATGGTGATAACCCTTGCGCAATTGTGATGCCTACGGTATGGTTACACTCGGAAATACCAATCCAAAGAGAATAGAATGCGGCCAATGGACAACAGGTTCACCGGTTTGGTGGGGCGGATCGGTGTGCCCGGTCCGACGGCGAATGCGACCCGGACGCCGAACTCCCGGATCTCGCGGTCAAAATCGACCGCACTACCGCCAACGCGTTTTCTTGACTGACCTAGGAGAATAGCATTGAAGCTCGATATCCAAGCTGTCACAAGCGACGACGTCGTCCTGACATCAGCGCCTATTAACGCCGATCATGTTCTGTCCGGCAACCCGATTGCACGCAACGCGGTTCTGTTCAAAAGTGCCGATCAGTTTCAAGAGACTTTACTTTGGCATTGCACGGCCGGTTCATTCCGCTGGTACTATAGCTACGACGAAACCATACTATTGCTCAAGGGCGGCATGACGCTGCATTTCGACAACGGCACGTCGCGGTCATGCACGGTCGGTGAAACCGTGTTCTTCCCTGCCGGCACGACGTGCATTTGGGTCATCGAGCACGAGGTCCGCAAGCTTGCGTTCTTCCGCAAGACGGTTCCGTCCGTGATCGCGTCGCCGATGTTGCTCGCGAACAAGGTCGTCCGCCGATCCGGCATCAAGACCCTGTTGCGCCGGGCGCGCCGCTGGGGAACTGCCGGCGTAGCCGTGCCGGTGCCGGTGAATGGATCGACCGCCGGAGCCTTTTGGACCTGACGTCTTGCGGCTGGCGACTGGGCGGGGGGCGAACATCGCCCCTCCGTCTGGCCCGTTACGCCCAGTCAGCCGGCCACCTCTCGCATCGCCGCCAGCCCCCGTTCGAGATCGGCGATCAAGTCGGCCGGTTCCTCCAGCCCGATGTGGAACCGGACCGTCTGGCCGCCGAAATCGCCGGTGCCGGCGGTGCGCGTGAGGAAGCCGCTGGCCGGCAGCACGAGGCTTTCGTAGCCGCCCCACGAGGCGCCGATGCCGAACAGGGTCAGGTTTTCCGCCAGCACGCCGGCAGCAGCCTGCGAGTATTGCGGTTGCAGCACGATGCCGAACAGGCTGCATGCCCCCGTGAAATCACGCTGCCAGAACTCGTGGCCGGGGCAGGAGGGCAGGGCCGGGTGCAGGACGCGCGCCACCTCCGGCCGCTCGGTGAACCAGCGTGCGACCGTCAGGCCGCTTGCTTCCTGCCGGTCCAACCGCACCGCCATCGTCCGCACGCCGCGCAGCGCCAGCCAGCAATCGTCGGGGCTGGCGTATTGGCCGAGCGAGAGCGATGTCAGCCGCACACGCTCCCAATCCTCGGCACTGTTGGTCGTGACGCTGCCCAGCAGCACGTCGGAATGGCCGACGACATATTTTGTCAGCGCCTGGATGGACACGTCCACGCCGTGCTTGAACGGCTGGAAGAAATGGATGCCCCAGGTGTTGTCCATCAGCACCTTGGCGCCATGGGCGTGGGCGACGGCGGCGAGCGCCGGCACGTCCTGCACCTCGAACGTATGGCTGCCTGGGCTCTCCAGATACAGGACCGTGGTGTTTGGCCGAAACAGGGCAGAAAGGGCTTCGCCGCCGATCATCGGATCGTAGAACGTCGTGGCGACGCCCATCTGGCGCAGCAGCGTGTTGGCGAAGTTCCGCGCTGGACCATAGACGGAGTCCGGCAGCAGCAGGTGGTCGCCGGTTTTCAGGTAGGCCAGCAGCGGCGTGGTGACGGCGGCGAGGCCGGAGCAGACGATCTGGCAGCGCGTGCCGCCCTCGATCTCGGCGATCACGTCCTCCAGCGGGTAGTGCGTCGGCGTGCCCATGACGCCATACAGCAGCTTCTGATCGAGCCGGTGCTTCATGCCGGCGGTTCGCTCTACCATTGTCGGATACAGCACCGTGGAGCCGCGATGCACCGCCGGATTGACGAACCCGCCGACGCGTGGGCCGTTGCGGCCGGCGTGGGACAGGCGGGTGTGCCAATCTTGGTCTTTATGGTCGGCCATTCGCGTCATGTCTCCACAGGTGTGTCGGGGCGGCCGCCCCATTCGGTCCATGAGCCATCGTAGACGGCGCCGGGCGGCAGGCCGGCGCGGGCCATGGCGAGCGTGATAACAGTGGCCGTCACGCCCGAGCCGCAGCTTGTCACTACCGGGTGCGAGCCGTCGGCGCCGACGGCGGCGAGACGCGCCTTGAGGTCCTCCGGCGGAAGCATTTTGGCCTCGGGCGTCAGCAGGTCCGTGAACGGCATGCTGCGGGCGCCGGGGATGTGGCCGCCGCGCATGCCGGCGCGCGGTTCGGGGACGGTGGCGTCGAAGCGGCCGGCAGCGCGGGCGTCCAGCACCGTCTCGGCGCCGCTCGCGACATTCGCCAGCATGTCGCCGATGCCACGCACGCGGCCGGCGCGGAAATCCGGGCGGAATGTCGCGTGCGCCGGCGCCGGCGCCTCGCCGGTTTCGACGGGCCGGCTCTCGCGCAGCCACGCGGGCAGGCCGCCGTCGAGCACCAGCGCCCGGTCGTGGCCGAACAGGCCCATCAGCCACCAGCCGCGCCCGGCGGAGAAAATGCCGCGCTGATCGTAGAACACGCACAGGGTCGCGTTGCCGATTCCGAGGCCGCCTATGAGCTTGGCAAAGCGGCCGGCGGCGGGGACCATGTGGGGCAGGTCGGTGTCCTGGTCGGCCACCTCGTTGATGTCGAAGAAGCGGGCGCCGGGAATATGGGCCGCCGCAAACTCTTGCCGGGCGTTCTTGCCCTCGTTCGGCAGATAGAGTGTGGCGTCCAGCACCGCGATGTCGGTGGCACCGAGATGGGCCGCGAGCCACTCGGTGGTGGCGAGTGGGGCTGTGTCCGGCATCGGTGTCATGGCACGTTCCTATTCCGCCAGAGCGACGGCGATGCGGCGGTTTTGGCGGCCTTTGTTCTCGATCTTCAGCACGCGCAACAGGCCGACTTCGCCGGTGCGGGCGACATGGGTGCCCCCGCAGGGCTGCAAATCGATTGGGGTTTCGCCCGCCCCGATCCGCACGAGGCGCAGCCGCCCGGTGCCGCGCGGCGGCTTGACGGACAGGGTGCGGACGAGCGCGGGATTGGTGTCCAGCACGCTTTCGTCAACCCACTCGGTCGTGACAGGATGGTCGCCCGCCGCCAGCGCGTTCAGGCCGGATTCGATCTCCTCTTTGGTGGGCACGACCGCGAGATCGAGGTCGAGGCGGGATTTGTCGGCGCCGATCTGGCCGCCGGTGACGGCGGCGCCGGGCAGCAAGGCGCAGAGCAGGTGCAGTGCGGTGTGCATGCGCATGTGGGCGAAGCGGCGGGGCCGGTCGAGCGTCGCGGTCACGGCGGCGCCCACCGGCGGCGGCGCGGCGCCTTGGGCGGGGACGTGAATCACGGTATCGGCCTCGCCTTTGATCGTGTCGGCGATGGCGGTTTGCCCACCGTCCCAGGCCAACGAACCGGTATCGCCGGGCTGGCCGCCGGAGCGGGGGTAGAAGACCGTGCGGTCGAGCACGATGCCGTCCGGACCGCTTGCGAGCACAATTGCAGTCGCGGTGCGCAGCGTCGCGTTGGCGCGGAACAGCAGGTCGGTCATGGGGTGCTCCAGGCGCGGCGGACGGCGTCGTGCCGAGCGCCGAGCCACAGCAGGGCCAGCGTCGTGATGACGTTGGGAAGTTTGCCGTCCAGCGCGTCCGCGATGGCGCGGCCGGCAGGGCGGACGCTGATGCGGATGTCCTCGTTCTCCTCCGCCAGCCCGGCGGTGCCGGCGATGCCGTCCGCGTCGGCCTTGGGGGCGCTGACTTCGCCGAGATACAGCGCCACCCGCTCGTCGCTACCGCCGGGGCTGAGCAGGAAGTCGCCGATCGGCAGCAGCCGGCGGGGCACGAGGCCGACCTCCTCCTCCGTCTCGCGGAGCAGCGTCGTGGCCGGGTCCTCGCCGGGGTCGCAGAGGCCGGCTGGCACCTCGATCATCACCGGATCGAGGCCGGCGGCCAGCGCGGGCAGGCGGAATTGCTCGATCAGCACCACCGTATCGCTGACCGGATCGTACGGCAGCAGCGCCGCCGCGCGGCCGCGGCGCCACAACTCCCAGGTGCGCAGGCCGGACATCGTGCCGTCGAACCGGCGCTGGCGGAATTTGATGCGTTGCAGGGCAAAGCGTCCGTTCCAGACGGTTTCGTCCGACTCGACGGTGACGTCGGGGCGGACGGGCAGGGGGGCGGGACCGGTCATGTTACCACCCTAGCGACGGGCGGCCGGCCTAGGAAGTGGGCGGCTTTGGCTCGGTATGGCTCTGTTAATCAGCGCCACGGCAAGGTCGTTGCAGACGGGTGGTGACGGACAAAGGCTGATGGGGCCGATGCTGATCGAGGTCGCGGCACTGGCGCAGCGGGGACGGCAACAGGATATCCTGGCCGAACTCGGTGCCTGCGCGTTGCGCGGCGGCGACTCCGGAGCGTTGCTGCAAGCGGCCGCGCGCCTCGTCGCGGCTGGCCTGCAAGCGGAAATCTGCGCCATTCTGCAATGCCGTGCAGACGACGACGGGCTGGATCTGCGGGCCTCCGTCGGCCTGACGGACGCGCCCTCCGGCCCACTCGGCGCGGAGCTTGCGGCCACCGCGTCCCACGCGATCCGGGTCGGCGAGGGGGTGATTTCGAGCGAGTCCCCGGCGGATGCCGAGGTGCCGCTGCTGTTGCGCCAGCACGGCAGCCGCCGCGCCATCGATGTGGTGATCTGGAGCGGCGGGGCGAAATTCGGGGTGATCGAGGTCGGCAGCGCGGCGGCGGGCGGCTTCGCGCCAGCGGACGTAGCGTTCACGCAGGCGGCGGCGAACCTTCTGGGCGTGGCGCTGGCGCGCAAGCAGACCGAGGCGGCGCTCGCGGCGGCGGAGACGCGGACCAGCGATATCCTGGAGAGCATCAGCGACAGTTTCTACGCGCTCGACCGGCAATGGCAGTTCACCTACCTGAACCGAAGATGCGAGGAGTGGTGCGGCAAGCGGCGCGAGGATCTGCTCGGACGCGTCATTTGGGACGTGTTTCCGGAGGCGGTCAACACGCCGGTGCAGGCGAGCCATCTGCGCGCCGCGCGCGAGAAAAAAGTGGTGGTGGTGGAGACCCTGTCGTCGGTCCGGCCGCGCTGGATCGAGTTCAGCATTCATCCCGCGCCGAATGGAATGACCGTCTATTTTCGCGACGTGGACGAACGGCGCCGGGCGGATATGGCGCTGCGGGAGAGCGAGGAGCGGTTGCGGCTGGCCACCGAAAGCGCAGGCATCGGGACCTGGGAACTCAACATGGCCGACGGGCTCTCCGTCCGCTCGGCCGGGCATGCGGCGATCTTCGGCACCGATCCCTCACGAGACTGGAGCGACGCGCTTCTCTTGCGCCAAGTGGTGCCGGAACATCGCCGGCGGGTGGAGCAGGCGCGGCAACAGGCGTTCGCCTCCGGCGGCGAACTTCGCTTCACCTGCCGCATCCGGCGCGGCAACGATGGCGGGCTGCGCTGGATCGAGGTTCGCGGCTCGCCTGTGCGAGACGCGGCCGGCGTGGTCTCGCGCTATCTCGGCGTCGTGCTCGACGTGACCGAGGGCAAGGAGGCCGACGCGATGCGCGAGCGACTCGCGGAAGTTTTGGAACAACGGGTCGCGGAGCGAACCCAGGCGCTGGCGGAAGCCAATTCGCGGTTGACGGAGGAGATCGCGGAACGCAAGCGGGCCGAATCCGCGCTGATGCGGGCGCAGCGGCACGAGGCGACCGGGCAACTGGTCGCGGGCGTCGCGCACGCCTTCAACAATTTGCTGACCACGACAATCGGCAGCCTGGAATTGCTGAATATCGACACGCTGGAGGGACGGCCGCGCCGGCACGTCGAACGGGCGATGCACGCGGCGGTACAGGCAGGGACGCTGACCAACAAGTTGCTGGCGTTCGCCGGGCAGCAACAACTGGCCCCGAGGCCGGTGGACGCGAACAAAGTGCTGATCGATATGCAGGAGCTTCTTCTCCAGACGCTCGGGCGCCACATCCGCATGCAGACCGACTGCGCGCCGCAGCTTTGGACGGCCGCCGGTGACGCAGACCAATTGCATGCACTGGTGCTGAATCTGGCGGCGAACGCGCGCGACGCGATGCCCACAGGCGGGCGCTTCAGCGTCGGCACGCGCAATGTCGCCGAAGGCGACCCCTCGCTGCCGGACGAATTGCCGGCCGGCGACTATGTGGTGCTGTCGGTCGCGGACGATGGAAGGGGCATGAGTCCCGATGTGATGGCAAGGGCGTGCGAGCCGTTCTTCACGACCAAGCTGCAAGGGCGCGGCGCCGGGCTGGGGCTGGCGCAGGTGGATGGCGTGATGCGCGAACTGGGCGGCACGTTGCGGCTGCGCAGCGCGGTGGGGGCGGGCACGACCGTCGAACTGTTCCTGCCGCGCAGCAAGGATGTTCCGACAGTCGAAATGCCGACAGCTGCCAATGCGGCGCCCGCGCGGCGCATGGACCATTAGTCCGGGCAGACTCCGTCCGGTTCGCCCGAAGGGCTGGCGGTATGCGGCGTGCGGGCTGCGTGGCACACTCGTCCGTCACAGCGAGGGGACGCCACATGACCGAGCCGACCGGGCCGTTGCGCGGGTTGCGGGTGTTCGATCTGACGCGGGTGCTGGCGGGGCCGACATGCGTGCAGATGCTGGGCGACCTGGGCGCCGAGGTGATCAAGATCGAGAAGCCGGGCAGCGGGGACGATACGCGGGGGTTCGCGCCGCCGTTCATGCCGGGCTCCCGCGAAAGCGCCTATTTCGTCGGCGTCAATCGCAACAAGCAGTCCGTCACCCTGGACATATCGCAGCCGGAGGGGCAGGCGATCGCACGGAAACTGGTGTCGCAGTGCGACATCCTGGTGGAGAATTTTAAGGTCGGTGCGCTCGCCAAATACGAATTGAGCTACGAGCAACTGCGGAGCGAGCATCCGGGGCTGATTTATTGCTCGATCACCGGCTTCGGCCAGACCGGTCCATACGCGCCGCGACCGGGCTATGACTCGTTGATCCAGGCGATGGGGGGCGTGATGAGCCTGACCGGGGAGCCGGACGGGCTGCCGCAGAAAGTCGGCGTGCCGGTGGGCGACTTGTTCGCCGGGCTGTACGGCTGCATCGGCATCTTGGCGGCGCTGCGGCACAAGGAGCGGACCGGGCAGGGGCAGCAGATCGATATCGGGATGCTCGATACGTCGGTGGCATGGCTGGCCAACCAGGGGATGAATTTCCTGGCCACGGGCGAGAACCCGGCGCGGCTGGGCAACCAGCATCCGAATATCGTGCCGTATCAGGTGTTCCCGACGGCGGACGGGCATGTGGTGCTGTCGGTCGGCAACGACCCGACGTTTCGGCGGTTCTGCGAGAATTTCGGGCTGGGCGGCCTGCCGGACGATCCTCGCTTCGCCACCAACGCGGCGCGGGTGGAACACCGGCAACTGGTGACGGACACGCTGACGCCGGTGCTGCAAGGGCATCCGACGGCGTGGTGGGTGGAGCGGCTGGAATCGCTCAAGATTGGCTGTGGGCCGATCAACAAGCTCGCCGACGTGTTTGGCGACCCGCAGGTGGCGGCGCGCGGGATGGTGGTGGAGTTGCCGCACGCGGGCACCGAGAGCGGGCAAGTCCGGGTGATCGCCAACCCGGTGCGGCTGTCGGAAACGCCGGTCGATTACCGGATCTCTCCGCCGCTACTGGGCGCCGACACCGATGACGTGCTGCGGACGATGGCGGGTCTGGACGCGGCCGAGGTGGCCGCGCTGCGGGAGCGGGGGATCGTATGAGGCGTCAGTCCTGCGCCGCGTCCTCGATGTCGCGCAGGCGGGTGGGCAGCAATTCGCCTTGCGTCTTCAGGACCGGGTAGGCGGCGGCTTCGACCAAATGGGCGTTGATGCGCTTGAGGTCGCGCAGCAGGCCGAGACGCCACGCGCCGGCCTCCGCCTCGTCCGATTTGCCGGCGGCGATGGCGGCGAAGTGGGCTTCGGTGGCGTCCGCCTCCAGATCGCGGAACGCTTCTTTTTCGGCGGCCAGCAGGCGGGCGGCGCGGAGATCTTCGGTCAGGAACACGGCGGCGGCGGCGCGGACATTGGCGACCAGACGGCCGATCAGCGTGGTGATCTCGGCGGCCTGGGCGGGGGGCAGGATCAGGTTGCGCTTCAGGCGGCGGGCGGCGTGGGCGAGCAGGTTGCGGCTGACGACGTCGCTGGCGCTCTCCAGATTGGTCGCGAAGGCCAGGATATCGCCGATGCGGCGATGGTCGGAGTCCGAGACCGCTTCCGGATCGAGGCCCGTCAGATAGGCTTTGATGGCGGTGGTGAGCTTGTCGAGCACGTCGTCCATGCGGCGGGCTTCGGTGACGCGCTTGCGGTCCTCGCGCAGGAATGCTTCGCGGGCGGCGAGCAGCATGGCTTCCAGCATGTCGGCCAGCCGCAGGGCTTCGCGCGCGGCGGCGCCGACGGCGACGACGGGGGTTTCGCGGGCGGCTTCGTCCAGATAGAGCGGGCGGGACGGGTCGGCGGCTTCGACGCGGGCGGGCAGCAGGCGGCGCAGAAGGGCCGCGTACTGGCGCAGGAATGGGAAGAAGACGCCGGCGAGGACGAGGTTGAAAGCCAGATGCAGGTCGGCGACGGCGCGCGCCGCGTCCGGCTCGATCGTAACCAGCCAGGGGCCGACCCAGGGCAACGCGGCCAAGCCGAGCACGACGCCGACCAACCGGGTGCCCAGATTGCCGGCGGGGACGCGGCGGGAGGCGGCGTCACCGCCCTCAGACCCTTCCAATAGCGGGTTCAGCGCGGTGCCGAGATTGGCGCCGAGCACCAGCGCGAAGGCGGCGTGCGGCGGCACGACGCCTTTGGCCGCCAGCGACATGATGAGCAGCACGATGGCGACCGACGAGTGCGCGGCCCAGGTGAGGCCGGCGGCCAGCACCACGTCCAGCACCGGTTCGGTGGCGACGGTGCCCAGTAGCAGGCGCAGGCTGGGCGCGTCTTCGAACGGGGTGACGAGGTCGAGCAACTGGTGCAGGGCGAGCAGCATCAGGCCGAGGCCGATGGCGACGCGGCCGAGGTCGCGGGTGCGGGTTTCCTGGCCGCGCCGGAACATCATTACGCCGAGCAGGATCAGGGCGGGCGTCGCGGCCGACAGGTCCAGCGACAGCAGTTGCACGATCAGCGTGGTGCCGACATTGGCGCCGAGCATGACGGCCAGAGCCGGCACCAGATCGACCAGCCCGCCGGCGGCAAAGCCGGAGACCATCAGGCCGGTCGCGGTGCTGCTTTGCAGGATAGCGGTGACGCCGAGGCCGGTCAGGAATGCCTTGGCGGGGGTGCGCAGGGCCGCGCCCAGCGCCACCCGCAGGCGGGCGCCGAATCCGCGCTGGATGCCCGTCTGCACCATGCGGACACCCCACAGCAGCAGCGCGATGCTGCCGGCGAGGTTCAGCAGGGTGACGGGAAACTCGGTGCCGGGCATGTCGGGCGCCTAGCACGGGGGCGGGGGGAATTCCAGCAACCTCGAACCACAATAGTTCGATAAGAGAACGATAAGGGCTACCGAGGCACCGCCTTAGATTTGGCGCTGGAATGCTCAAGGCATTTCACCCTTGGCGCTTCGTAAATATCCGCTCGTATTCGCCTCCACCGCGAAGGCTTCGGAGTGGCTAGTCCGTCACGGCGTGGAACAACTCGGCGATGGTGCCCTGATGGAGGCGGCGGTGGCCGGTGCGGTAGCCGTCCGGGTGCGCTTGGCGCCATTGCAGGGCTGTGGCGGCGATGGCGTCGAGGTCGGCGTAGCGGGGTTGCCAGCCGAGGTCGCGTCGGATGCGGTCGGCGCCCGCGATCAGCACCGCCGGGTCGCCGGCGCGGCGGGGCGCGCGGCGCATCGGCACGCGGCGGCCTGAGACACGTTCGACCGCCTGGATCACTTCCAGCACCGAATGGCCGCGCCCGGTGCCGAGATTGTAGCGGACGCTGTTGGTGGCGAGCGGCGCCAGCACGCGCAGATGGGCGTCCGCAAGGTCGGCGACGTGAACATAGTCGCGCACACATGTCCCGTCCGGCGTCGGATAGTCGTCGCCGAACACGGCGATTTCGGCACGGCGGCCGAGCGCGGCGTCGATGACCAGGGGCATCAGATGGCTTTCGGGCGCGTGATCCTCGCCGAGGCGGCCAGCGGGATCGGCGCCGGCGGCGTTGAAATAGCGCAGACTGGCACTTCGCAAACCATGCACGCGGTCGGCCCAGTGCAGGGCCCGTTCCAGCATCGCCTTGCTCTCGCCGTACGGCGAGTCGGGGTCATAGTTGGCGGTCTCGTCGATCGGCGTCGAGCGGGAGGAGCCGAACAACGCCGCTGTCGATGACAGGACGAATTTGGGAACCTTGTGGCGCACGCAGGCGGCGATCAGGCGGACGCCGGTTCCGACATTTTCCGCGATGTAGCGGAACGGGTCGCGCATGCTGTCGCCGACGATAGAGAGGGCGGCGAAATGGAACACGCCGTCCCACGGGCCGTCCGCCACCACGTAGTCCACGAGCCGTTCGTCGTCGAGATCGCCGATGATCAGGCGCGCACCTTGCAAGACCGCTTCGCGGTGGCCGGTGGAAAGATGGTCGAACACGACGACATCGTCGCCGCGATCCAGCAGCGCGGCGACGATGTGGCTGCCGACGAAGCCGGCGCCCCCAGTGACAAGATATCGTCCGGTCATGCGAAGGCCCTTTCGCAGAAAAGCTATTTCTCGTTCATGCCGTGGCGGATGCTGTCCCGGATCGGCGAGATCAAATAGTCGAGCGCCGTCCGCTCACCGCCGAGGATCAGCGCGTCCGCCGGCATGCCGGCGTAGAGTTCGACATCGTGCAGACCCTTCAGCGCGTCCGGATCGAGTTGCGCGCGGACCAGGAAGAACGGCTGGTTCATCGCATCCACCTGCCGGTCGGCGCCGACATAGGTCAAATGGCCGGTGACGACCGGCACCTGATGCGCCTTGTAGGCCGTGAGGCGTACATTGACGCGCTGGCCGACATGGACGTTTTCGATGTCGGTGGGCGAGACGTTGGCCTCCACCAACAGGCCGGCATCGAGCGGGACGAGATCCATCACCGGCTGCGCGGCGGCGATGCTGCTGCCGGGCGTAAAAAATTTGAAGTCGGTCACGATGCCGGGTTCGGGGGCGCGGATGTCGAGCTTGGTCAGCGTGTCCCGTGCGGCGCGCATGCGGGCGCCGGCGTCTGCGATCAGCCCTTGGGCTGCGGTGCGGTCCTTGCCGATGTCGGAGCGTCGGGCCTGGGCCGCATTGATGATTTCCAGTTCTGTCTGACCGATTTCCTGTTTCATTTCGGCCAACCGGCCGGATAGGTCGCCCTGCGCGCCGCGCAGTTCGGCGATGTTGCGTTCCAGTTCCAGCGCATGGAATTTGGTGGCGAAGCCCTTGGCGACCAGCTCCTGCGTGCCGCGCAATTCGCTTTCGTACAGGCCGATGCGCAGCGCCATTTCATGGATCTGCGATTGCAGCGAGGCGACAGTGGCTTCCTGCTCCGCGATCTTTTTGCGGGCGATGCGGTCGGCGCCGTCGAACGACGCATTGCGTGCCTCGAACAGATGGCGCTCGGCTTCGATCTGGGCGGCGATGGCGGGGTCGCGGGCGGCGGCCAGCAGGTCGGGCGGAAACTCCAGCGTGCGCTGGTCGAGCGCCTCGGCTTGCAGGCGGGCAGCATCGGCGACGGCGCCCCAGTAGGCAGCGGACGCCTGGTCCAACGCGGCGCGGGCCTGGGCGTCGTCCAGGCGGAACAGGATCTGGTTGGCGGCGACGCGGTCGCCTTCCTTGACGAGAAGGTCCTTGAGGATGCCGGGATCTTGCAAGGTGACGGTCTTGCGCTTGCCGGCGGAAACGATCAGGCCGGGGGCGGGGACGGCGCTGTCGAGGCGCGCGACGGACGCCCATGTCAGCAGGCCGCCGATGCCGACGACGATGGTCAGCAGGCTCAAGACGGCGATTCGGCGCAGCGAGGGTTCGCCGGGGTGGGTCGAAACCGGAGCGGCGAGCAGCATGGTCATGCCGGCTGCATCCGCAGGGCCGGCGGTGGCGCCGGCATCGGCTGCGGACGGTCCGGTGGCGCGAACGACTGCATCCGTCCGTCCTTCAGCACGAGAATGACATCCATCGCGTCCAGCAGACGGGGGCGATGGGTGGTGAGCACGACGATGCTGCCCTGGGCGCGGGCGGCGCGGAGGGCTGCGAGCAGGGCGGTGTCGCCGTCGTGGTCGATGCTGGCGTCCGGTTCGTCGAGGATCAGCAGGCGCGGCTGGCCGCACAAGGCGCGGGCGAGGGCGACGCGCTGCCGCTGGCCGCCGGACAAGCCCTCGCCATCGGCCAGCAATTCGGTTTCGTAGCCCTGTCGCAGGCGGCCGATCAGGTCGTGAACGCCGGCCTGTCGCGCAGCGACGATGGCGTCGGCATGGAGCAGCGTGTCGTCGGTGCCTTCGGTAAAGCGGGAGATGTTGGCGCCGACGGTGCCGCTCAGCAGCGAGACGTTTTGCGGCAGGTAGCCGATATGGGCACCGGGCATCAACGGCGCGCCGTCCAGCAGCAAATCGCCTTCGGTGGGGCGCAAAAGGCCCGCGAGCAACCGCAACAACGTGCTCTTCCCGGCACCGTTGACACCGAGCACGCCGAGTGCCGTGCCCGGCGGCACTACCAGCGTCAGGCCGGCGAGGATCGGCTTGCCCGACAGCGCGAAGGACACGCCCCGCAGCACGAGGCCGGGCGCATCTTCGAGGGCGGTTGCGGGCGCGCTGGCAGCGGCGGCGGGCGACAGGTCGAGGCGGCCGATGCGGCGCCATGCGGCAAGCGCCACCGCCCATTGGCGCCAGCTTGCGACCAGATGGTCGAACGGACCCAACATCTTGTTGAGCAGCAAATTGGCGCCCATCAGCGCGCCGGGGGTGACGAAATGCGCCAGGATCAGGACAGCGCCCATCACCATCACGCCGGCCGCCATCAGCAGGCGGGCGAGCTTCGACAACCCTTCCAGCAGATGCCCCCGCGCATGGGCGTGGTGCATCTGCGCCAGCGCCTCGGCATGGCGTGCCATCCACCGGCGGGCGATGGCGGGCTGCATGCCCAGCGCCTCCGACACGTCGCGGTCGCGCAGTTGCAGGGCCAGTTCGCCGTTGATGCGGTGATGCTGGCTGGCGGCGGCGGCGAGGCCGGGTTTGGCGAACAGATCAGTGGCCGCACCCAGCAGCACGAGGATCGCGGCGCCAGCGGTGGCGAGCCAGCCGAACGCGGGGTGCAGCATGAACAGCACGGCCAGCAGCAGCGGCGCGCACAGCGCGTCGAGCGGGACGCAGACGGCGCCGGAGGCCAGGAAGCCGCGCAGTGTCTCGATGTCGCGCAGCGTTTGCGCGCCGGCCGTGGCGTCCCCGGCCAGCCCGCTGCCCACGGCGTGGCGCAGCAGCGGCGCCCGCAGGCGGCGGGCCAACGCTTCGGCAATGGCCAGCAGTGCCGCCGAGCGCAGCAGATCGAGCAGGCCGTAGATCGCCAAGCCGGCGGCGCAGGCACAGGCCAGCATCGCCACCGTGTCCATGTTCCGGCTTTGCAGCACGCGGTCGTACAATTGCATGTCGAAGATCGGCACGACGAGGATGGCGACATCGACGAACAGCGTCAGCAGCAGGCACAACGCCAGGCCGGCCCAGAGGTCGCGGCGGGCGTGGCGGACGAATGGGGCGGTCACGACAGCACCTCGCGAACGGGCGTGGCGCGAACGACACGGACCGGCGGGGCGTTTAGGGCGGAGAGCACGGCTTCGCGGGCGCCGAACCGGTCGATCAGGCCGTCCTTCAACACCATCAGCTTGTCGGCGACACGGATCAAAGCCGGCCGGTGAGTTACGAGGATCGTGCCGGTGCCCTCGGCACGCAGATCGGCGATCAGGGCGCAGAGCGCCGCCTCCCCGTCCTGGTCGAGAAAGGCGCTCGGTTCGTCCAAAATGAGCAGGCGCGGCTGCTCGTAGAGGGCGCGGGCGATGGCGATGCGCTGGCGCTGGCCGGCGGACAGCGTCATGCCGGCGACGCGGGTGGCGTAGCCGTGCGGCAGGGCGACGATGGCGGCGTGGATACCAGCGCGGATGGCCGCCGCGCGCACCCGGAGCAGGTCCGGCGGCTGCATTCGGGCGATGTTTTCCGCCACCGTGCCTTCGACCAGCGCCAGCGCTTGCGGCACGTAGCCGACATGCCGCGAAAAATCCTCCCGCTCCCACAAATAAGTCGGGTGGCCGTCGAGAAATACGCCGCCGGCCGTAGGCTGGTACATGCCGAGGATCAGGCGGATCAGCGTGGTCTTGCCGGCGCCGGAGGGGCCGACGATGCCGAGCACCTCGGCCGGTTCCAGCGCGAAGCTGAGGCCGCGCAATACCGGCCGGTCGCCGCCGGCTTGGATATGCACCAGCCGGTCCACCTGCAACGCGCCGAGCGGGCGGGGCAGTTTCGTGCGGTAGCGCTCCGGCGGCGGCGGCGATTCCAGCAACTCGCGCAGCCGCCGCCATGCCGCCAGCGCCTCGACCCATTGACGGTGCGTGTTGCTGATCTGCTCGAACGGCAGCAGCAGCCGGGCCAAAATCATGTTGCCGGCGACCATGCTGCCGCTGCTGGCGTCGCCGTTCAGCACCAGCACGAGGCCGAGGGCCACCATCGTGCCGGTCATCGCCATGCGCATCGTACGGTTGAGCGCGGCGACGGCGCGGCTTTGCAGCATGGCGCGATTGACCTCCGCCCGAACCGCGCCGTGCTGCCGCTCCCATCGCGCGCTGAGCGCCGGCAGCATGTCCATCGCCAGCACCGCCTCCGCGCCGCGAAACGCGCCGGCGACGTCGCGCAGTTCGGCGGCGGCGGCGTGGCTGGCGCGGATCAGATGGCGGCGCGTCAGCATGTCGCCGAGGGTGTTCAGGCCAAGCAGGATCAGCACGGAGACGGCGGCGGTGGCGGCGTAGCCCCAATGCATCAGCAACAGCACGAGCAGCAGCACCGGCGCCCAGGCGAGATCGAAGGGTGCCACACAGACGGGGCTGGCGAAGAACATGCGCAGCCGCTCCAGATCGTGCAGCGGCTCGCCCCGGTTGGCGGTTGCGGGGGCGGTTGCGACGGCGTCCAGCACCTGCGGCATCAACTGGCGCGAGACTCGGTTGGCGAGCGCAGCCAGAACCGTGGAGCGAAACTGGTCGAGCACGATGTAGAGCGCCAGCGCGATCGCGAGGCCCGCGCACATCGCCCACAATGTCGCGTGATTGCGCGTCGGCAGCACGCGGTTGAACAGTTCCATGTTGAAGATCGGCACCGTCAGCGCGCCGAGATTGCAGGCCAGGCTCAGCAGCGCCGCCAGCATCATGCCGCGCGCGACCGCCCGTGCCGCCGCCGAGCGGGGCGGAGCGAGGGCAGGGCCGGAGGCGACTGGCGCGGCCATCCCGCTCAGCCTGGCAGGGAGCGCAGCAGCCCCCACACCGACAACAGCAATGCGGAACCTCCGAGCACCAGCGCGGCCATCGTCGCCCGCGAGGGTCGGATGGCGTCGGGCGCGGCAGGTGCCGTCGCCAG
>CAJCJG010000360.1 GCA_903970625.1 Solirubrobacterales bacterium 70-9 | reverse complement strand
GAGGCCGTGACCAGCGCCGCCGCCGCCGCGTAGCCGGCCGATGCGATGGCGGCGGACAGGTCCAGACCGAGCGCCCGGAACAGCGCGCCCTGCATCACGGCGAGATGGCCGAGGCATGTTCCGTCGCGGCAGGCTGCCCGCAGCGAGGCGGCCGGCGCCGTGCCGAGCCGCTCGTGCGCGGCCAGCAGCGCCATGCCGTTGCGTCGCGAGCCCTCCCGCAGCGGCTGTATCAGCGTCGCCGCTTCCAAACTGGCATCGGCTTCCGCGATGGCAGCAAGGTCGCCGGCCGCGCGGTGCGCCTGCGCCAGCGCCACGCGGTCGCTGGTCGCCCAGCGCCGCGCGAGCAGGTCGTGCAGCAGCCCCGCCAGCGCCGTCGCATCGGATGCCGCCGGAGTCATGGTGTAAAAGCCTTCCAGGCCACCGGAAAATGCGAACGAGCCGCTGGGGAAGGCGCTGTCCGCCTGCCAGATGGCGCGCAACAGGTCTATCACGCGGCCTCGCCTTCGCCGACGACGGCCGCGCCGACCCGGCGTTCGCTGATCAGGCCGCCGAGGCGCGCGACATAATCGTCCACCGGCGCCTCCAGCGCCACCAGCAGCGTCTCGCCGGCGAAGCGGACGCGCCAATGCAGATTGCCGGCGTGGTAGCCCAGTTCCACGGCGTCGGCGATCGAACGCGGCGACAGGCGCAGCCAGCGTTCGGCGTTCACCCGCACCACGATGGCGCGCGCCTGATCCATCAGCAGCACGGCGCCGTCGAACAGCGTCTGGTCGCGGGGCAGCGAAATCGCCAGATCTTCGCCGCCCCGCGTCTGCGCCCGCAGCCGCCGACGGCTCACGTCGCCGGCGGCCAGCGGCAGGATGTCCACCGCGCCGTGGTGCTCCAGATCGTGCAGGGCCTCCGCGAACGGAGCCTCGATGCGGCTGCCGAGAACGCGGTCGATGCGCAGCATGGCGTTTCCCCCGTGTCCTCGCCGGATGGTATCGCGCGGCCTCGTTACCGGTGCGCGGTGGTTTCGTTCGGGATGCCCTCGATAGGGCATTCCTCGGTCCCGATCGTCGGGCGGGTGAAGGATTCCACCATTTCCCGCGTGCCTTCCGGATCGGCGATCCACTTGGAGTAGAAATCGTACGGGCATGCAGCGACGCCCTTGTCGCCCTCGCCGGAGTTGATCTTGCCGGTGTAGCCGCGATGCAGCAGCTTGAACAAATGGTTCTCCGACTGCCCGGTGCGGCGGAAATCGCGGATCAGCGATTTGGAGAGCGCCGCGTACTGCACGCCGTATTCCTCCTCGCCGCACTCACCGAGCGTGCGCCCGTCGAAGCCGATGATCGCGGAGTGGCCGAAGTAGGAATACACGCCGTCGAAACCGGCCGCGTTGGATACCGCGACATAGGTGTTGTTGGCGAACGCCATCGCCTTGGAGATGATGATCTGCTGCTCCTTGGCCGGATACATGTAGCCCTGGCAGCGGACGATCAATTCCGCGCCGCGCATCGCGCAATCGCGCCAGATCTCGGGATAGTTGCCGTCGTCGCAGATGATCAGGCTGACCTTCAGCCCCTTCGGCCCGTCGGAGACATACGTGCAATTGCCCGGATACCAGCCTTCGATCGGCACCCACGGCATGATCTTGCGGTATTTCTGAACGACCTCGCCCTTGTCGTTCATCAGGATCAGCGTGTTGTACGGCGCCTTGTGCGGATGCTCCTCGTGCTGTTCGCCGGTCAGCGAGAACACGCCCCATACCTTGGCCTTGCGGCACGCCTCCGCAAAGATTTCGGTCTCCTCGCCCGGGCAGGTCGAGGCGGTCGCATACATCTCGGCGCTGTCGTACATGATCCCGTGCGTCGAGTATTCCGGGAAGATCACCAGGTCCATGCCCGGCAGACCCGTTTTCATGCCGACCAGCATCTCGCCAATCTTGCGCGCGTTGGCCAGCACCTCCGCCCGCGTGTGCAGGCGCGGCATCTTGTAGTTGACCACCGCCACGCCGACGGTGTCGTTGCTGCTGCTGATATCGCCGTGAATCATGTTTCTCTCCTACTCTTGCTTTTGCGCCGTGGCGCCGGCCGTTAAACCGCCATGTGCCGATTCACCACATCGTCGGTCAGCCCGGCGATGTCGCCCGAGGCAACCACGCGCCCCTTCTCCATCATCACGAACGCATCGGCCGCGCGGCGCGCGAACGCCACGTTCTGCTCGACCAGAATCACCGTGATGCCGACGTCCTTGTTCAGCCGCAGGATCAGGTCCTCGATTTCCTCGACGATGCTCGGCTGGATGCCTTCGGTCGGCTCGTCCAGCAGCAGCACCTTCGGGTCGGCGGCGAGCGCGCGCGCGATCGCCAGTTGCTGCTGCTGGCCGCCCGACAGCACGCCACCCGGCCGGTCGAGGTTCTGCGCCAGATACGGGAACAGGCGCGCGACGATCTCCGGGATCGCGCGCTTGCCGTCGGCGCGGGCAAATGCGCCCATCAGGATGTTTTCGCGGATGGTGAAGTCGGGAATGATCTCGCGGCCCTGCGGCACGTAGGCGATGCCCAGGCGCGCGCGTCGGAATGCGGGCTGCGGCGCGATGTCCGTACCGAGCAATTCGATGCGTCCGTTCATGCGCCCGATCAGGCCCATGATCGTCTTCAGCAGCGTTGTCTTGCCGACGCCGTTGCGCCCGAGCACGGCCGTGATGGCGCGGGCCGGCACCGCCATCGAGACGCCGTGCAGCGCGTGGCTGCGGCCGTAGAAGCTATCAACATCGTGCAGCGCCAGCATGTCAGGCAGCCTCTCCCCGAATGCCGTGCGAACCGAGATAGGCGCGTCGAACTGCCTCGTTGCCCTCGATCGCGGCGATGTCGCCCTCCGCCAGCACGCGGCCGAGATGCATCACCGTGATCTGCTCGGCGATCTCGCGCACGAACGCCATGTCGTGCTCGACCACCAGGATCGTGTGTTGGCCCCGCAGCCCCTTGATGATGTCGGCGGTCTTGCGCGTCTCCGCCTGCGTCATGCCGGCGGTCGGCTCGTCCAGCAACAACACCTTCGGGTCCTGCACGATCAGCATGCCCAGTTCCAGCCACTGGGTCTGGCCATGGCTGAGATTGGCCGCCTGGGTTTCGGCATCGTCGGCCAGCCCCGTCAGGTCCAGCACCTCGTCGATGCGGCGGCGGCGCGCCCGCGGGATGCCGATGCCGAGATTGGCCCGCACGCGCGGGTCGGAACAACTCGCCACGTCGAGGTTCCGGCGCACTGTGAAATCGCGAAACACGCTCGGGATCTGGAACTTGCGCCCAACGCCCGCGCGCGCGATGCGGTGCGGGCTCCAGTTTGTGATATCGGTGTCGAACAACCGGACGCGGCCTTCGCTGCTGCGCGTCTTGCCGGAGATCAGGTCCATCAGCGTGGTCTTGCCCGCGCCGTTGGCGCCGAGCAGCACGCGCAATTCGCCCTCGTTGACCCGCAGCGAGACGCCATCGACGGCTTTCACGCCGACGAATGAGACCCCTATGCCGTCGATGGTCAGGGCGACGGTCATTGCGCCGCGCCCCCGCCGTGCGGCACCGCGACGGCGGCGGCCGGCTTGCGGCGGC
>CAJCJG010000359.1 GCA_903970625.1 Solirubrobacterales bacterium 70-9 | reverse complement strand
TGGCGCTGGACCGACGGCGACGCCGAGATCGCCCCGCCGCCGCAGGCACGGCCGGGCATGCTTGTGCTGCGACTGCACCCGCTCGGCCGCTATTGGATCGCGCCCAATGCACCGCCGGTGCGCGAGGGGCGGCGGCGGCTCGGTTAGGCCAGCGCCCAGGCGAGGGCGCGCTGCACCCGTTCCGGCGTGTGGTCCTCCGCCAGCATCGCGAACCCGTCGGATGCGGCGCGCGCGTTCGCCCCTGCGTCCGCGTGCAGCCGCAGTACCGCCGCGACCATTGCCGGCAGGCCGTCCGCGATCAGCGCGGGCGGCACGCCTAGTCCCTCCGCCGCGACCGGCGAGCACACGCAGGGCACACCGGCGGCCAGACCGTCCAATACCTTGCCCGTGACTCCCGCCCCGAACCGTAACGGTGCCACACCGACCCGCACTCGGCGCCACACCGCGCCGGCGTCGGGCGTGTGTGTGTGGTCGATCACCCGTACCAATCCATCGGCGCGCTCCCGCAGCCGGCGCGGCAGGCCATGGCCGGCCAGCACGACCGGAATCGGCGCCGCCGCCCAGACCGGCGGCATGATCTCGTCCAGCACGACCCGCGCCGCATCCAGACTCGGCGGATGGCCATAACTGCCCAGGAAGCCGATTCCTGTCCGCTCGTCGAACGGCACCGCGACCGGCCGCGCCGGTACTGCCCATGGTACGGCATGCGCCCGCACCCCCAGACGCTCCAGCACCACGGCCTCGACGCGCGAATGCGTCACCACCGCGTCCGCCGCCCGCGCTGCCGCGATTTCCGCCGCCCGCAGCCCCGCTGGTGGCGTCGTGCCTAGCACCGCCACCTCCCGCTCCGCCCGCAGATGCGCAAGGTCCCCGACCGCGAACACGACATGCACGCCCGGATTGGCGGCGCGGATCGTCGTGGCCAGCGTTGCCATCGGCCGCAGTCGGTGCAGATAGGCCACTCGCACCCGGCCGGCGGTGCGCCGGATCGCGTCCGCCGCCTCGGCGAGCGTCGCGAACACGACGAAGAACCCGAGATGCCGCAGCGCGCCCATGTGCGATAGCAGCGCCATGGACCCCACATCCCGCACCGGGTCAGGCGGCGCCGTGTCGATCACCAGTGCCAGCGGCGCTCCGACATCCGGCAGCCGCAGGCCCGGGGGCGGCAGGACTGCGGCCGCCACCCGCACCGGCGAGCCGGCCAGATGCGCGCCGTCCGCCATTTGCACCGCGATCTGTGCCGCCGCGTCCGGCAGCGGCGCGGCAAACCACGCCTCGAACGCCCCCGCGCCCTCTATCTCGTCCAGATCGGCCCGATACCGGTCCGCGTCGATGGTCTGGACGCACACACCGTTCACCGAAATGCGCAGCCTGCCGCCCGTCGCCCAGCCGGCGACGCCGAGCCGGTCTGCGTGTTCGATCTGTCCGGGCACCTACCGGTTGTTGTTGCCGAACAGACTGCTCAGCACCGCCCCGGCCACGCCACCCTCCACCGCCGCGACGCCGGTCGTCGAGGTGGTCGTCGATTCCTTGCCCATGTAGGGCGCCAGCGAATGCGCGAGCCCCGGCATCGTGAGCGTTTGCAGCCAAACCCGTCCCGGCCCTCGCAGCCGCACCAGGAACAGCCCGTCGCCACCGAACAGCGCGTTGGCGATGCCCCGGATGGTGGTGATGTCGAATCCCACCCGTTCCTCGAACATCCCGACATGCCCCGGGTGCACCAGCAGTTCCTCGCCCGGTGCGAGTTCGTGCGTGACGATCTCGCCGCCCAGTTCCACCCAGGCGGTGCCGGCGCCGGAGATGCGCTGCATGATGAAGCCGCTGCCGCCGAATATCCCGGCCCCAAGCGATTGCTGGAACCCGATGGCCAGTTCCACGCCCTGCGTCGCGCACAGGAACCCGTGGCGATGCACCATGTAGCCGGCGCCCGGTGCCACCTGCATCGGCACGATGGCGCCCGGCACTTTTGCGGCAAACGCGATGGCGCCGCGCCCGCCGGGCGAGGTGAACTCGGTCATAAACAGCCCGCCGCCGGAGATCGCGCGCGTGACCGCTCCCCACAGCCCGCGCGCCCCGGCCGTGGCCGTGGTGGTGCGCAACTGCACCCCGGCCGTCATCCAGGAAAGTTCCCCTGGTTCGGCGATCAATGTCTCGCCGGGTTCCAGACCGATTTCGAGCACCGGCATCGTGGTGCCGCTGATACGCGATTCCATGCTTGTCCCCCGAGCGTTCCGTTGCGCGGGGCGAGCTTAGCGCGGATCGCGATTAAGTGACTAGGAATCCGGTCGCTGTCCGCGCGGTCACGCCGCCTGCTGTCTGGCCGACAGCAGGGCTTCGATGGCCCGCACGTCGGCCGGCACGACGGGCGTGAAGATGCACATGCTGAGGCCGACCGCGCTGTCGACGGCAAAACTGGAATATTCGAGCGTGAGGGGGCCGGCGGTCGGGTGCTGGAAGCGCTTCAGCCCGACCCAGTGACCGCGCACATCGTTCTCGGCCCAGATGCGGCGGAAGTCGGCGCTGGTGGCTTCCAGTTCGGCCGCGAGTGCTACGGCTTCGGGGCAGTCGCCGGCGCGGGCGGCATCGACACGGAAGGCGGCGAGCGCGAAGCGGGCGTCCGACTCCCAATCCGGCGACTTGGCGCGAATGGCCGGGTCGCCGAA
Organism: Solirubrobacterales bacterium 70-9; assembly: GCA_903970625.1. GTDB lineage: Bacteria > Pseudomonadota > Alphaproteobacteria > Acetobacterales > Acetobacteraceae > CAJCJG01. Next base: position 350 of record CAJCJG010000359.1, on the reverse strand, counting down.
CAGGCGGCGGAGCACGTTGCGCTCATGGGCGGGCACGGTGGCGTAGTCGCCCAGCACCACGGTGGCGGCATCGTTCCATGCCACCACGTCCCAGGTCGGCGTCTTGACGATGGCGGGGCTGGTGCCGAGCGCGTCCAGCACGCGCTGCAAGGCGGGTGGGACCGGAGAAGGTGCGACCGGATGCAGCGGCGGTGGGCGTTGCTGAGCGAGCAGAAACAGCATTTCCCGGCCGGTGGCATCCAGTTCCAGCGCCCGCGCCAACCGCTCCAGCACGTCGTCGGAGGGCGGGCCGCCGCGCCCTTGCTCCAGCCACGTGTACCAGATGGCGCTGACGCCCGCGCGGGACGCCA
>CAJCJG010000358.1 GCA_903970625.1 Solirubrobacterales bacterium 70-9 | reverse complement strand
CCCGCCGCCCCCGACAGCGGCACCCTCCGCCCCGCCCCCGTGCGACACCGTCTCCGGCGCTGCCGAAGCGCACTGCGCGCCGCCCATCGCCCCGCGCGCCCGCTCCTGCGGCCCCCGCTGACCCCCGACACCGTCCCAAAATTTTTAGCCTGGAAGAAGCCCGCGCCTTGGCACGCCCATAATGTTACGTTATCGTAATCTTATGGGCCAGCCGACACTTTCGCGGACGCGGGCGGTGTCATAGGTAAGAACGTCGAAGAAGGGGACGGAGCGCATGAGCCAGACCGCCGCGTGGACCGCCGATCCGTTGAGCTGGGGGAAAGGCCCGCGCCTGTTCGAAGTGTTCTTGGAGCCGACATGCCCGTTCTCCGTCCGGGCGTTCGGCAAGCTCGACGAAACGCTGGCATCGGCCGGCGACGACCGGATCACGATCAAAATCCGTCTGCAATCGCAGCCGTGGCACATGTTTTCGGGCGTGATCGTGCGCTGCATTCTGGCGGCCTCCACCTTGCCGGCCGGCAAGGAAGCAGCCAAGGCCGTCCTCGCGGCAGTCGGCGCGCATCGGGAGGAGTTCGAGTTCACGCGCCATTGCACCGGCCCGAACATGGATGCCACGCCGAACGACATCGTCGCGCGGATCGAATCCTATAGCGGCCTGCACCTCGCCGAGGCCTTCGCCATCCCGGACCTGGATCGGGAGGTGAAATGGCACAGCAAATATGCGCGCCAGAACGGCATCCATGTGTCGCCGACCTTCATGATCGATGGCCTGGTGCAAACCGACATGGGCAGCGGCGACGCCGTGTCCGCCTGGGTCTCGCGGCTACTGGGCACGTAGCGGGGGACAAATCGTGAGCGAAACCGCATTGCGGGACCGGGTTTGCGCCGTGGGCGCGTCGCTGTTCCGCCGGGGGCTGACGTTCGGCTCGACGGGCAACATCTCCGTCCGCTTGCCGGACGGCGGGTGGCTGATGACGCCGACCAATGCCTCGCTCGGCGAACTCGACCCGGCCCGGCTGACCAAATTGGATGCCGATGGTCATGTGGTCGCGGGCGACAAGCCGACGAAGGAAGCCTTCCTGCATCGCGTGATGTACGCCAAGCGCGCGGACGCGCGCGCGGTGGTGCATCTGCATTCCACCCACTCCGTGGCCGTCTCGTGCCTCCACGGGATCGACCCGCACGACTGCCTGCCGCCGCTGACCGCCTACTACGTGATGCGCGTCGGGCGCCTGCCGCTGGTCCCGTATTATCCGCCGGGCGACGAATCCCTCGCGCGGGCGGTGGAGGCGTTGGCCGGCGACCACCACGCGGTCCTGCTCTCCAACCACGGCCCCGTCGTCGCCGGCAGCAGCCTGGACAATGCGATGTATGCCACCGAGGAACTGGAGGAAACCGCCCGCATCTTTCTTCTGCTCGGCGACCGGGCGACCCGCCCGCTGACCCCGGCGCAGGTCGAGGATTTGCGGACGCGACTCAAGCTGGCATAGCGGTGATCAACTGTCGGGGAGGCGGCGGAGTCGTTGCGACACGACAGTTGACTCCGCCGTCACGGAGGAAAAAATGACGGTTACAAAGTCTAATAAGAATCGTGGTGGAACCATTCCAAGACCATCGTGCAGCGCTGTCGGAATAATGCGCTGCACCATGTCGTTGCTCTCATCCACTGGCGAATTAGATTCGATGAGCGACATTCATCGCAGCCGTTGTGGTTGTCGGCGAGGATGCAGGCGGACGTCCCCCGGATGATAGGAGTACGTTAAAATGTCCAACTATCGGCTGTTCCAGATCAACCAGGCGGATCACATCGTGGACGGACACGTCATGGCGTGCGTCAGCGATGACGAGGCCAAGGCCGTTGCGCCGCAATATCTGCCCGGCTTCGCCGCCGTCGAGGTATGGTGCGAACGGCGACGCATCGCCCGGTTTGGCTCTCCCCCGTCGGCGCCGGTCGGCACGGTTGCGCCAAAAACCGCCGTTCCGGCCTAGCGCGAACCACTTGGCGAGCCCAGTCGGCGCAGGCTGATCGACCCGGCATGGCCGTCGCGCCGTTCGAGAACGGACGCTTTCGCAACGCCCACCCGACGCCCAGCCGACCCGGCGGCGTTCTGCGTTGGATGCTGACGCGCCGGAAGGCCAAGTGGCCCGCGTTCGTCGCCAACACGCCGTTCCCGCCGCCCGCGCGCGCGGCCCCCGACGGCATCGCGGCCACGTTCATCGGCCATGCCACGTTCCTGCTGCAAGTCGGCGGGGTCGCGGTCCTGACCGACCCGCTTTGGTCGGCGCGGGCCAGCCCGGTGTCGTGGGCCGGTCCACGTCGCGTGCGCGCCCCGGGCCAGCCGTTGGATGCGTTGCCGAGGGTGGATGTGCTGCTGGTGTCGCATTGCCACTACGACCACATGGACTTGCCGACGCTGCGCGCCGTGCAGGGCAAATGGGCGCCGGCGACCGTGACCGGCTTGGGCAACGCCCGCCATCTCGCCAAGGCCGGCATCGTGGGCGCGCATGAACTCGACTGGTGGCAGACGGTCGAGGTCGCCGGCGCCACGATCACCTACATCCCCGCGCAGCATTTTTCCGCCCGGACGCCGTTCGACCGCGACCGGACACTGTGGGGCGGGTTCGTGATCGAGGCCGGTGGGCGGACGGTCTATTTCGCCGGCGATACCGGCTACGGGCCGCTTTTCACGGACATAAGTCGCCGGTTCCCGCGCCTCGACCTCGCCCTGCTGCCGATTGGCGCCTACGAGCCGCGCTGGTTCATGTCGGACCATCACATGAACCCGGCCGACTCCGTCCGCGCCCATCTCGATCTCGGCGCGCCGCCGACCATCGGAATGCATCACGGCACGATCCAACTGACGGACGAGGCCATCGACGCGCCGACCGAGGCGCTGATGGTCGCGCGAACGGCCGCCGGCGTCTCGCCGGATCGATTCCGGGTGCTTCAGGTCGGGGAAACCTCGCTCGTCGCCCGCCCCGCAGGATGAAGCACCCGGAAGGTCAGCGCGGCACCAGCTTGCGATACAGGTGCCACGTCGCGTGCCCGAGCACCGGCAGCACGACGACCAGCCCGATAAAGACCGGGATCGACCCGATCACCAGGGCCGCCGCGACGATCAGGCCCCACAGGGCCATCGTCACCGGGTTCTCGGACACGGCGCGCACGGAGGTTCGCACCGCCGTCGCCACGCCCACGTCGCGGTCGATCAGCATCGGGATCGAGACGGCGCCGATGGTCAGAACGACGGCGGCGAAGGCACATCCGATTCCGAGGCCAAGAACGATCATCGCCCAGCCGGCCGGTGTCTCGAACACCGCCTGGGCGAAGGACCCCAGCGAGGCGGTGTGACCGGGGCCGACTGTCAGGGCGTAGATGCCCTCCGCCACCAGTAGCCAGATTGCAAAGATCGCCGCGAACATCACGCCGAGGACCGCGAGCGGGCCGAGCGAGTGCGAGCGGAGCACCCCGAAGGCATCCGCCCAGCCAGCCTGGCCGCCCAGTTCTCGCCTGCGGCTCATTTCATACAGGCCAACCGCCGCGAACGGTCCCACCAGCGCAAACCCGGATATCAGCGGGAACAGCAGCGGCAATGTCTGTTCGCCCGATGCCATGCGGCCAAGCAGAAGGCCGAACACCGGATAGAAGATGCACAGCAGCATGACGTCGGTTCGGTTCGCGCCGAAGTCGGCGACCCCCTTTGCGAGCGCGTCGCGCAGATCCGCAATGCCGATCCGCGCCACCGCCGGCAGCGGGATGTCCCGCTCCCTCTCGACGCGCAACCAGTCCGCGCCGGTCGCCCCGACAGCCATTGCGGCAACCCTGGTCTGGTCCACGCTCCATTCGATTGGATTTCTAATATGCACATTTCCTCCTTTGCCCGCTTTTCGATGCGGGACTTGCGCGCTACTCGGCACGATGTCGGAGGATCCGCCGGCAGAGCCGATCCAGCGACGATTATTCGACGTTGGGGCTCCCCGTCTTCGCTTCAAGTGGGTGCGCCGACGTGGGACGAAGCGGAGGCCGCAGCACGTCGCGACGAATGTCGTGTTTATGTGAATTCGTCATAATAACGCTGATTGTCTCGGCAGAGCCGGCCTTTGCCGTTCATTTTTGAAATTGGCCCGAAATATCCGAGGGAACGTCCATGATTTAACGGCGTTTCCCCTCGCATCTTCACAGAACAAGTAGGGCCATCTCCTGAATCGTCTCCATTCGACACTTGCGATTTCGATGGGCAGGGGCACAGAACCATGAACCATCACAAGGATCGTCGATCGGACCGTCGCCACCGGCAACCAACGGACTGCGATCGGATCTTTGTGGTCAAGCCGGGCCTTGGGTCGATCGTCCGCCGCTTCGGCAGCCCGCGCCTGCCGCTGTCGCGGGACAATAGTGGCTCGGTCGCGATCATCGCGGCCGTCAGCCTCGTTCTTCTGGTGGGCGCGGCGGCCGTGGCGCTGGATCTTTCCAACCTCTATCTGGTCCGGTCAGTCAACCAGCGTATCGCGGACCGATCCGCCGTCGCGGCGGCGTTTGCCTATAACCAAAGCAGCAACAACACGACCACCGCGCAGAAGGCGGCAACCAGTCTGGCGACGGTCAATGGATCCGGCGCTTCCACCGTCACGACGACCATCGTCCCATCGCCATCCGGCGACGGCCGGACGGCGGCGATGGTCGTCGTCGGTTCGACGGTCTCGATCAGCCCGTTTGGCCGCTACACCTCCGGGCTGCTGACTGTCCCCGTGAACGCCACGGCCTACGCCGAGATCAACGCGGCGACGCCCTGTATCATCGCACTGGCCAGCGGGGGAATGGCGGCCTCCCAATCCATGGCCGTGACGGCGACGGCGTGCGCGGTGTCCTCAACCGGCAACATCACGTTTTCCTCCAGCGGCGGCACCATGGCCGCGCAGGCGGTCTATACCAAGGGGACCATCAGTCTCGGCAGCGCCGGCGCCGTGACAACCAGCCCGACCGCAAACCAAATATTCCCCGGCTCTGCCGCGCCCTCCGATCCGTACGCCAGCGCGAACGTCTTTGCGCGGATGCCGATCGTCGCCGCGTTGACAGCGGCAACCTTCCCCTCTGTCGGCAGCGCGCCCTCCGGCGGCAACGCGCTGACCTGCACCGGCACGCTGGCAGTGCCCTCCGGCGCCCACAGTTTGACGGTCAGCAGCGGCTGCACCACGATCAATTTCGCAGGCGGTGCCGAGACCGACATCAGCGGCAACGGTCTGTCGCTGTCGAGCATCAACGCGACCATGAATTTTGCCGCCGGCATCTACAAAATCAATGGCATCACCGTTGCCAGCGCCAGCACGGCCACGATCAACACCACCGGCAACGTGACGCTGGACGTGTGGAGCGGCGTCAACCTCGCCGGCACCTCGGCTCTTACCATCAATGGCCCCGCCGCGTACTACGTGATGGGCGGAATCACCAACGGGTCGACCAAGGCGCTAGTCTTCACCAACGGGGCAGGAAGCGGGACCAGCACGTTCTTCGTCGCGGGCGGCATCTCGATTTCGACCGGGACCGCGACGTTCCCGAGCGGCGCCTACACGACGACCGGCACAACCGACGGGATCAGCGTCGGCAGCAACGCCACCGCCACGTTCGGCACGGGTAGCTACAACCTCGCCGGCGGCATCGGCATTACGTCGGGCGGCACGCTGACAATCGGCAGTTCGATCGATTCGACGTCGATTTTCCAAATTCCGATCTCCGCTTACGCGGGTAACGCCATCGGCACCGGCGGCACCACAAAGCTCACCATCGGCAGTTTCGGCAATCTCGACATCAACGGCCCCGTCAGCCTCGGCGGCAGCATGGTCATGGGCGGCGGCACCTACACGATCGACGGCGCGTTCGCCACGCCCTCGGGCGGTGGCACCATCACCGGCACCGGCGTGTCGATCATCGCGGCCGGCACGATCGACATTCAGCAGGGTTACACCGCGTTCAGCCTGACGGCGCCGTCCGCCATTACCGCTTCGACCGAAGGCACGGCGCCGACGGTCGGGCTGGCAAGTCAATCGGCGTCGGCATCGACGATCGCCGGCGGCGCCACCGTCAGTGTCGTCGGAGCGGTCTATTTCCCCAGTGCGTCTCTCGTGATGAACAACCAGGGCATAATCAACGGTGCGGGCGCCTGCGTGCAGGTCATCGCCGCCAGCATTTCGTTCGCGGGCGGCGACAGCATCACGACGAACTGCCCGTCGCTGGGCGGCACCTCCTCGTCCGGCTCGGTCAAGCTCGTGCAATAGATGCACGCACATTCGATGTGAGAGCGGTGTCGCGGCCATTTTTGCTGGCCGATCCGTTGCGGATCGTGCGACAAAAATGGCCGGAGGTTCGCATGGCGGTGGACCAGGGCGGCGTCGACCGGACCAGTGCGATGGGTGCGACGATCCGGGACGGCGGGACCGGCTTTCGCACCTGGGCGCCGAACGCCAGTGCGGTGTTCGTCGTCGCCGGCGACCGGCTGACCGGCGCCGCGAAGACCCCCGGTTGGCAGCCGGCGGCGCAGGACGCCCTGGCACCGCTCGGCGACGGCAGTTGGGGCGGCGTCCTTTCCCCAACCTCGGCGCGGTTGGAAACGGCGGCACCGTGGAGGCCTTTGGCGGACCGTTGGACGGTTTTGCCGCCTCCGCCGCGCTGAGCGTTCCGGCGAACGGCGTGATCGTGCTGGGGCGTAGCTGACGGCGCGCGAACCTAAGCGGCGGTTTTCTGCGCTCGAAAATCCTTGATATCGCGGAATGTCAGGCCGGGATTCAGGCCCTCCGTCCGCCGCATCATGAAGGCGGAGGTGGCCAGAAACACCGGATCGCCGTCCACGTCGTCGGCAATGGCGCTGCGCTGCTCATCGACGAATTTTTCGACCAGATTTTTGTCGCCGTAGATCCAGCGCGCCAGTTGGAACGGCGTCTGCTCGAACCCGATTTTCACCCCGTACTCTGCCGCAAGCCGCGCCTGCAAGACGTCCAACTGCAAGGTACCGACGACGCCCACCATCGGCGGCGCACCATCCTGCGGGCGGAACAGTTGAACCACACCCTCCTCGGCCAACTCCTGTAACGCCTGCCGCAGCTTTTTGGCTTTCATCGCGTCGTCCAGCCGCACGCGGCGCAAAATCTCCGGCGCGAAATACGGCACGCCGACGAAGTTGATATCTTCTTCCTCGCTCAGCGTGTCGCCGATGCGCAGTGTGCCATGGTTCGGGATGCCGACCACGTCGCCTGCAAACGCCTCGTCGGCAATCTGCCTGTCGCGGGCGAAGAAGAATTGCGGTGCGTGCAGCGGAATCAGCTTGCCGGTCCGCACCTGCTTCAGCCGCATACCGCGCGCCAGCCGCCCCGAGCACACGCGCGCGAACGCGATGCGGTCCCGATGATTCGGGTCCATGTTCGCCTGAATCTTGAATACCAGCGCCGTCAGCAACGGCTCCGTCGCCTCGACAATCCGCGTGTCGGCCGGCTGCGCGCGCGGG
>CAJCJG010000357.1 GCA_903970625.1 Solirubrobacterales bacterium 70-9 | reverse complement strand
CAGAAGGGGAGACGCTCGATGGCACTGGATGCGACCGGGACAGACTCGAAGGACGAGAATGCGCAGTGGGGCAACATCGCAGCGGACCGTCTGCGCAGCATCGTCGAACGCATCGAGCGGCTGGAGGAGGAGCGGAAAGCGCTGTCCAGCGACATCAAGGACATCTACGGCGAGGCAAAGAGCGCCGGGTTCGACCCCAAGGTGCTGCGCGCGCTGATCTCGCTGCGCAAGAAGGAGCCGGCGGAGGTGGAGGAGCAGGAGACGCTGCTGGACGTGTACCGCCGGGCGTTGGGGATGGCGTAGCGGGCGCGATGCGCCGGGGGATTTTGTTTCTATATCGGAACATTGTGGGCGTGCCAAGGCAAGTGCTTGTCTCAGGCCGTTTTTCGCGGTCGGGTGAGGACGCCTTTCGGCCAGCGGGCGGAGGGGATGCGGGGCCACGGTCCCTCCGGCGGTGCCGGTTCGACCGCCTTCGGCGCCTTGGCGGCCGGGAGCTTGGCCGCCTTGGCCGCCTGGGGCGGCTCGGGCGGGATGGGCCGGGGCGGCGGGGCCAGGATGGCGGGCCGCTTGACCCCGAGCATTTGGCAGAGGGGCCGTAGCGCCCGCCAGATCGCGCTGGGGGCGGCTGCCAGGATTGGCGCCATCTCCGGGTCTTCGAACAGGGTTATCAGTGCCAGCTGGGAGTGCCCCGACTCCGGCCCCGGCATCAGCCGGTTCATCCACCCGGACTTGGCGAACAACGGGTTCGGCGTTGCCGCCCTCTGTCTCGGCGGCTTGTCGGTCGGTTGAAGGGGGGCTGCCGGTTTGCGGCGGTAGATCTTGCCGGCCCGGATGCGCTCGACGATTCGGTAGAAGCGTTGGCGAGCGTTTATGATCCGCCAGAAGATCAGGCTCATCAGCGCCATCGGGAGCCACCGGTTGTGCATCTTGATCCGCCGCCGCTCCATGGCGATGAGGAGCCGATCGAGCGGGGCGGTCAGTCGCCTTTCCGGGAGGAGGGATGCGGTTTGCATTCGTGCAAGTTAGTATGACTGACGATATCTGGGCAAGGGGAAAATGAATTGTTCCTAGTGGGGATCAAAAAGCCCGCAAATCGGCCAACGACCAACAGCGCTGTTGGTGGAACGCCCGAGGGTGTTCCGCCCTACGAACCGAGCGCGGTTGCGACGATTTTTTTGGCGTCTTCCACGATGCTGTCCAGATGCGCCTGATCGCGGAAACTTTCCGCGTAAATCTTATACAGTTGCTCGGTGCCGGACGGGCGGGCGGCGAACCAGCCCTGGTCCGTCGTGACTTTGAGACCGCCGATGGCGGCCCCGTTGCCGGGGGCGTGACTGAGTTTGGCGGTGATAATGTCGCCGGCCAGCGACGTGGCCGTGACCGCCTCCGGCGACAATTTGCCAAGGCGGGCTTTCTGTTCGGTCGTCGCCGGCGCGTCGATGCGGGTGTACAGCGGCGCGCCGAATGTCTGCGTCAGTTCCACATAGTGCTGGCCAGGGTCTTTGCCGGTGCGCGCCAGGATTTCAGAGGCCAGCAGATCCAAAATGATGCCGTCCTTGTCGGTGGTCCAGACGGTGCCATCCAGGCGCAGGAAACTTGCACCGGCGCTCTCCTCGCCACCAAAGCAACAGGAGCCATCGAACAACCCCGGAGAAAACCATTTGAAGCCGACCGGAACCTCCTTCATCGTGCGACCGAGGTCTTGCACCACGCGGTCGATCATGCTGCTGCTGACGAGGGTTTTGCCGACGAACGATGTTTCCGGCCAGTGCGGGCGGTGGGTGAGCAGATAGCGGATCGCGACCGCCAGATAATGGTTCGGGTTCAGCAGGCCGGCGGACGGCGTGACGATGCCGTGGCGATCCGAATCCGGATCGTTGGCGAAGGCAACCTGATATTTGTCTTTCAGGTGCAGCAGGCTCGCCATCGCGTACGGGCTGGAGCAATCCATGCGGATTTTGCCGTCGTGATCCACCGTCATGAAGCCGAACGTCGGGTCCAGCTTCTTGTTGACGATGTCGATGTGCAGGCGATGGATGTCGTTGACGCGCTCCCAATACGGCAGCGAGGCGCCGCCGAGCGGATCGACGCCGAGCGTCAGTCCCGCGCTACGGATGGCGGCGATATCGACGACGTTGACCAGGTCTTCGACGTAGGGGGTGACGAAATCCTGCTGGTGCGTGGTGCTCGCTTGCAGGGCGGCGGCGAGCGGCATGCGTTTGACGTCGGCGTTGTTGGCGCCCAGCAGTTCGTTGGCGCGGTCCTGCACCCATTTGGTCACGTCGGTATCGGCCGGGCCGCCGTTTGGAGGATTGTATTTGAAGCCGCCATCCTCCGGCGGGTTGTGCGAGGGCGTGATGACGATGCCGTCGCCGATGGCGCTCGTGCGGCCGTGGTTGTGGACGATGATGGCGCGCGAGATGGTGGGCGTGGGCGTCACCCCGTCGCCGGACTGGATAATCGTGGTCACGCCGTTGGCGGCCAGCACCTCCAGCGCGGTGCGCTGGGCGGCGCCGGACAGGGCATGCGTGTCCTTGCCCATGAACAGCGGCCCGTCGATACCCTTGCCGCGCCGGTAGTCGCAGATGGCTTGCGTCGTCGCGTAAATGTGGGCGGCGGTGAAGGAGCCTGCGAACGGGGTGCCGCGATGGCCGCTGGTGCCGAAGGCGACTTTTTGCGCGGGGTCGGAGAGGTCCGGCTTGCGCTCCTCGTAGGCGGCTTCGAGGGCGGCCACGTCGATCAGCAGCGAGGCCGGGGCCGGTTTGCCCGCGAGGGGGGAGAGAGCCATTGGTCGCCTCCTGCCGTTTGTTGCCGTGTTTTGGCATGGCGGGGGGTTTTGCGTCTATCGGCGGGTGGGGCAGGTCGTTCGGGCTTTCTCAAACGGGACGAATTAGAGCTTCAAAAATCTCCCAACTGCCCGATAACGGCCTCTGCCGACGATTGAACGGTGCAGTCGGTCGGGAAATCCGCCTGGCGGCGGAAATGTGCGAGCGAATCCTCAAAAAACTGCTATCAAGCTGATTCGCGCATCTATCGGAGCCTTTTTGTTCGTGATATGTTCCCGCCATGATCGCTCTCCGAACGCAACGTCTGCGTGATCCCGTACACGGTTTGATCGTTTTCGAACGAGATCAGGCCGTCGACCAGTTGGCTTGGGCGCTAATTGCGACACCGGAATTTCAGCGGTTGCGGCGCATTCGCCAACTTGGGGTCGCTGAATTTGTGTTCCCAAGCGCAACACATACCCGGTTCGCCCATTCCATTGGCGTGTTCCACACGGCCCGCAAACTGGTGGATATCATTCGAAGGGAGGTACGAGAAGAGGGGTCCAATCCCCAAAATGGCCGTCGCGACGTGGCAGTTATCGCCGCCTTGTTACACGACCTTGGGCACGGTCCTTACAGTCACACATTTGAGGGTGTGCAGAAAGCCCGGGGAGTCGGACGTAAGCACGAGCAATGGACTGCGGATATAATCCGAAATAAAACCGGCTTGCTCCTTCCCCTTCTGGAAGCACACAGGTGTGGCTTTGCTGAAGAAGTAGCATCCCTGATCGAAGCTGAGGATCCAACGGACATATATCACGCTGTCGTATCCAGTTCGTTCGATGCGGACCAGTTGGATTATCTGAGGCGGGACAGGTTAATGACAGGCACCCGCGCTGGCGCAATCGACTTTGACTGGCTCATGGAACATATACGGGTGAAGGAAATTAAAATTGAAGCCCCGGATGATGTCGATGGCCTCGATGACATGGTCTCAGTACCAACGTTCTGTCTTGACTCGAAAGCACTCCCGGCAGCCGAACAGTTCCTTCTTGCGCGTTACACCCTCCACGAACAGGTGTACTTTCATAAGGCCACTCGTTGCGTCGAGCACATGATCGCACGCTTGCTGCGGTTGGTAGATTCATACTCGAAATCGCCCGGTTCAGCGTCGGGGCAAACTGGGCTCCCGTCAAATCACCCCCTGCTTCGGTTCTTCAACTCCGAACGCCCACGTATCGAAGACTATCTCGCTCTTGATGACACGGTAATGACTGCGGCGTTTGCTGCAATGCGAACGGCAGATGATGCCAACATCGCCGATCTTTCTACAAGGCTCTGCAATCGTAATCTGTACAAAACCCTCGACCTTCGTGCGTTCGGTGAAGACGCAGGAAAGCAGACCCTATGGTCGCGGCGGATAGACAGGGAATTTAAGGAAAAATTGCTGTCTGGAGAAGTCATTAAGGACCCGAACGCGGCAATCAGTATCTATACGCAGATAGGTGGCGACGACGAAAAGGTTCATAAAAAGTTGCACATTCTGGATCAAGCAGAAGGGCCAAAGGAAATCACACGGTTGTCGACAATGATCGAAACATTGCAAACAAAGAGGCAATTTACGCGGTACTATTTTGCGGATGAAGCTGACCGGGACAGAGTGCGACAACGTAGGGGAGGAATGCGATGATCGAGCCGGAAGACAGGGTAGCGGCAGTCGTTGATGCGGCCGGCGGAACACTAGTTAGCCGCGTTCGGCTGCAAAAGATGGTCTACCTCTTGGACCAACTTGGATTGGGTAGCGGTTTTGAGTACGAATATCATCACTATGGGCCGTATTCGAGAGACCTCGACATCGCAACTAGCGACGCGAAGGCGCTGGGCGTCTTGCATGAAGATGTTCGTTATCGTGCGAGTGACGGGGCGAGTTATAGCGTTTTTGTACGTCCCAATTCCGGCTCGTCGACGGATCAAGCTTTCGGAAACCTTGGACGTGCGCGCGTTATTGAGTTAGCACATAGGTTTGTCAATACCAATGTTACGGTATTGGAATTGGCGGCTACTGTTGATTGGTTATGGCGATATGAGGATTGTGAAGATTGGTGGTCAGAGATTGGACGTCGGAAACCCATGAAGATCGGTGGCGGTCGGTTGGAAAAAGCTGTTTCCTTGTTGAATGAGTTGCGCCTCTCCCCGCCTCAGTCGGGGGCGACGAAATAGTGCCTCCTGATATTGACCCGCCACTATGGACGGACATATTAGCCCTATGGCCAAACCATCGAACCGGGAAAAAATTCTGACCGAGGGCTTGCGGGTCGTGCATGAGCATGGGTTCGCGGGGGCCAGCGTGCGGGACATCGTGCAGGCGGCGGGGGTGCCGCAGGGGTCGTTTACCAACCATTTCGCCTCGAAAGAGGCGTTCGGGGTCGAGGTGATCGACCTGTATCTGGTGCGCAGCCGCGAGACGATGCGGACGACCTTGCGCAACGACGATCTGCCGCCGTTGCAGCGCCTCGCCGCGTATATCGACGTGACCAAGAACCGGCTGAACCAGACCAGCATGCGCACCGGCTGCCTGTTCGGCAATTTCGCGGCCGAGGCGAGCGAGCACAGCGACATCATGCGCGCGCGGCTGGTGGAGGTGTTCGAGGAAATCCGGCAGTCGATGGCGTACTGCCTGCGGGCGGCCGTGGCGGCGGGCGAGTTGCGGGAAAATTTCGAGTGCGACGAGGTGGCGGCGTTCATCGTGGCGTCGTTGCAGGGCGCCAATCTGCTGGCCAAGACGCAGCGCAGCCCCGAGCCGGTGGAGCGGTTCACGCGGATTCTGTTTTCGTCCGTGCTGCGGTAGGGCGCCAGCTGATTTGCCGGTGCCGTGCCGGATCGTCGATTCGGAATCCTCAAGCAACATACTCCGTCATGCCCGCGAAGGCGGGCATCCATGGGCGTGTCGCCGCGTCGTTGTGGGTCATCGGCGACGATTTGCGGGCCCTTGGACCCCCGCCTTCGCGGGGGCGACGGGTATAGGCGGGGGTGACGGTAAAAAGCGGGAGCGACGGGTACTCCCCGCCCCACCGCCTGGATACGCGGGTCAAGCCCGCGCATGACGATTTACCGTTTGGGCTTGACGCAAAATACGGATGTCCATATTGGTTTTCCGACCGACGCAAAGGACCGTGCCGTGACGACGATGGTGGCTGCCGCCCCGGCGGAAACGGAGGTTCTGGACCCGAGCCGGTGGGCGGCGCTGGTCGTGCTGCTGGTGGGGGCGTTTCTGGCGCCGCTGGACTTTTTCATCGTCAACGTGGCGATGCCCTCGATCACCGCCGGGCTGCACGCGACGGCCGCCAACGCGCAGATGGTGATTTCGGGGTATGCGGTGGTCTATTCCGTCAGCCTGATCACCGGCGGGCGGCTGGGCGACATTTTTGGGCGCAAGTCGATCTTCCTGATCGGGCTGGCCGGGTTCGCGCTGGCGTCGGCGTTCTGCGGGCTGGCGTGGTCGCCGCTGTCGCTGATTTTCGCGCGGTTGTTGCAGGCGCTGGCGGCGGCGGCGATGGCGCCGCAGGCGTTGGCCTCGGTCCACGCGCTGTTCCCGGCGCGGGAGCGCGGGCGGGCACTCAGCATCTATGGGGTGACGATCGGGCTGTCGTCGATCGTCGGGCAGTTGCTGGGCGGGGCGCTGGTGGGGGCGGATATCGGCGGGCTGGGCTGGCGGCTGATCTTTTTGATCAATCTGCCGATTGCGGTGGTGGCGTTCATTGCCGCCATCCCGCTGCTGCGGCAGACGCACGGGCACGTGCGGCCGCGCCTGGATGTGGGCGGCGTGGTGCTGTCCGCGCTGGCCCTGTCGGCGTTCGTGGTGCCGCTGGTGGAGGGGCGCGAGCGCGGCTGGCCATGGTGGGCGATCCTGATGCTGCTGACGACGCCGTTCTTCGTGGAGAGTTTCCGGCGCTACGAAACGCGGCTGGCACGCGTCGGCGGCGACCCGCTGATCCCGATGGATCTGTTGCAGTCGCCCGGGCTGCTGCGCGGGCTGGGCGCCATCGTGACGCTGTATGCGATGGCGGCGTTCTTCCTGACCTATTCGATCTGGTTGCAGGGGGCGCTTGGGTTCACCGCGTTCCAGGCCGGCCTGTCGATCCTGCCGCTCTCGGTCGGGTTTTTGACCGGCTCGACGTTCAGCGCGTTCTTCGGCCGGCTGGCGGGGTCGGCGGCGCCGTCGGCGGGGTTCGTGCTGTCGGCGTGCGGCCTGCTGGTGACGGCGGCGCTGGTGGCGGTGTCGCCGGGCGGCGTGGTGCCGCCGTGGGGGCTGCTGGCGCCGGCGCTGACGGCGATCGGGTTGGGCATGGGGATGACGCTGCCGACGATGGTGCGGGTGATCGTGGAACGGGTGCCGGCGGAGCGGGGCGGACTGGTCGGCGGCATCGTCAACTCGACGTTGCAGGTCAGCGCCGCGCTGGGCGTGGCGGTGCTGGGCGGGCTGTTTTACACGGCGCTTGGCGCGAACACGGACGCCGCCTCGGTCAGCCGCGCGTTCGCGATCACGCTGGTGGCGGTGGCGGTTTGCCATGCGGGCGGGGCGGCGATGGCGGCGGGGCTGGGGAACCGGCGGGCGGTGCAATTGGCGGCGCGCTGAAACCTTAGCCGCCATCCGGTTTGACGACTGGGGCAGAAGGGATGGGCGGTCGGCTTTGCGTGGCGGCCGGTTGCAGGCTGCGGTAGAGCGCAAATGGCGATGGGTCGCGCGCGAAGATCAGCGACGCGACGATAACGAGCAGCGAGAAGGCGAACGACGCGATGACGCCGATGAACAGATTGGCGATGAATGTGCTGCCGAACGAAGTGGCCGTTTGCAACCTAGCCGCGAGGGCCTCGTTGCTCGCGCGTACCTCGCGAACGATGGCGTCGTCCCGCGCCGCAGCGACCGCTTTGTCGATGTCGGCAGCCATGTAGGCCTTGCATGCCAGATCGAACAGATCGATGGCATCCTGGCGGTGACTTTCCAGTCGGCTATCGGGGAGGTCGGCGATCCATCGATCTACTTCCTCAGGCGAGGGGGCACGCCCAGTACGGGCCTCGACATGGGCGAACCATTCGTATTTCTCGCTCGCATATCCTGCGTAGGCGAGCGCGACTATTTCCGGCGGATCGTCGCTCCGGGCGTAAAAGTGCCGATAAACGTCCCGGTCGCTGGCTGGCATACCCTAGCTTGAGCGAAAAAGCGGGATCACCTTGCCGGCAGCGGCCAACGCCGCCTTGACCCGATCGTTGCGAGCCTCGCGCAATGCTTTGATCCGGGCGGCTTGGCCCGGCTTGGGCACAAGCACAGCACGATGAGTTTGCGGCTCGCCGGCCGACAGATTTTGGAAGCCGATGGGCTGGTAGGGTTTGTTCATGGTGCTGACCCCGTTTCGAAATCAATGTAAGTGGTCGGTGCGGCTTAGGGAAGCCTGGGTCACTCATCCATACGCCACCGCCCCCTCCCCCCGCCTTCCCTTGTGGCGGATGTCGGCGCGGCCGACGATGTGCAGGGCGATGGCTTCGGCGACCTTGATGCCGTCCACGGCCGCCGACAGGATACCGCCCGCATAGCCCGCCCCCTCGCCGGCCGGATACAGGCCGATGGTGTTCAGCGAGACAAAATCCTCGCCGCGCGGGATGCGCAGGGGGGAGGAGGTGCGGGTTTCCACGCCAGTCATCACCGCGTCCGCCATGTCGAAGCCGGGGAGCTGGCGGCCGAACGCGGGCAGGGCCTCGCGCATCGCGGCGATGGCGAAGCCGGGTAGCGTCGCCGACAGGTCGGTGGGGCTCACGCCGGGCTTGTACGAGGGCGTCACGCTGCCGAGCGCGGTGGAGGCGGTGCCAGCCAGAAAATCGCCGACGCGCTGGACGGGGGCGGCGAAAGTGCCGCCGCCGGCCGCAAAGGCGCGCTGCTCCCACTCGCGCTGGAACGCGATGCCGGCCAGCGGGCCGCCAGGATAGTCGGCGGGCGTGATGCCGACCACGAGGCCAGCGTTGGCGTTGAACTCGGCGCGCGAATACTGGCTCATGCCATTTGTCACGACGCCGCCGGGTTCAGACGCGGCGGCGACGACTCGGCCGCCTGGGCACATGCAGAACGAATAGACCGAGCGGCCGCCGGCGCAGTGATGCACAAGCTTGTAGTCGGCGGCCCCCAGCAGCTTGTGGCCGGCGAAGGCGCCGAAGCGGTCGCGGTCGATCAGCGCCTGCGGATGCTCGATGCGGACGCCGATGGAGAACGGTTTGGCCTCCATTGCCACGCCCGCCGCGTGCAGCATCGCAAACGTGTCGCGGGCGCTGTGGCCGACGGCCAGGACGACGTGGTCGGTGGGGATGGCCTCGCCGTTGGCCAGCACCACGGCGCGGACACGGCGCGGGTCTGCGGCGATGTCGAGGTCCACGACATGCGCGCCGAAGCGGTATTCGCCGCCGAGGGATTCGATGGTGGCGCGGATGCTTTCAACCATCGTGACGAGGCGGAAGGTGCCGATGTGCGGCTTGCTGACGTATAAAATTTCCTCGGGAGCGCCGGCGGCGACGAATTCGGTCAGGACTTTGCGGCCGAGATGGTGGGAGTCCTTGATGCCGGAATAGAGTTTGCCGTCCGAGAAGGTGCCGGCGCCGCCCTCGCCAAACTGCACGTTGCTTTCGGGCGAGAGGAGGCCGCGCCGCCATAGCGCCCAGGTGTCGCGGGTGCGTTCGCGCACGACGGTGCCGCGTTCCAGGATGATCGGCCGGAACCCCATGCGGGCGAGCAGCAGGGCGGCTAGCAGGCCGCACGGGCCGCAGCCGATGACGACCGGGCGCGTGCTGCCGGCTGGCGCCCGTGCCACATACTGGTACGACGTGTCCGGCGACGGCGGCAGGTCCGGGTGGCGGCGGCGGATTGCGGCTTCGTCGCGGACGCCCACGTCCAGCGTATAGACAAGATGGACTGCCGAGCGGCGCCGCGCGTCGTAGCCGCGCCGGAACACGGATACGGCGGTCAGGTCGGACGGGTCGATTTCCAGCCGGCTGAGCGCCGCCGCCCGCATATCGTCTTCGGAATGGTCGAGCGGGAGTTTGATTTCGGTCAGGCGCAACATGAACGCAGTGTAGCGGTGAGCGCGTATCGCCCGCCAGGGTGCCCCCCTTGCGCGGGTCCGGCCGGCGCGGGCATGGTGCGGCCCGTCATCGGCCGGGGCCAAAACCCCGTTTCGCGCCAGTCGAAAAGGATAGTCGGATGCGCCTTGCGGTGCTGAAGGAGCGACGCGCTTACGAAACCCGCGTCGCGGCCACGCCGGACACGGTCAAGAAGCTGGTAGGTCTGGGCCTGACCGTCGCGGTGGAGGCCGGCGCGGGCTTCACATCAGCGATTTCGGACGCGGATTTCGCAGCGGCCGGCGCGCAGATCGTGCCCGACCCGGCCAGTGCGCTGAACGGCGCCGGCATCGTCTTCGCCGTGCAGGCTCCGGAATTGGCCGAGCGCGCGCTGATCCCGCGCGGCGCATTGCTGGTCTGCACCGCCAACGCCTTCGGCGACCCGGAATTGCTCGCCTCGCTGGCGCAGGCGGGCATCGACACCGTGGCGATGGAATTGCTGCCGCGCATCACCCGCGCGCAGAGCATGGACGTGCTGTCGAGCCAGGCGAACCTCGCCGGCTATCGCGCCGTGATCGAGGGGGCGGCGGCGTTCGAGCGCGGGTTCCCGATGATGATGACGGCCGCCGGCACCGTGCCGCCGGCGCGCGTGTTCATCGTCGGCGCCGGCGTGGCCGGCTTGCAGGCAATCGCGACCGCGCGGCGGCTCGGCGCGCTGGTCTCGGCGACCGATGTGCGGCCGGCGGCCAAGGAAGAAATCAAATCGCTCGGCGCCACGTTCGTCGGCGTCGAGGACGCGGAGACGGCGGGGCAGACCGGCGCCTATGCCCGCGAGATGAGCGATGCCTTCCGCCAGAAGCAGGCGGAGCTGATGGCGACGACGGTGGCCAAGAACGATTTGGTGATAACCACCGCGCTGGTGATGGGCCGCCGCGCGCCGACCATCGTGACGGCGGCGATGGTGGCCAGCATGAAGGCGGGCAGCGTGATCGTCGATCTCGCGGCCGATGCCGGCGGCAATTGCGAACTGACGCAGCCGGGCAGCAGTTTTGTCACCGCCAACGGCGTCCGTATCCTGGGCTGGCGCAACTGGCCTGGGCGGATCGCGGTGGCGGCGAGCAGCCTGTACGCGCGCAACCTGCTGACATTCCTGACCACGTTCTGGGACAAGGATACGAAGGCGCCGAAGCTCCCGGACACCGACGATATCGTCAAAGGCGTGCTGCTGACGCGCGGCGGCGCCATCGTGCATCCGCAGTTCATGCCCAAGCAGGCGGCCTGACGCGCTCCCCAAACTTTCCGACGAGAGAGACATGACCCCGTCCCAGTTGGCCGATCAGGCGGACGCCCTGGCCCGCAGCGCCGCTGCCTTTGCCGAGCAGGCAAGGCACATGACCGAGGCCGCCGGCCCGGTGGCGGAGGCGGTGCAGCCGTTCGTGTTCCTGCTCGCCGTGTTCCTGATGGCGTGCTTCGTCGGCTACTACGTCGTGTGGAACGTGACCCCCGCGCTGCACTCGCCGCTGATGGGCGTGACCAACGCAATTTCCTCGGTGATCGTGGTCGGCGCGATGCTGGCGACCGGGCTGGCGTTTTCCGGCTGGGCGATGGGGTTCGGCTTCATCGCGGTGACGCTCGCCAGCGTGAATATCTTCGGCGGCTTCGTGGTCACGCAGCGGATGCTGCAAATGTTCCAGAAAAAGAAGAAGTGAGGCGGCCCTAATGTCGGCTTCGTTGACCTCGCTTGCCTATCTCGTCGCGGCTGTCCTGTTCATCCTGGCGCTGCGCGGCCTGTCCCATCCGGAGACCTCGCGGCGCGGCAACCAGATGGGCATGGCCGGCATGGCCCTGGCCATCGTGGCAACGCTGGCACACGCGGACATGTCCGGTTGGGGCTATCTGCTGATCATCCTCGGCATCGCCATCGGCGGCAGTGCGGGCGTGTTCATCGCGCTGCGCATCCAGATGACGGCGCTGCCGCAATTGGTCGCGGCGTTCCATTCGCTGGTGGGCCTCGCCGCCGTGTTCGTGGCCGCCGCAGCATTGAATGCGCCCGAAGCGTTCGGCATCGGCACCGCCGGGCACGTCCACACCCAAAGCCTTGTGGAAATGTCGCTCGGCCTTGCCATCGGCGCCATCACCTTCTCCGGCTCGCTGATCGCATTCGCGAAATTGCAGGCGTTGATGAAGGGCGCGCCGATCACCTTCCAGTACCAGCATCCGCTGAACGCGGCGCTGGGCGTGTTGCTTCTGCTGCTGATCATTTGCTTCGTCTGGACCGGCGGGCAGTTCATCTTTTGGCTGATCGCGATCCTGGCCATCGCGTTGGGCTTCCTGCTGATCATCCCGATCGGCGGCGCAGACATGCCGGTCGTCGTCTCGATGCTGAACAGCTATTCCGGCTGGGCGGCGGCGGGCATTGGCTTCACGATCCAGAATCTAGCGCTGATCATCACCGGCGCGCTCGTCGGCGCGTCCGGCGCGATCCTGTCCTATATCATGTGCAAGGGCATGAACCGCAGCATCATCAACGTGCTGCTGGGCGGATTCGGGACGGACAGCGGCGCGGCAGGGCCGGCGGCAGCGGGCGCGGCGGATCGGACCGTCCGTAGCGGCAATGCCGAGGACGCGGCGTTCATCATGAAGAACGCGAGCAAGATCGTGATCGTGCCCGGCTACGGCATGGCGGTCGCGCAGGCGCAGCATTCGCTGCGCGAAATGGCGGACACGCTGAAGAAGGAGGGCGTGGAGGTGAAATACGCCATCCATCCGGTCGCCGGCCGCATGCCCGGCCACATGAACGTGCTGCTCGCCGAGGCCAACGTGCCGTACGACGAAGTGTTCGAACTCGACGAGATCAACCCGGAATTCAGCACCGCCGACGTGGTGTACGTGATCGGCGCCAACGACGTGACCAACCCGGCCGCCAAGACCGATCCGAAAAGCCCCATCTACGGCATGCCGATCCTGGAAGTGGACAAGGCCAAGACGGTGCTGTTCATCAAACGCTCGATGGCGTCCGGCTACGCGGGCGTGGACAACGAACTGTTCTTCCGGCCGAACACGATGATGCTGTTCGGCGATGCGAAGAAGGTGACGGAGGAGATCGTCAGAGCGTTGGCGACGTAGCCCCGCCCGCGCTCAGCGACAAATCGCGCGCCGCCGTCACGATCAGGCGCGCCACGGCCTCGGCGCCGGGCGCCTGTTCGTCGTCGATGCGCTCGACATACGGGCAGGTGATCGCCGCCAGCGCCGAGCCGTCCGGCGCGAACACGGGGGCGGCGATGTTGATGACGCCACGGGTTTGCCGGCTGGGCATCATCTCGAACCCGCGCGCGCGGATGTCAGCAAGGCGCCGTTCCAGATCGTCGGGGGCGGCGCCCTCACCCGCGACTTCCTCGTGCTCGGCGAGCATGAAACGTCGTTCCTGCGGGTTGCGGAACGCCAGCAGCACATGGCCGCTGCCGGTGCCGATCAGCGCCACATGCGCGCCGACCCGAATCGCCAACCCCCAGTAGCCGGGCGCGTCGAACTGCGCGACGACGACGACGCGCCCGCGCTCGTACACCACCAGATGGCAGGACTGCCCGGCATCCTGCGCGAAGCGGCGCATCAGCGGCGTGGCCTGCGAGACCAGACGGCGCAGCGGCGCGTGCTGATGCGCGAGCGCGAACAGTCTCAGGCTCAGTTCGTAACGCTCCGCCCCCGTCCGCACGACGTAGCCACGGCGCACGAGGCGGTCCAGCATCCGGTAAAACTCGTTGGGTGAGCGATCCAGCGCCTTGGCGATCTCGGCCTGCGTCAGCCCCGCGTCGGTGGCGGAGAGCAGTTCGAGGATGTCCAGCCCCTTGTCCAGCGCCGGCGCGCGATACCGGTCGTCGGCGTCGGGCATCGGGACGAGCACGGCCGGGGGCAGCTTTCGGTTGACCATGGGCGCGCGCCGCTGTTCATTTACGAATAGATCATTCAGATATGAGCGATCAAGCGGCAACGCCCCCGGAATAAACGGCGGCGCGAATAACGGGGGGAACAGATGGCCAAGATCGAACGGGTCGAGATCCTGATGGTGGACCTCGTGCCGAAAGTCAAACGGGTCGATGCCATCCAATCGTTCGTCAGCCAGGAGACGCCGTTCGTCCGCATCACCGACTCCGACGGCGCGGTCGGCACGGGCTACAGCTACACCATCGGCACCGGCGGTTATTCCGTCATCGAGTTGCTAGCACGCACGTTCGCGCCGGCCCTGATCGGGCGGGAGGCGGGCATGGTGGAGCAGATCTGGCGCGATCTGCTGTTCAGGACGCATGCGACGTCCGTGGGCGCGATCACGTCGCTGGCCCTGGCGGCGGTGGACACGGCGCTGTGGGATCTGCGCTGCCGCAAGGCGGGGCTGCCGCTGCATGTGATGGCCGGCGGCGCGCAGGAGCGGGTGCGGCTGTACACGACCGAGGGAGGCTGGCTGCATATCGAGACGCAAGCCTTGGTCGACGACGCGCTAAAGGCGCAATCTGCCGGCTTCGGCGGCTGCAAGGTGAAGGTCGGGCGGCCGATCCACGAGGACGTTTCGCGACTCGCGGCCGTTCGAGAAGCCGTCGGCCCCGGCTTCGAGATTTTTACCGATGCCAACCAGGCTTTTACCGTCGATGACGCAATCCGTCGCGCGCGCCACTACGAGGCGGCGGACATCGGCTGGTTCGAGGAACCGATGACGGCCGACGATCTGAACGGGCATGTGCGGCTGTCGCGTGCCACGACAATCCCGATCGCGATCGGCGAGAGCCTGTACAGCCCGCTGCATTTTCGCGAATATCTGCAAGCCGGCGCGTGCTCCATCGTGCAGGTGGACGTGGCGCGCATCGGCGGCATCACACCATGGTTGAAGGTCGCGCATCTGGCGGAGACGTTTAATATCCCGGTGTGCCCGCATTTCCTGATGGAGTTGCATGTGGCGCTGTGCGCGGCGGTGCCGAATGCGCGGTGGGTCGAATACATCCCGCAACTCGACGATTTGACGACGGAGCGGATGAGTATTGTCGATGGCTACGCGGTGCCGTCGTCGGCCCCCGGCCTCGGTATCGCGTGGGACTGGGACGCGATCACCACGCGCACCGTGGGCGGCACGGCGCGCGACATTCGGAGGGCGGCGTGATGCAGCGCATGGGGCAGTGCCTGAAACTCAAGCCGGGCACCATTGAGGACTACAAGCGGCTGCACGCAGAGGTGTGGCCCGGCGTGCTGGCGCGGATCACGGCATGCAACATCACAAACTATTCGATCTTCCTGAAGGAGCCGGAGAACATCCTGTTCGCCTATTGGGAATATCACGGCACCGACTTCGCGGCCGACATGGCGGCGATGGGCGACGATCCGGTGACGAAGGATTGGTGGAAGGTGTGTAGCCCGTTGCAGGAGCCGTTCGAGACCCGCAAGCCGGGCGAGTGGTGGGCGATGATGGAGCCGGTGTTTCATATCGACTGATTGGCCGGAGGACGACATGACCATCATCACACAGGGCGAGCACACGCATTTCACCCGGGCGGAGTTCGATGCCCGCCGCGCCGATGCCGTCGCGGACATGCAGCGGCGCGGTCTGCGCGCCCTGCTGATGTTCCGGCAAGAGAGCATGTACTGGCTCACCGGCTACGACACGTTCGGCTACGTGTATTTCCAGTGCCTCGTGCTGACCGACGACGGGCGGCTGGCGTTGCTGACGCGGGCGCCGGACAGATTGCAGGCGCGCTTCACCTCCATCGTCGAGGACGTGCGGATCTGGGTGGACGCCGCCGATGCGGCCCCCGCGATGGAACTGCGCGCGCTGCTGGCGGGCATGGGCGTCGCCGGCGGCACGCTGGGCGTGGAGTGGGAGGCGTATGGACTGACCGCCCGCAACGGCCAGCGACTGGCGGCATCGCTGGACGGGTTTGCGCCCACGGAAGATGCGTCGGACCTCATCTCGGCGCTGCGGCTGGTCAAAAGCCCGGCGGAGATCGCCTACGTTCGCCGCGCGGCCGAACTGGTCGATGACGCGCTGACGGCGGCCGAGGCGCGGACGGCGCCGGGCGCGTTCGAGGGCGACATTCTGGCCGACATGCAGGCGGCCGTGTTTCGCGGCGGCGGCGACGATCCGGCCAACGAATACATCATCGGGTCCGGCGCGGGCGCGCAGATGTGCCGTTACTACACCGGCCGCCGCCATCTGGACGCCGACGACCAACTGACGTTGGAATTCGCCGCCGCCTACCGGCACTATCATGCGTGTCTGATGCGCACGTTCGTGATCGGCCAGGCCGATCCGCGACTGGTCGCAATGCACGCCGCCTGCCGCGAATCGCTGCTGGCGGCAGAGGCAGCGTTGCGGCCCGGGGCGCCGCTGGAAAATGTGTTCCTGGCGCACGCGAAGGCGCTGGACGATCGCAGCTATCGCGAAGCGCGGCTCAATGCGTGCGGCTATTCGCTCGGCACCACCTACGCGCCCAACTGGATGGACTGGCCGATGCTGTATGCGGGACAGGCGGTGGAGGCGCGGCCTGGCATGGTGTTCTTCATCCACATCATCGCCTTCGATGCCGCGAACGGTCTGGCCATGACGCTGGGCCGCACGTCGCTGGTGACGGAGGCGGGGTCGGAGACGCTGTCGAACGGGTCCATCGAGCTGGTGCGTCGGTAGCGCCATGGAACCGCTGAGGCCACTGGACCTCGCTCCGGACCGGTTCAGCCGCGCCGGGCGGGCGCCGTACGCCGTCATCGACATCGGCTCCAACTCCGTCCGCATCGTCGTCTATGACGAACTCGGCCGGGCGCCGTTTCCGCGCTTCAACGAAAAGGCGCTGTGCCAGCTTGGCGACGGGCTTTCCCGCACCGGCGCGCTCGCTCCGGAAGGTGTGGTGCGTACGTTGGCCGCCGTGCGCCGCTACCGCGCCATCGCGGATGCGATGGGGGTCGAACGCATCGATACGATCGCCACCGAGGCGGTGCGGCGCGCCAACAACGGCCCCGCCCTGGTGGACAGCATCGCCGAGCAGACCGGCCTGACCGTGCGCGTGCTGAGCGGTGACGAGGAGGCGCATTTCGCAGCCCTCGGCGTCATCGCCGGCTTCTACCGGCCGGTCGGGCTGGTCGGCGACATGGGCGGCGGCAGCCTGGAAGTGGCGGAGATCGACGACGACCGCGTGGGTGACCGGCGCGTCAGCATGCCGCTCGGGGCGCTGCCGGTGCGGGCGTTGCTGGAGGGGACGGCGGCACGCGAGCGCGTCGATGCGCTGCTGCGGGAGGGGCTGCCGGCGGGGATCGCGTCGCCGAATTTTTATGCCGTCGGCGGCGGCTGGCGGGCGTTGGCCCGCGTGCATCTGGCGGCGACGGCCGCACCCGTCCATGCCATCCATGGCTACACCGTGCCGGTGGCGGAGATGCGGGCGTTCGCGAAATCCGTCTGGCGCCTCCCGCCGGCCAAGATCGCGGCGCTGGGGGGCCTGCCGACGCGCCGCGCCGCGACGCTGCCGGCGGCGGCGTTGGTGCTCGACCGGCTGCTGAAGCGCCTGCAATCGGAGCGCGTCGTGTTCTCGATGTTGGGAGTGCGGGAGGGCTGGCTGTACGCGCAACTGACGGACGCGGAACGGTATCTCGATCCGCTGGTCGAAGGCGCGCAATCCTTCGGTCTGCCGTTCGCCCGCGTGCCCGGGTTCGCGACGGCGTTGACGACTTGGACGGCAACCTTGTTCCCGAACGAGACGGCGGGGGAGCGGCGGTTGCGCGTGGCGGCCTGCGCGCTGTCCGACTACGCATGGCGCGACGAAGCCGGTGTCCGCGCCATCGAAAGCTATCGCCGGCTGCTGCACTTCCCGCTGATCGGGCTGGACCATACCGAGCGGGTGTTTTTGGCGGCCGTCATCCACGCCCGCTACAGCGGCGCCGCCGACGACCCGGCGCTGGCGCCCGCCATCGGCCTGCTGCGGCCGGAGTTGCGGCGGCGCGCGCTGATTTTGGGCCGCGCTTTGCAGTTGGGTTATCGCGTCTCCGGCAGCGTGCCGGAGATTCTGGCCGCCGCCCGGTTGCACATCGACGACAAGGTGGTGCGCCTGCTGGTGAACGCGGCGGCCCGCGTGCCGGAAAGCGAAGTGGTCACGGACCGCCTGCGGATGCTGGCCAGTGCCGTGGGCGTGCGGCGGACGGAGATTGTGGAGGCGGGGTGAGTGCGCCGGACTGGTCGAAAGCGCGGTTCGAGGATAAGATATCGAAACGGAGGTGAGCATCATGGCGAAGCGTGAGGCTACCAAGAAGACCGATGCAGCGCGGAAAAAGTCGGCCGACGCCAAGCGTGCGGCGCGGCGCGCGTTGGAGCGGGATATCGATGCTGCACTGGACCGGCTTGAAGTCGGCATCGCCGCCCGGCTCAAGACGATGGAGGTACTTCTGGAGAACTTTCCCGCCCCGCCAGGACGTAGGAGGCCGCTGCATGGCTGCCTGGAGATCTTCGGCTAAACTGTGGAAGCTCGTTCGCGAAGTTGAAGATCTATTCAAAGTACAAGGTCTTCCGGAAGGAGCACTCGATACCATCGATGATCGTTGCGTTTTACTCGCAGATCAAATTGTGAGAGTTGACGAATATGGTTCTTATATTGGAAGGATGGGGTGCGCGGCAGGTAAAGCTGGCCGCTTATTACGCCGGAGAGCACGATGGAGCCAGCGAGCGGCGATACCAGTGAACGACAATCAGGCAAGGCAATCGGATTTGCCATGTGATTGGCGCCGCACTTTGGCGCGCCGTTCGTGCAGCCAGCCCAGTATTTCCTGGACGTTGTTGCAAACACACAGAGCGCGAAGAGCCCCGCAAGTGTCGCCCCTACTGTGACGTTCGTTAGAACGTTCTTTTCCGGCGAAGTCAGCGCATTCTGGCCCCATGTCTGGTTGCTGGGTGGAGCGACGCTAGGCGGCATCGCTGTGGGGATCGGTATCGTACTGGAAACGCCAGAGAAACCCTCTCGCAAACAACGCGTGGCGATGTGGCTAGTGATTATAGGAATCGTCGTTGAGCCCGTTTGTACGCTCGTGTTATTCGCTTTCGACGAGGGCGTCAGCCAAGCGCAGCAAGACAAAATCGTCGCCCTAGAAACAAAACTGGCACCAAGAATGCTATCCGATGAGCAAGTGCGCAGGATTTCAAGTGCCGTGGCTGCATTTGCACCCACTCCGTATGACGCGGCGGTCGGGGGAGACCAGGAATCATTTAACCTACTCGGGCGAATCATAACGGCTTTATACCAGGTCTCTGAAGGGGTGACTCGGAGGGGCTTCCGCGACGCGCCGTGGGTGTGATTCACCATGGCGAACGAAGGAGGTTCGCCATGCCAATCCCGGTCCGTGCTGATTTCGAT
>CAJCJG010000356.1 GCA_903970625.1 Solirubrobacterales bacterium 70-9 | reverse complement strand
GGCGTTTTCGCCCAAGGCGACGCGGATATTCCGTCTCATAGCGCGATGGGCACCTTCCTGGGACGCACGCGCTTTGGCAGCCGCTCGGCATCGAGCAGCAGGCCCACATCGTCACGCCGAGGGTCAACAATGTCGCCAACCGCGTCGCCGAAGCCGAGCACGAAGAGCGCCATCGCGTACACCCCCATCGAAACCGACGGATCACCTTTCTCCACCTTCAAATAGGTGGATTTGGCCGAGCCGATCCGCTCCGCCATCATCATCGCGGTCAGGCTGCGCTTTCGGCGCGCGGCTGCGATGTCGCCCCCGAGTTTGGCGAGGGATCGACGCAGCTTGGGCGGCAGAGAGTCCAGGGCGGTCGATTGCATGAGTTTGTCTCGTGGTTCAGCCATTAACGGTCATACGGTC
The DNA here is from genome assembly GCA_903970625.1 of Solirubrobacterales bacterium 70-9. Lineage (GTDB taxonomy): Bacteria > Pseudomonadota > Alphaproteobacteria > Acetobacterales > Acetobacteraceae > CAJCJG01. The sequence continues at coordinate 2,168 of CAJCJG010000356.1, read as the reverse complement.
TCATATATACGACCACCAATTCGAGTGTCCAGGCTCGTCCCTTGCCTGGGCGATGAAGTCAATTCATTTCCGCATGCCGCCAATTGGAAGTTCAGGCGCCGCTGATTGGGAGGCCATCAACCGGGGTAAAACGCGTTGGAGGCGCCCGAGGTCTTGGTCACCGTCCCGCCGCCGGTCCCGGACGGTCTCATCCTGCCTGACGTCGAGGCACTGATCCGGCCAGCGAGGCCGACCTGAAAATAACCGCCGACCGCGTGGCCAAAGAGCTGGCCGACATTCTTGACGGCCGAGCGACGCCGGCACGCACGCGCGCCCCATGCGGCGACCGCACCCAGCGGCATCTAGAAACCGCCGGCTCATGAGGCAGATCCCTGATGAGGTTTGTCAGAAATATTTCGCGGATTTCTGACACGACCGAGCGCCCTGTCATCCAATATCGCCCCAGCACGGAGTCCGAAGAAAACGCCATGCTTCGGTATCGCTTCCTAAGCCGGACGAGCCGGAACCAATAGGTCTGTTGTATGCTCCCCCGCCTGGAGTGTCATGTGGTGGGGTGGGGCATGAGCCAGTCTCTGACGGACCGGTATGAGGATCGGATCGCCGGGGTGCTGTCCTGCTACGATCGGGTGGTGATCACGGGAACCGTGCCGGTGATCTGCTACGCGGATGGGATGACCCGATTTCTCTATGCCAAGGGGATCCGCATCTTCGATTACCCGCAATTCGCCCAGACGCTGCGGGATCGCGTGCGCGACGGCGCCGCTTCGTTGGCTGCAAATGCAGGCATCGGCATCGAGCACATCGCCAAGAGCCACATCCGCAAAGAGGAGGTGGTCGCGCGGGTGTTGGCGCAACGCGGCGATCACCCGGGCCTGGTGCACATCATCTCGGCCATGGAAGCCTGCGACAGCTATCGGCCCTGGCACGACAAAGCCAGCGGCAAGACCTTCGTGCGGCCGGATAGCGGCAAATGCCTGCACTATTATTTCTACTTCATGGATGCGGCGCTCGGGCTGGTCTATCTGCGGGTGCCAACCTGGGCGCCCTTCCGGCTCCAATTCTACTGCAACGGTCATAGCTGGTTGGCACGGCAGATGACGGCGGCCGGTATCGGCTACACCATGGCCGACAACGCCTTCGTGCGGATCGACGACTGGCAGCGGGCTCAGCAACTCGCCGACGCGCTCTCGCCTGACCAGTTGCACCGTGTCCTCGATCATTACGCGGGCCTGTGCTGCCCGGTGTGTGACGTGTTCGGGCAATCCTATCACTGGAGTCTGATGCAGGTCGAATACGCCACCGACCTGGCATTTCGCTCCACCACGACACTGGCGCCGCTTTATGACCAACTCATTCGCCAAACCGTGCTGAACGTCAAAGCCGAACAGGTCGCCAACTTCCTCGGCCGCCATATCACCCCGCAACTGGCTCAGGAGATCGGCTCGCAGTTTTCCACCCGCATCGAGGGCACATGCGTGAAGCATCGCTTCGGCAAATCCTCCATCAAGATGTACGACAAGTGCGGCATCGTGCTGCGCATCGAGACCACCACCAACGACGTTTCGTTTTTCAAGCACCACCGCAAGGTGGAACATCGGCAAGGGCCACCAACCCGCGAACTGGCTCCCGTCAAGAAGAGCATCTACAGCCTGATCGACCTGCGTGAAATTCTGCTCGGCTGCAATCGGCGCTACCTCGCCCATCTGTCCGCACTGGACGATTTCTCCGCTGGCGTGCGTGCCCTCGACCGGCTGACCAAGCCGCGCAAGGTCGAGGAGAAGACCGTCAAGGGCATCAACTTCTTCGAACCAGGCGATGCCGCGCTACTGCACGCGCTGCAAAATCCACGGGTCAACATCGCCGGCATCCGCCGCGCCGACCTTCTCCCCGAACTTGAGATGTTCTCCCCCAACCGGCTGTCGCGACAACTGCGCCGATTGCTCGACCTCGGCGTGATCAAGCGCGTCACCGGGACGTACCGCTACTATCTGACCAAGGCCGGCCGTGCCGCCACCGCCGCGGCAGAACGCCTCACCGCAGCTACCATCATTGCGCAAATGATCTGATAGGATTTTTTAGTGCATGAAGTATCAAGAGTCAGGCGATAAGGGACTAAACTTGGCGGCGCCGCAAAGCGCCGCCATTTTTTTGCTGAACGGCTCCGCCCG
>CAJCJG010000355.1 GCA_903970625.1 Solirubrobacterales bacterium 70-9 | reverse complement strand
CGCGCTACCCGCCACATTGGTCGGCGCTCGCGGCACCTCCGCCGCCGTCAGCGGCAAGATCGCCGCCCAGGTGGCGACGCTCGCCAACGACTACTGGGCGTCCTGGATGCACGGCTTTGACGCGACCGCTTCGGGCCTCAGCATCGGTTCGCAGCAGTTCATCCACAACAACGACGCTGCGCGCGAACTCGCGCAGGTGCGCGGCCTGCCTGCGGCTGGCGCCACCATGCTCGTCAACACCGTGGCCGCCGCAGGCGAGTTGCCGGCGATCGCACGGCAGTGCCAGGAGAACCACATCTATTACGGTGCGCTATGGGAAATCCCCGCCTGGTTCACGCCCCCTGACGTCGGCGACTATTTTGTCGCCTACATGACGGCGCATTCTGCGCAGGCCGGCTATGAGGTCGCCAAGGCACTGTTCGAATCGATTGGCGGCGAAGGCGAGGTCGTCCACATCAAGGGTCTGGCCACCCCGACAGACGATGCTCGCACCGCCGGGCTGATGCGCGCGGCCAAGGAAGCGCCGGGCATCAAGATCGTCGGCGGGCTGCGCGGCGATTGGGTCCGCGAAGGCGCGCGCAAGGTCATGCTCAGCATGATCACCGCGCATCCGGACATGAAGGCGGTGTTCGCGCAGAACGACTCGATGGCGCTCGGCGCGCTCAGCGTCTTGAAGGAGCGCGGCCTGACTCAGGTGAAGGTCTCCGGCATCGACGGTCTGTCCGAAGGCTTGCAGGAAGTCGCCAAGGGCGGCCAGTTCGTCGCGACGCAGACGTCACTGCCGCCCTATCAGGCGGGGTTCGCGACGGTGCTCCTGTTCGACGCGCTCGCCGGCTGGAAGCCCCGGCTGCCGGAGCGAATGCTCTACACCGGCTCGCTTCTGGCAACCGCCAAGAACGCATCGGATATCGACTCGCGCATCTACCAGAGCAAGAATCTGCCGTTCGACTGGAAGAAAATGAGCCGCACCCTGAGCCCGGACGACTGGGATCCGCAGAACACGATCCTGCCAATCGACCCCACGGTCCATTGGGCCGCCTATGAAGGCAAGGACAAGCTGAACGTGGCCTACGCCAAGGCCATCGAAGGCGGCGAGTTCGCGGCGGTGACGAAACTCTACGCCGACCACTACAAATCCGGGCCATTCAAGGTCGCATGACGGAGGCAGAGAGCGTTGAGGCAGTGGCCGCTGGCTCTGCGCTCGAACTGCGGTCGGTGTCCAAGACCTATGGGGCGACACGCGCGTTGATCGACGTGTCGCTGACCATACCGCGCAACCGCGTCGTAGGATTGGTAGGCGAGAACGGGGCGGGCAAGTCGACGCTGATCTCCGTGATCAACGGCGTCGTCCTGCCCGATTCCGGCAGCATCTGGATCAACGGTGCGTCGGTCCGCTTCGGCCATCCGAGCGAATCGGCGCTGCACGGAGTCGCCACCGTCTTCCAGGAACAGGGGCTGATTCCCACCATTCCGGTATTCGAGAACATCTTTCTCGGCCGTGAGCGCAAATTCCTGCGCGGCGGCTTGCTCCAGCGGGGCCGGCTGATCGCCGAGGCGCGGGCCGTTCTACGGGACCTGGAGATCGACATTGAGCCCGCGGTGCTGACCGGCAGCCTCTCGTTCGGCCAGCGCCAGTTGGTGGAGATCGCGAAAGCCTTCGCCCTCAGCCGCATCTATCCGGTCGAACCAATCATTTTGCTCGACGAGCCGACCAGCGCGTTGTCGGACCGCGAGATCGCCAAGCTGTTCGACGGGGTGGCGCGCTGGCGTGGCAAGGCGTCGTTCCTCTTCGTCTCGCACCGGCTCACCGAGGTGCTATCGCTGTGCGACGAGATCGTGGCGATGAAAGACGCCCAGGCTATCGCTCAACTCCCTGTCGCCGGCATCGACGAATCCGACCTGCACGAGCTTATCGTGGGCCGCCAGCGCGACGCGCAATACTACAAGGAGGACCGCCAGGCCCCGCCCGCCGAGACGGTACTGGTGCGCGCCAACGTCTCCAAGGTGGGGGCGCTGCACGATGTTTCGCTCACCATTCGCACTGGCGAGATTCTCGGCATCGCAGGCGTGCTCGGCTCCGGCAAATCGGTGCTCGCCCGTATCCTCGCCGGCTCGGAGGCGCCGGATCGCGGCAGCGTGGAGATCGACGGCCACGCGCTCGCACGCCATACGAGACGAGAGGCGATCCGCCACGGCGTCGGCTATGTACCGGCCGAGCGTCTGGTGGCCGGTGTCATCGGTTCGCACTCGGTAGAGTGGAACCTCACGCTGCCCAATCTCGGCATGCTGGAACGCACGCTGCTTCGGCTGATCTCTGTCGCCGGCTCGCGCGCACTGACCCGGCATTGGGTCGAGCGGCTGCGCATCCGCACCCCCGGTCCCGCCACGGCCTGCGGCGCGCTCTCCGGCGGCAATCAGCAGAAGGTCGTGTTCGCGAAGTGGCTGGCCTATGGCGTGCGGGTGCTCGTGCTGGACGATCCTGGCCGGGGCCTCGATGTCGGTGCCAAAGGGAGCATCTACGCGCTGATGCGCGACCTGTCGCACGACGGCGCGGCGATTCTGCTGGTATCCGACAATTTGCCTGAACTCATCGGCATGTCGCACCGCATTGTGGTGCTTCGCGACGGCCGCATCTCCGCGCGCTTCGACGCTCCACCCCAGGGCAAGCCTCGTGAAACCGATGTCGTGCGGGCGATGGTATGACGGAGCAGCAAGTGCCAGAGACGCTGTCGATCGCGGAGCACGAACCCGGTCGCCCGCGCGCCGGCATGTGGAAACGGATGCGGCAGGCGCAAGCGGTAATGCTGCCGCTTGCCGCGATCGCGGCGTTGGTGGCTTACTTCACTGCGGTCAACCCGTTGTTCCTCTCGGTGGACAACGCGCTGAACATCGGTCGCCAGTCCTCGGTTCTGCTCCTGGTTGCTCTTGCCGAGACGATCGTGATCCTGATCGGCTCGATCGACCTTTCCGTCGGATCCATCGTCACGCTGGTCGGCATCATCGGCGCCAGTGCAGCCAACCGATTCGGCTGGCTCGCGGGCGCCGTGGTCGGCATCTGGATCGGCGCCATGGTCGGCCTCGTCAACGGCGCGCTGCTGACGCGGCTGAAGGTGCCTTCCTTCCTGGTCACGCTCGGCATGCTCTCGATCCTGTCCGGCGTCGCCAACCAGATCTCGCAGGGCGAGTCGATCCTTCTGGAAAGCCCTGTGCTATCCAACCTCGTCAACCGTGCCGTACTCGCGGGCGTGCCGAACGTGATCTGGATCGCACTCGTCGTGACCGGCCTGCTCACCGTCGTGGCCTTCCGTACCCGCTTCGGCCGCTATCTGTTCGCGCTCGGCGGCGGAGAGATCGTCGCGGCCAATGCCGGCGTGCCGATCACTGCCTACAAGCTGGCGGCCTTCGTCGCGAGCGGCACGATCTGCGGGCTCGCGGGCGTTGTGCTGACCGGCCAGGTGGGCGCCGGCACGCCGACTGCGGGCGGTGGGCTGCTGCTGGACTCCATCGCCGCCGTGGTCATGGGCGGTACCGCGCTGTCAGGAGGTATCGGCGGCCCGCATCGCACACTGCTCGGCGTGCTCGTGATCGCGCTGCTCGGCAACGGCATGGATGTCACCGAGGTCAACAACTTCACGCAGGACATGGTGAAGGGCGCGGTCATCATCCTCGCGGTGTCGCTGACCATCGACCGCGAGAAATATGCCTTCATCAAATAGCCGTTCGCCCGGACTTATCGCGGTGGGGACGTCCGTTACCGGATGCCCCCTTGCACCGCCTCTTCCGGAGGGCGGCATCCGCCTCGGCAAGGGCTTCGGCGGTGCCTGATCGCCGACGGATCTTCCGCCGCATCCCCGCCCGCAATTGACACTCCCCCGCCCGCTGCGCATGGTCCGGCCGCACACCCACGGGACCCGACCAGGCATGAGCGACGCGCTGAAACACACCATCGAAGGCCTGTGGGAGACGCGCGAGACGCTGACCGCCGCGACCTCCGGCGCCCCCCGCACCGCCATCGAGGACGCACTCGCGCTGCTGGATGCGGGCCACGCCCGTGTCGCCGAACCGACCGAAAGTGGCTGGGTTGTGAACCAATGGCTGAAAAAAGCCGTCCTGCTGAGTTTCCGGCTGAACGACAGTGCCCCGATGCCCGGCCCGGGCGGTGCCCCGGTGTTCGACAAGGTGCCGATGAAGTTCGAGAACTGGGGCCAGCAGCAGTTCCAGGCCGCCGGCTTCCGCGCCGTCCCCGGCGCCGTCGTCCGCCGCTCCGCCTACGTCGCCCCCGGCGTCGTGCTGATGCCCAGCTTCGTCAACGTCGGCGCCTACGTCGATCGCGGCACGATGGTCGATACCTGGGCCACCGTCGGCAGTTGCGCGCAGATCGGCCGCAACGTGCATTTGTCTGGCGGCGTCGGCATCGGCGGCGTGCTGGAGCCGTTGCAGGCCAACCCGACCATTGTCGAGGACGACTGCTTCATCGGCGCCCGGTCCGAAGTCGTCGAAGGCGTCATCGTCGAACGCGGCAGCGTGCTCTCGATGGGCGTGTTCATCTCCGCCTCCACCCGCATCATCGACCGCGCGACGGGCGAAGTCTTTGTCGGCCGCGTGCCCGCCTATTCGGTCGTCGTCCCGGGCGCGCTGCCGGGCAAGAACCTGCCCGATGGCTCACCCGGCCCCAGCCTCGCATGCGCCGTCATCGTCAAGCGGGTGGACGCCCAGACGCGCTCCAAAACCGCCATCAACGAATTGCTGCGCGATTGACGCACACCGACCCGCTCCCGCTCGCGCAATCGCTGCTCCGCTGCGCCAGCGTCACCCCCGCCGACGCCGGCGCGCAGGCCGCGCTGGCGGATAGCCTGCGAAGCCTCGGCTTCACCATCACCCCGCTCCGCTTCGGCCCTATCGAAAATTTCTTTGCCCGCATCGGCAGCGGCAGCCCGCATTTCTGCTTTGCGGGGCATACGGACGTGGTGCCCGTCGGCGGCAACTGGGCATCCAATCCCTTCGGCGGCGAGGTGCGGGACGGCGTCCTGTACGGGCGAGGCGCCTGCGACATGAAGGGCGGCATCGCCGCCTTCGTGGCCGGCGCGGCACAGCATCTGGCCAAAGCCCCGCTCCAGGGCGCGATCAGCCTGTTGATCACCGGCGACGAGGAAGCCGACGCCATCGACGGCACCGCCCGCGTGCTCGACTGGATGGCAGCCAACGGCCAAATCCCCGATTTCTGCCTCGTCGGCGAACCCACCAGCCAGGTTCGCCTCGGCGACGTCATCAAAATCGGCCGGCGCGGCAGCATCACCGCCAAAATCTCAGTTTTCGGCACGCAGGGCCACGTTGCCTATCCCGCCCGCAGCGACAACCCCGTGCATCGCCTCGTCCGCGCCCTTGCCGCCCTCACGGCCGCACCCCTGGACGGCGGCACCGACTGGTTCGAGCCATCCACCCTCCAGGTCACGACCATCGACGTCGGCAACCCGGCGAACAACGTGGTGCCGGCCGCCGCGCACGCCACCCTCAACATCCGCTTCAACGACCGCCACACCTCGGCCGCGCTGGCCGCGTGGCTTCGCGCCACCCTCGCCCGCTACGCGGAAAAATTCGAGATCGACTTCTCCGTCAGCGGCGAAAGCTTCCTCACCACGCCCGGCAATCAAGTCGAAACCCTGCGCCGCGCCATCGCCGACGCCACCGGGACCGAGCCGCGCCTGGACACCGGCGGCGGCACCTCCGACGCGCGCTTCATCGCCCGCCACTGCCCGGTCGCCGAATTCGGCCTGATCGGTTCCAGCATGCATCAGGTGGACGAGCGGGTGCCGGTCGCCGAACTGCGCGCGCTGGCCGGCGTGTATGCGCGCGTGCTCGAAGCCTTCCGCGTATGAAACTCCCCGTCGCCGTTGCCCGCCTCGCCCGCTTCCGCGCCGACGGCTTGGCGGCGTTCGACGCGACGCCCACCGGCCTGCTGAACGCATTGGCGCCGTGGCTGGCCTTCGCGCTGGTCGGCTTCGTGCTGGTGCTGGTCGCAGGCTCCCCCGGCACCGCGCTCGGCGACCTGCTGGGGACCGTCGTGGCCCTGCTGACGCCGCCGGTGCTGTCTTACAGCGCCGCCCGCCTGTGGGGGCGAGAGGCCGCCTGGATGCGCTACGCGGTCGCCTTTGTCTGGTGCCAGTGGGTCATGCCGCCGGCCCTGATCCTGGCGCTGCTGTTCAGCGGCGTGCTGGTGGCAGTCGGCCTGCCCGGCGATCAGGCGGAGCTGGTCGGCATGCTGGCGCTGCTCGCCTACGCGCTCGCGCTGAATTTCTTCATCGCCCGCCATGCGCTGGACCTGTCGCGCTG
>CAJCJG010000354.1 GCA_903970625.1 Solirubrobacterales bacterium 70-9 | reverse complement strand
GCGCGATCGCGCTGGCGGCAATCGCGTCCGGCGGGGAGACGATGGCGCCGAGCGTGAAGCAGGCTGCCCAGGACAGGTCCGGCAGCAACAGTTTTAGCGCCCAGCCGACCACGAACGTCGTGAACCCGACGGCGCCGACCGCCAGCAGCAGGATCGGCCGCAGATTCTTGCGAAAGTCGCGCCAGACGGTGAAGTACGCGCCGGCCTGGATCAGCGGCGGCAGGAACAGCGTCATCACCAGCGCCGGGTCGATCTGGAACGCCGGCACGCCGGGCAGCACGGCCAGCACCATACCCCCCGGCACGAACACGACGGCCGGCGGCAGGCCCAGCCGGCGCGCCACCAACGCCAGCGCCACCGCGACCGCGAGCAGCGCCAGCACCAGATCCAGAATGTGTACGGGTGTCATCGGTAAACCCTAGTTCACCCACGCGGATGCGTCTTGCGCCAGACCTCCATCAGCCTGTCGGTATCGACCGAGGTGTAGCGCTGCGTGGTGGACAGGCTGGCGTGGCCGAGCAATTCCTGGATCGACCGCAAATCGGCGCCGCCGGCCAGCAGGTGCGTGGCGAACGAATGGCGGAGCGCGTGCGGGGTGGCGTGCTCCGGCAGGCCGGCGAGACGGCGAAAATCCCGCAACTTTTTCTGTGCCACGGCGGCGTCGAGCCGCTTGCCGCGCACGCCGAGGAACAGCGGGGCCGTCGGGTCCGGGCTTGGGTGATGGCGCAGCCACCCCGACACCGCCTGCCGCACCACGGGCAGCACCGGCACGATGCGTTCCTTCCGGCCCTTGCCCACCACGCGCAACGGCGCGTCCGATCCCTCGCGGGGCGCGTCGGCGACGTCCAGCGCCAGCGCCTCGGCGATGCGCAGGCCGCAGCCGTAGAGCAGCGTGAACAGCGCCGCATCGCGTGCCTGATCGGCGGCGCTGTCGGAGACGTCGCCGATCTCCTCGCTCACGGCGCGGGCATCTTGCGGCGTCAGCGCGCGGGGCAGGGGGCGCTTGGCGCGGGGCGTCGCCAGCAGCCGCACTTGCGGGTTGCCGACACCGTGCCGGCGCGCGAGCCAGCGAAAGAACGTCCGCACGGCCGAAAAATGCCGCGCGCGCGTGGCGTTGCCGCGCCCCTCGGTGGCGCCATTCGCCAGCCACGCCCGAAAATCGGCTGCGCGCAGGCCGGCCAGTGCGGGAAGATCCGGCTCGGCGCCGGTGTGGCGGGTGACGAAGCCGAGAAACTCGGCGAGGTCCGCCGCATACGCCTCCACCGTCAGCGGCGAAGCGCGGCGTTCTGCGGCGAGCCACGAGAGAAATTCCAGCCGGGCGGTCGCTGCGAGCACGCTACCGCCGCAGCGCCGCCGCAATGGCTCGGCCCAGGAAGGTCAATGCGCCCGCACCTTGCGATGGGTCCAGCGCCGTCCGGTCGCGGGCTACCAGGGCCAGCAAGGCGGGCGGGCCTTCGCCGGGGATGCGGACCAGTACGTCGTGCAGCGCCAGTTCCGCTGCCTCGCCGTGCAACAACGCGGCATCCGATCCCGCATCGCGGAACAGAACCGACCGCGTGCCCAGCAGGCGGGCCACGGTCCCCTCCGGCAGCAGACGCGCCCCCTCCAACGGCGCCTCGGCGCACAGGCTGGCGGCATCGACGGCCAGATGGGCGGAGAATTCGGCGGCCACGCACTCGGCCGCACTGCCCGCCGCGATCAACGCCAGCACCGCCTCCTGCACCCGCGCGGCGAGGCCCGCCGCCGCACGGCCGGCGGCCAGCACATCGTCCGCCCGCTCGGCCATGGCGCTCGCATGCACCCGCTCGGCGCGCAGCATTGCCAGCATGTGGTCGGCCAGCCGCTCGCCATGCACACGGTCCGGCGGCGCCAGGAACCGATACAATTCCGGCCGGTCGGCCAGGAAGCGCGGATGGGCGCGCAGGTAGGCCGCCACGTCCGGTGCCGCGACGGCGCCGGGGCCTTTCGACGGGCGCGATGTCGGGGCTGCCGCGCCCGCCTTGCGTGCCATCCCCGCGCCGCCGGTCAGGCGATCGTCTGGCCGGTCTTCTGCCAATCCGCCAGGAACGTGGTCAGGCCCTTCTCGGTCAGCGGATGCGCGTACAGGCTGCGCAGCACCGCCGGCGGCAGGGTCGCGACATGGGCGCCGATCTTGGCCGCGTGGATCACGTGCATCGGGCTGCGGACGCTGGCCACCAGCACCTGCGTGTGCAGCGCCTCGTAGTTCCGGTAGATCGTCACGATGTCGGAGATCAGTTCCATGCCGTCCTGCCCGACATCGTCCAGCCGGCCGACGAACGGGCTGATGAAAGTGGCGCCGGCCTTGGCCGCGAGCAGCGCCTGGGCGGCGGAGAAGCACAGGGTCACGTTGACCATCGCGCCGTCCGACGACAGGTATTTGCAGGCGCGCAGCCCGTCCGGCGTCAGCGGCACCTTGATGGTGACGTTGGTGGCGATCCGACGCAGCACCTTGGCTTCGCGCAGGATGTTCTCGTAATCGGTGGCCGCGACTTCGGCGCTGACCGGGCCGGGCACGATCGCGCAAATCTCGGCGATCACGTCCAGGATCTTCCGGCCCGACTTCGCGATCAGGGTCGGGTTGGTCGTCACCCCGTCCAGCAGGCCGGTGGCGGCGAGTTCGTGGATGTCCTTGGTCTCGGCGGTATCGACGAAAAATTTCACGGACGGTCTCCCGATTGGGGTGGGGCCTGGGCGGCGGGCCGAGGATGCGTCAGACCATATAGGATGATGACGACCGACAGAAAACGGCAGCAAGGCCTGGGCCTGGACAACACTGCGAAAACGTCGGCGCGGCGGGTGCCGGTGTTGCTGCCGTACCCGTTCGCGGGGCCGTTCGACTATCGCATTCCGGCGGGACTCGACGCGCAACCGGGCGACCTCGTGCTCGTGCCGCTCAATCGGCGCGAGGAAGTGGGCGTCGTCTGGGACGGCCCGACCGACGAGTCGCTGGCCGACGCGCGGCTGAAGCCGATCTCGGCCATGATCGACGGCCCGCCGATGCGCGCCGATTTGCGGCGGCTGATCGACTGGATCGCCTCCTATACGCTCGCGACTCCGGGCGAGGTGCTCGCGATGGCGCTGCGCATCAACGCCTTGCGGCCGGACGCGCCGCCGACGGGCTGGCGGCTGGCCGGCTCGCCGCCGCCGGACGCCCGCGTGACCGAAGCACGGCAACGTGTTCTGTCGGCACTCGCCGACGGCGCGCCGCGCGGCAGCGCCGATCTGGCCCGCGCCGCCCACGTGTCCGCCGCCGTGATTCGCGGCATGGCCGATGCCGGCTTTCTGCTCCCGGCCACGCTGCCGGTGGCGCCGGCGTTCGCGCGGCCGGACCCGGATCATCCCGGCCCGACTTTGTCCCCCGTGCAGGCAGCGGCGGCGTCGGAGTTGCGGCAGGCGACGGCCGCCCGTGCCTTCTCCGTCACGCTGCTGGACGGCGTGACCGGCTCGGGCAAGACCGAGGTTTATCTGGAGGCGGTGGCCGAGTGCTTGCGCGCGAGGCGGCAGGCGCTGGTGCTGCTGCCGGAAATCGCGCTTTCGTCGCAATGGCTGGAGCGGTTCGCGCAGCGGTTCGGCGTCGCCCCGGCGGTTTGGCACTCCGACCTCGCGTCGCGCACCCGCCGGCTGACGTGGCGGGCGGTGGCGGCAGGGGAAGCGGCGGTGGTGGTCGGCGCCCGCTCCGCCCTGTTCCTGCCGTTCCCGGACCTGGGACTCATTGTGATCGACGAGGAGCACGAGAGTGCGTTCAAGCAGGAGGAGGGGGTCGTCTATCACGCTCGCGACATGGCCGTGGTGCGTGCCCGTCTTTGCAATGCCCCGGCGGTGCTGGTCTCCGCCACGCCCAGCCTGGAGACGATGGCCAATGTCGAGGCCGGCCGCTATCGCCGGCTGAACCTGCCGGCCCGCCACGGCGGCGCCGCTCTACCGGAAATCCGGCTGCTCGATCTGCGCGATGCGATGCCCGAGCGCGGGCATTTCCTGGCGCCGCCGCTGGTGGAGGCGATCCGCGCGACGTTCGCGCGCGGGGAGCAGGCGATGCTGTTCCTGAATCGGCGCGGCTATGCGCCGCTGACGCTGTGCCGCGCCTGCGGCCACCGGATGCAGTGCCCGAACTGCACCGCCTGGCTGGTCGAGCATCGCGCCAGGAAACTGCTGCAATGCCACCATTGCGGCCATGCGGAGCCGATCCCGCCCACCTGCCCGCAGTGCGCCGCCGCCAACAGTCTTGCCGCCGTCGGCCCCGGCGTCGAACGCATCACCGAGGAAGCGGCGGCAACCTTTCCGGAGGCGCGGCGCTTGGTGATGGCGTCCGACACGCTGCCCGGCCCGCTGGCGGCGGCCGAAGCCGCGCGGGCAATCTCGGCGCGAGAGGTGGACCTGATCATCGGCACGCAAATCGTCGCCAAAGGCTGGCATTTTCCGCATCTGACGCTGGTGGGGGTCGTCGATGCCGACCTCGGTCTTGCCGGCGGCGATTTGCGCGCGGCGGAGCGGACGGTGCAGTTGCTGCATCAGGTCGCCGGCCGCGCCGGGCGGGCGGAGGCGCCGGGGATCGTGATGCTGCAAACCTATTCCCCGGAGCATCCGGTGATGCAGGCGCTGAAGGCCGGCGATCTGGAACGCTTCATGGCGGACGAGGCTGCGCAGCGCCGCCCCGGCCACTGGCCACCCTACGGCCGCCTCGCCGCCCTGATCGTCAGCGCTGACACGGCCGAGGCCGCCGACATCGCCGCCCGCGATCTGGCGCGCGCGGCCCCGCACGGGCAGGGGCTGGTCGTGCTCGGCCCCGC
>CAJCJG010000353.1 GCA_903970625.1 Solirubrobacterales bacterium 70-9 | reverse complement strand
TGTGCGGGGCTACGATAGCGGCAAGAAGATCAAGGGCCGCAAGCGGCACGCGCTGGTGGATACGGACGGGCGGGCGCTCAAGCTCCATGCGTATTCCGACGCAAACCAGCCGGCGATTCCGATGCATTCCAGCCGGTGATTCCGACGGAAGCCAGCCAGTGATTCCGACGCATTCCAGCCACCCCTGAGGGGGTGGGCGGCGGCGCGGTTCGCGAGCAGTCATTCACCGACGGCACGGTGTCTCTCCAGTGATCCCCGGGGAGCGTCATGCCAGGCCAGAGACTGCCAATGCGTCAGGTTCGAGAAGTCCTTCGCCTCAAACACGTCTGTGGTCACAGCGGCCACCAGATCGCCGCCATGGTCGGCGTCAGCCGCTACACGGTTGCCGAGTATCTGCGCCGGGCCGCCGTGGTCGGCATCACGTGGCCGGTGCCGGCGGCGCTGGACGACCTGGCGCTGGAGCGCAAGCTCTTCACGCCGCCCTTCACGCCCGAGGCGGGTCGTCCGCAGCCGGAGTGGGCCCGCATCCACGCCGAGCTTCGCCGCCCTGGCGTCACGCTCCTGCTGCTCTGGGAGGAGTATCGGGCCGGGCAACCGGATGGCTATGGCTACAGCCGGTTCTGCGATCTCGCACGCGACTGGCGCGGTCGCTTGTCGCCCACCATGCGGCAGACCCACCCGGCCGGGGAGCGGCTGTTCGTCGACTATGCCGGGCAGACGGCGGAGGTGATCGACGGCGCCACGGGCGAGGTGCGGCGTGCGCAGATCTTCGTGGCGGTGCTGGGCGCGTCCAACTTCACCTATGCCGAGGCACGCTGGACGCAGTCACTGCCGGACTGGATCGGCTGCCATGTCGGCACGTTCGCCAGCATGGGCGGGGTAGCCCGGCAGATCGTCTGCGACAACCTCAAGGCCGGCGTCACCGCAGCCAGCCGCTACGAGCCCGGCATCAGCCGGACCTACCAGGACATGGCCAGCCATTACGGCACGGCGATCCTGCCGGCACGGGTGCGCAAGCCCCGCGACAAGGCCAAGGTGGAGGTGGCCGTCCAGGTTGTCCAACGCTGGGTTCTGGCCCGGCTGCGCCATCGCCGGTTCCACTCCCTGGCGGAGCTGAACGGCGCGATCCGCGAGCTGGTCACCGACCTGAACAACCGCCCCATGCGCCACCTCGGCACCAGCCGCCGCGCGCTGTTCGAGGCGATCGAGCACCAGGCCCTGCTGCCGATGCCGGACACGCCGTATGCCTACGCGGAGTGGCGCCGCTGCCGGGCCGGGCTGGATTACCATGTCGAGGTGCACGGGCACTTTTATTCGGTGCCGTATCGCCTCGTGCGCGAGGTGATCGAGGCGCGGATCACCGACCAGACGATCGAGCTGTTCCACAAGGGCGATCGGGTCGCCTGCCATGTCCGTAACCCGCGGCAGCACCGGCACACGACGATCCCCGACCACATGCCGAGCGCGCACCGCCGCCACGCCGAGTGGACGCCCACCCGGCTGCTGCGCGAGGCCGAGGCGATCGGCCCGTCTACCATCGCGCTGGTCGAACGCATCCTGGCCACCAAGCCGCATCCGGAGCAGGGCTTCCGGGCCTGCCTGGGGATCCTGCGCCTGGTACGCAGCTACGGGCCCGAGCGGCTGGAGGCGGCTTGTCAGCGCGGCGTGGATATCGGCGCCCGCACCTACGGGTCGGTGCAGTCGATCCTGCGCAACGGTCTGGACCGGGCATTTCGCCCCGAACCCGTGCCCGACGAGCTGCCCGTCCAGCACGAGAACATCCGCGGCAGCGGCTACTACCATTGAGGAGAGCACCATGCTGACCCACCCCACCACAGACCGCCTGCGCGAACTTGGCCTCGCCGGCATGGCACGCGCCCTCGAGGAGCAGCGGCGCCACGCTGATGCCGCCGATCTCGGCTTCGAGGACCGCCTGGCCATGCTGGTCGAGCGCGAGGCGCTGGAACGCGACAGCAAGCGGCTGACGACACGGCTGCGGTTCGCCGGATTGCGCCAGCAGGCCACCCCGGAGGACGTCGATCATCGTGCCGCTCGCGGCCTCGATCGCGCACTGTTCCAGAAGCTGACGGGCGGCGAGTGGATCGAGCGCCACCAGGATCTGCTCGTCACCGGGCCAACCGGCACGGGCAAGACCTGGTTGTCCTGCGCTCTGGGTCACCGGGCCTGCCGCGACAACCGCTCCGTGCTGTATCACCGGGTGCCGCGGCTGTTGGAGGCACTTGGCCTGGCGCGCGGCGACGGACGCTACGGCCGGATGCTGAAGACCCTGGCCCGGGTGCAGCTGCTGATCCTGGACGACTGGGCCATCACGCCGCTGACGGCTGAGCAACGGCGCGACCTGATGGAGATCGTCGACGACCGGCACGACCGGGCGTCCACCATCGTGACCAGCCAGGTGCCGGTCGACCTCTGGCACGAGCACATCGGCAACCCGACCATCGCCGACGCCGTGCTCGACCGCCTGGTGCACGGCGCAAACCGCATCGAACTGAAGGGAGAGAGCATGCGAAAGCTGCGCGCCGCCAAAGCCAAGCTTGACGAAGCCGCCAACAAGTAGCCCAACTTCACCCGCTCGCGACACGCGCTGCTACCCGGCTGGGATCATCGGAATCCCCGGCTGGCTTCAATCGGAATCGATGGCTGGTTTCGATCGGAATCGATGGCTGCAATCGTCGGAACGCGCACCCCAATGTCTCCGCCTGGGAATTCCTGTCCACCTATCTGCTCGACCGGACCGATCTGGCGCGCACATTGGGGCAGGCGACAACGATCACGGGTCGGATGCGGGCGGTCGCGGTCTGGCAATTCCTGAACTTCGTCCGGGAGCAGAG
>CAJCJG010000352.1 GCA_903970625.1 Solirubrobacterales bacterium 70-9 | reverse complement strand
CCGATCATCTTCATGACCGGGCTGACCGAAAGCGAGCACGTGGTGCGCGGCTTCGAGGCCGGCGGTGTCGACTACGTCACAAAGCCGGTGGTGCCGGACGAGGTGATCGCGCGAATCGGCGTGCATCTGGTCAACGCGCGGCGGACGCGCAGCGCGCAGATGGCGCTGGACGCGGCGGGGCGGTTCCTGATCGCGGCGGGGCCGGACGGCCGCGTGCTGTGGTCCACGCCGCAGGCGGCGGCGTTGCTGCGCGAGGCCGCCGACGCCGCCCCGGACGGGCGCGGCGGCGATCTGTACGCGTGGTCCGCCGACTGGGTGGTCAACCCGGCCGATCTGGTACCTGGTCGCTGCGTGGCATCGCTCCCGGACAGCACGCGCACGCTGGAATTCCATTTCGTCGGACAGTTCGGCCCGGGCGAGATGCTGCTGCGGGTGGTCGCGGCCGAAACCTCCAGCGCGGAGACGCTGCTGCGCCAGCGCCTCGGGCTGACGGCGCGCGAGGCGGAGGTGCTGCTGTGGATCAGCCGGGGCAAGTCCAACCGCGACATCGGCGATATTTTGGGGCTGAAGCCGGGCACGGTGACGAAGCATCTGGAGCAGATTTACATTAAGCTCGGCGTGGAAAACCGCGCCTCCGCCGCTGCCATCGCGGTGCGGATTTCCCAGGCGGAATAGAGCGGCCGCGCCGCCCTTTATTCGACCCGCTGGCGAAGGCGATGGAGCGCCATCCCCAGCAGTCGGCCGTCGGGGATGCTGGGATCGAGGTCGGCCGGTGCGGCCACCGAGTGCGGCCGGAATTCGAGCGTCATCACCGGCAGGCTCGCTGCAATCAACGACGCCGGAACACGGACGGAGCGGAGGCCGCGATTGTTCTCCCGTGTGAACTCCCACGTCGCCAATGTCTCGCCCCGAACGACGACATCGACCTGCTGCCGCTCCCGCGTGCCTGCCAGCGCCGCTACCGCAACCGCCTCGATCTGGGCGTGGGTGGCCGGCGCGGAATGATAGTATAGCCGCAGCGCGTGGACCGGACCTACGCCCCAGATGCCGCCCCAACTTTCGGGCTTGCTCCACCCATCGCCCAACAGGGCCGGAAAGCCAGGGCCGACCGCGTCGCGCCACGCCTCGCTGACGATGGAGCCGTACGCGACCGGCGGCGCGCCGCCCGAGTCGTGGCGGCAGACGACCCGCAGATCGCCGAGGCCGGAATCGACGTTGGCGCGCAACGCCGCGTTGGCGTCGATGGTCGCGCCGAGTGTCGTGGCCATTTTTTCCATCATCGCCAGCGTCAGGCTCAGGGCACGCCAGCCATAATCGACCGGCTGCGTGTAGATCAGCTCGCCGCCCAGATAGTCGATCGGATCGTCAACCAGATCGGGCGAGGTCTTCGTCCGCTCGAACCGTTCCGCCAGCCCCGCGATGTAGGCCTGGGGGTGCCATTTCAGATGCTCGAACGCGTCGTTGTAATGCGACGCCCTGTCCTGCTCCCGCTCCCGCTGGCCAGCCCCCAAGACCTTCAACCGCCCCGTGACGGCCTTGGCGGCCCATTGGTACGGCGACCGGCTGGGAAAATGGGCCAGCGGGACGATAAACTGCTTCATCGACTCAACGGGCGAGCCATCGACAAAGATGAAGTGGTTGCCGGCATCGACCGTCACGCGGTCGGCGCCGATGTCGCCGCGCACGATGACCTTCCAGACGCAAGTCGGGTCGGGACGATGGCGCGAGAAGCGCCGCACCACGTTGGCGTCGTTGTCCGTCGCCGGCGACGACGCCTCGTAATGCACCATCTGCAAGCCCACGCTTGGCTGCCCAGGCGGTACGGTCGCCAGGAACGACCGGAGGTCGCCCACGCCGCGCGCATCGACGAATTCGTCCGCATCGAGAAACACCACCCAGTCGGCGCCGTAGTCCTCGACGGCCAGACGGTAGAGCGAGGTGTTGAATTGCGTCTCGGAAAAGATCGAGGAATCGTTGTGCAGGATCGTCAGCGGGATCTTTTCCGAGATCAGGCCGCTGAGGATTTCCAGCGTCCGGTCCGTGCTGCCATTGTCCAGCACGATATGATGGTCAACCAGAACCGCATGGTGCCGGATCAGCGGCTCGACAATGTCTTCCTCGTTCAGAACCCGCGTGACGGCGACAAGCTTCGTCACCGCGCGCGCACCGCCACCTCGCGCCACCAAATCGATAGGCCGGCCGCGATCAGAATGGCGATCCCGAGAAACGTCCATCCGTCCGGCATCTCCCCCCACAGCAGCGCACCGAACAGCGTGGCGTGGACAATGGCGCCATACTCGAAAGGAGCGATTAACGTCGTCTCGCCGGAGCGGTAGGCGTCGGTCATCAGCAACTGCGCCGCCGCCGTCACCAGCCCGGCCGCGACCAGCAGCGCGCAGTCGCGCGGGCTTGGCGTGACCCATCCCGGCAGCGCCAGCACCAGCGACAACACGAGGCTGCCGAGGCAGTACCACAGCACGATGGTCGCATTCCGCTCGCCGGCATTGCCGAGCTTGCGAATGGTGATCATGGTCAGCGCCCAGGCCACCACGCCCGCCAGTACCAGCAGCACGGCGTCCATCGGCGTGTCGGCAGCGGCAGCCCGCCAGGGGCGCACGACGATCAGCACGCCGACCAGCCCCGCGACGACGGCACAGCCGCGCTGCCAGCCGACGCGCTCGCCCAGCAACGGCACGGACAGCAGCGTCAGGAACAGCGGCATCGCGAAGCCGAGCGCGGTGACGGTGGCGAGCGGCAGGCGGACATACCCGACATAGCCCGTCGTCATCGCGATGAAGCCCAGAACCGTGCGGATCGCATGGATGCCCGGCCGCGGCGTGCGCAGTGCGGCGAGAAAGCCACCCTGCCGGCGCAGCACCGCCATCATCGCCAGCGCGATCAGGATGCTCCGGAACACCACCATCTCGAACGTCGGAATGGCCGACGCCCGCGTGGCCTTGATCAGCGCCGCCGCGACCGCGAAGCAGAACCCAGCGCCCAGAACGCCCAGAATGGCGCGGCGACGGGCGGCGGCTGGCGCCGCAAAAGCGGCCGGTGCCGCGACATAGGACATAACCGAACCGTAGGCGTTTCGACGCGCTGCGGTCCAGGGGCACGATCAGTCCAGGCTCATCCAATTCGCGAGGACAAGCGGGGCCGCTATCGCCGCAAAATGGCGCACATTGTTCGTCACCAGAACAGCATCGGCGGCGATGGCGTGGGCAGCGATCATCATGTCCATCTGCCCAATCGGCCTGCCAGCGGATGTCAGTTGGTGGCGGATATCGGCGTAGACGTCGGCACATGCCGAGTCCCACGGGAGGATACGCACGATCTGAAGGAACCTTCCGACCACCACATGGAGGCGGTGAGAAGCCGGCAGACGTTTCACCCCGTATCGCAGTTCGGCCCGCGTCATCACCGAAATGCAAACAAATTCCGGAGCTATCTCGGCGAGCTTTGCGGCGACCGAAGGAGCCCGGCCCTTTATGGCGTAGCTGGCCATGTCCGTGTCCAGCATGTGGAGCACGTATCAGCCGTCCGCGAACACATCGCGTTCCAGCGGTGGCTCGTTCAATGGCCGTTCGGACATAAAATCGGCTGGCACGCTGCTCTCGGCCGCCAGGGCGAAGAATGCTGCCCAGGCGCTGGCGCCCGGACGCAGGGACAACAGCACGTCGCCCGTCAGCGCATCCCGTGTTGCGTACACGATATCGCCCTCGAAGCGAAACTCAGCGGGCAAGCGCACCGCCTGGCTCGCGCCATTCTTGAACAGACGCGCGATTTTGGTTTCCTGCACGGGCAACACTCCCGAAGTCTATACACGGTTATAGATTGTGGCAGCGTATCCGCAATCATCTTATCCGCCCGCCAGATCCAGTCGCGCCTCGACCACCCCGTCCTCGTCCGGCATACGGTGGACGACGAAGCCGAGGCCGCGGACGAAGGCCAGCATCGGGGCGTTGTCGGCCAATACCTGGCCCGCGATGGCCGCCATCCCGCGCGCCTGCGCCCAGGCGATCAGGCGTTGCATCAAATGCCGCGCGAGGCCGCGCCCCTTCATGTCCGGCTGCACGACGACGGCGAACTCGCCCTCCGGGCTGCCGACTTCGCCGACCAGACGGGCCACGCCGACCGTCTCGCCCGTTGCGTCGCGGATGGCGACGAAGGCGATCTCGCGCTCGTAGTCCACCTGCGTCAGCCGCGCCATCATCTCGGGCGACAGTTCGCGCATGGCGCTGAAGAAGCGGTAGCGGACGTCCTCCGGCGAGAGGCGGGCGAAGAAGGCGCCGTGCGCCTCCGCATCCTCGGGCCGGATCGGGCGGATGGCGAAGGTTTCGCCGCGTGCCTCGTAGGTGCCGATCAGTTCGGCGGGATAGGGCGGGATCGCCAGCTTGCCGGGCGGATCGCCCGCGGCCCGCAGCCGGATCCAGGCGTCGGCCACCTGCACGCCGTCTGCGTCGGCGAACAGCGGGTTGATGTCGAGTTCGACGATTTCCGGAAAATCCACCACCAACTGGCTGACGCGGACCAGCGTCTTGGCGACCGCTTCCACGTCCGCCGCCGGCTGGTCGCGCAGCGGGCCGAGGGCGTGGGCCACCCGCGTCCGTTCGATCAGCGCACGGGCCAGCGGCAGGTTCAGCGGTGGCAAGTCGAGCGCCACGTCGTGGTATGCGGCGGCGGCGGTGCCGCCCTGGCCGAAACCGATGGTCGGGCCGAACAACGCGTCCTCGGCCACGCGGACCAGCAGTTCGCGCATGCGTCCCACTTGCCGCTGCACCAAAAACCCGGTGTCGCCGCGCGCGGATTGCCGGCGTTCCAGCATCGCGAACGCATCGGCGACCGCGCCCGCGTCGCGCAGGTCGAGCGCGATGGCGCCGCGCGCCCCCTGCTCCGGCCGGACCGAGCGCCGGCGCTTCAGGACGACCGGAAATCCCATGGCGGGGGCGGCGGCGCAGGCTTGCCCAGCGTCGGCGACGCGGCGG
>CAJCJG010000351.1 GCA_903970625.1 Solirubrobacterales bacterium 70-9 | reverse complement strand
CCCGCCTGTCGGAAAATCCGGATCGGCGGGTGCTGCTGCTGGAAGCCGGCCCGGATTTTCCGAACGAGGAATCCGTCCCGCCGCTGTTGGCCGTCAGCGGCGAGCATAGCTGGCGGGTGGCAGGCATCCCCGAATTCGACTGGGATTTTCTGAATACCGACGGCGCCGGCACCCTGGGCGGCCGGGCACCCCGCCTGCCGCGTGGCAAACTGGTCGGCGGCACGTCGATGATCAACGCCACCATCGCCGCGCGCGGCGCCCCGTTCGATTTCGACCGCTGGGCGGCCATGGGGTGCGAGGGGTGGGCGTGGGCGGACGTGGCCCCGCTGTTCGACGCCATCGAGACCGATCTGGATTTCGGCGACCAGCCGGGCCACGGCAATTCCGGCCCGATCACCATCCAGCGTTACAAACAGGCCAGTTGGGCGCCGGTGAACCGCGCGATGTACCAGGCCTGCGTGGAACTCGGCGTGCGCGAGGCGCCGGACCTGAACGCGCCGGACGGGCAGGCGGGAGTCGTCGGCGCCATTCCGCACAATCGCTACAAGGAGGTTCGGCTGGGCACCCTCACCACCTATCTGCGCGCCGGCCGCCGCCGCCCGAACCTGACCATCCGCAGCGGCTGCCTGGTGGACCGGGTGCTGCTGGCCGGCGGGCGGGCCACCGGCGTCGCCTATGCGGATCGCGACGGCGCCCCCCAAACGGCCGCCGCCGACCAGATCGTGCTGAGTGCCGGCGTCTATAACAGTCCGGCGATCCTGCAACGCTCCGGCATCGGCCCCGCCGAGTGGCTGCGCGCGGCCGGCATCCCGGTGGTGGCCGACCTGCCGGTGGGGAAGAACCTGACCGACCATCCGGGCCTCGGCATGCGGTTTCGCGCCGAGGGCCTAGGGGTGCAGACCGGCCGCCTGTTCGCCGCCAACGTGCGCGGCCCCACCAACGAGGACGGCGAACCGGAATGGCAAACGCATCCGTTCCCGGTGGACGAGGAGGAACATATCGCCGGCTTCTGGACCTACCTCACGCGGCAGGAGGCGGAGGGGTTCGTCCGCATCGCCGACAGCGACCCGCGCCACGCGCCGGTGATCGACCATCGCTACAACACGCGCCAGCGCGACACCGACCGCTTCGCGAGGGCGCGGGCATTCTTCCGGGAGATGCTGGCCGCACCTGCGTTCCGGCGCCTGGGTGCAACCTGGATCGACGACCCGACCATCCCCATCGCGCAGGCGCTGACGGAGGGGATGGGGCCGGCGCACCATCAGGCCGGCACGGCGCGCATGGGGCCGGCGAGCGACGCGCGGGCGGTCGTGGGGCCGGATCTGCGCGTCCACGGGTTCGAGAATTTGCGTGTGGCCGACACCGGCATCTATCCGGATAACGTGATGCACAACACCAACCTGACGGCGCTGGTGGTGGGCGAGGTGGCGGCGCGACTGATCGAACGGGCCAACAGCTAAAGCGCACGCTCCACCAGATCGGCCAGCCGCTCGTAGTCGGCGCGCGTGTTGTAGGCTTGCGCCGAGACGCGCAGCCAAATGTCGCCGTCGATTGCGTTGACCGGCGCGTCGGTGCCGGCATCCAATAACCGTTCGCGAAAAGCGAGCGCGCGCGAGGGGTCGCCGGCGAGCGGCAGGCGAACCAGCCCCATCGCGTTCGTCGCCCCGTTGCCGCTCCCGGTTTCGGTCCCGAGCCGTCCGGCCAGCAGAGCGGCCCCCTCGGCGGCGAGTGCCCGGTTTCGGGCGCGCAGCGCCGGGCCGCCGAGGCGCTCGTGGAAATCGAGCGCGGCGGTCACGGCCAGATACGCGCTCATGTCGCGCGTCCCGGTCCAGTCGAATTCGGCCACAAACCCTTGGCCGTAGCCGTGGGAGATGGTCACGGGGTGCAGCCCCGCCTGCCGCGCCGGGGCCGCCCACAGAAAGCCGCAGCCTTTGGGCGCGCAGAGCCATTTGTGGCAGTTGCCGACATACCAGTCGGCCCCCGTCGCCGGCACATCGAGGTCCAGATTGCCCGGACCATGCGCCCCATCCGCCAGCACCGGCACGCCGCCCGCACGGCATACGTCGGCAAGCCGCCTCAGCGGCAGGACCAGCGCGCTGGCGGAGGTGACATGATCCAGCACCGCCAGCCTGGTGCGCCGCGTGATGGCACCGGCCACCGCCGCGACCACGGCGTCGTCGTCCGGTCGTGGGAAGGGCACTCTTGCCTCAACCACGCGCGCCCCGGCGCGGGAAGCGACGTAGCGGGCAGCTTTGACGACGGCGCCGTAGCCATGGCTCAGCACCAGAATCTCGTCGCCGGGAGAAAAATCGAGCGAGCGCAGCACGGCGTTGCAGCCGACTGTCGCGTTTTCGACGAACACCAGATCGTCGCCCTCTGCGCCCAGAATGGGGGCCAACCGCGCGGCGGCGGCGCGCAGGGCGGCAGGCGCCTCACGCCCAAAAAAGCGCACCGGCTGCGCCTCCATCCGCCCCTGCCACTCGCGCTGCGCCGCCAGCACTGAGCGCGGTGTGGCCCCGTAGGAGCCATGATTGACGGTTAGGAACGCGGGATCGAGATCCCACTCGTGCCGAATCGCGTCGCCCCAGCCAGACATCACCCCATCCGAATCGAATAAGTCTGCTGCAACATCCGCACGATCTCGGCGCTGTGTTCGGCGTCTCGCGCCTCGAACATCACTTCCAGTTCGGCCGTCTGCACGCTGGGGGAGGCGAACATGCGGTGGTGCGAGACGTCGATGATGTTGCCGCCGGCGCCGCCGATCTTGCCGGCGATGTCGGCCAGCACGCCGGGGCGGTCCGGGCATTCGATCACCAGCCGCCGCAGCCGCCCGTCGCGCAACAGGTTGCGCAGCATGACATTGGCCAGGATGCGCGAATCGATATTTCCGCCGCAGACCGGGATACCGACGCGCTTGCCGGCAAAGCGGTCCGGAAACGCCAGGAGGGCGGCGACCCCGGCCGCCCCCGCGCCCTCGGCGACGGTCTTGCAACCCTCGACCAGCAAGGCAATGGCTTCCTCCACCGCCCGCTCCGGCACCACCACCACGTCCGCCACATGGGCGCGGATCACGGCCAGCGGCGCGGCACCGATGTCACGCACCGCGATGCCCTCCGCGATGGTCGAGCCGCCGACCGAAACCGGCAGGCCGGCGAGCCGCTGCGCCAGCGCCGCGTAGGCCGCGACTTCGACGCCGATCACCTCGATGCCCGGCTTGATGCCCGCCGCCGCCACGGCGCACCCGGAGATCAGGCCACCGCCTCCGACCGGGATGACCAGGGTTTCGAGATCCGGCGCGTCCTCCAGCAGTTCCAGCGCCAGCGTGCCCTGGCCCGCCATGACGGCCGCGTCGTCGTAGGGGTGGACGAACACCCGCCCCTCGTCGCGGGCGATGGCATAGGCGTGGTCGGCCGATTCGGCGAGCGTTTCGCCGTGCAGCACGACGCGGGCGCCCCAGCCGGAGGTGCGGGTGACTTTGGACAAGGGCGTGTATTGCGGCATCACGATCACGGCCGAGATACCAAGTAGTTGCGCATGCCGCGCCACCGCCTGCGCGTGATTGCCGGCCGACATCGCCACCACGCCGGCCGCCCGCTCGGCCTGCGTGAGCAGCGCCAGCCGATTGGCCGCACCGCGCTCCTTGAACGCGCCGGTCGCCTGCAAATTCTCCAGCTTCAGCGTGACCTTCGCGCCCGTCGCGCGCGAAACGGCGTCGCTGTACATCGACGGCGTGCGCAGCACTTTTCCGGCAATCCGCTCCGCCGCCGCGCGGACGTCCGCCAGCCCGATCATGCTCACGGGGTCAGCCCCCGAACCGCACGTCCAGCAATTCGTAGGACCGGTCGCCGCCCGGGGCAGGCACCGAGACGGTGTCGCCCTTCTTCTTGCCGATCAACGCCTTGGCCAGCGGTGAGGAGATCGACAGCCGCGCCTCCTTGATGTCGGCCTCGTGGACGCCGACGATCTGATAGGTGGCCTCCTTCTCCGTCTCCTCGTCCACCAGCCGCACATGGGCGCCGAACTTGACGTGCTCGCCGGACAGGGTGGAGGGGTCGATGACCTCGACGGCCGAGGTAATCTCCTCCAGTTCGGCGATCCGGCCTTCGATAAAGCTCTGGCGCTCGCGGGCGGCGTGGTATTCGGCGTTTTCCGACAGATCGCCATGCGTCCGCGCCTCCGCGATGGCGCGGATCACCGCCGGGCGCTCGACGCTTTTCAGCGTTCGCAGCTCGTCTTCGAGGCGCTTGAGGCCAGGAGCGGTCATCGGAAATTTCTGCACGGCATCAACCTCGGAGCAAGCAGCGTAAAACGGGCCGGAAAGCTTGACGTGGGGCGCCCGAGCCTGCAAGCGGCAACCGCGGCCCTAGGGCAGTCGCGGTACGCACCGCTGCCGCCAACGGCCGGGCGGCCGCGACGGGTCTCAGAACGAGCCGCGAAAGTAGGCTTGCAGCGGCGCGACTTCAAGTGCGCCGGTCCGCATTGCGGCGATGGCGTGCGCCGCCGCCCGGGCGCCCGCGATGGTGGTGTAGTGCGGCACCCCGTGCGTCAGCGCGCTGCGGCGGATGTCGAAACTGTCCGTGACTGATTGCGCGCCGGCCGCCGTGTTGATGACCAGTTGCACCTCGCCGGAGCGGATCGCGTCCACGCAATGCGGCCGGCCTTCCAACACCTTATTGACGACCGTGACCGCCAGGCCCGCGTCCCGCAGCCGCGCCGCCGTGCCGCGCGTGGCGCGGATGGTGAAGCCGAGATCGACCAGCCGCCGCGCCACGTTGACGGCGGCCGGCTTGTCGCTGTCGCGCACGGACAGGAACACGCTGCCTTTGTCCGGCAGCCTCACGCCCGCGCCCAACTGGCTTTTGGCGAAGGCTCGCTCGAAGCTCGCGTCCAACCCCATGACCTCGCCGGTGGATTTCATCTCCGGTCCGAGGATCGTGTCCACGTCAGGGAAGCGATTGAACGGGAATACCGCCTCTTTTACCGCGACGTGCGGCGCGATGGCCTGGTCGTCCAGCCGGAAATCCGACAGGCGCGCGCCGGCCATGACGCGGGCGCCAATTTTCGCCACCGGCACGCCGGTCGCCTTGGCGACGAACGGCACGGTGCGGGAGGCACGCGGGTTGACCTCCAGCACGTAGATCGAGGAGTCCTTGATGGCGTATTGCACGTTCATCAGGCCGACGACGCCGAGCGCCTTGGCCAGCGACTCCGTCTGCGACTTCAACTCCGTCACCGTCGCGGGGGACAGCGTGTAAGGCGGCAGCGCGCATGCGGAATCGCCGGAATGGATGCCGGCTTCCTCGATATGCTCCATAACGCCGGCCACGTACACGGTTTCCCCGTCGCAGATGCAGTCCACGTCCACTTCGATGGCGTCGTTCAGATAGCGGTCGATCAGAACAGGATTGTCGCCCGAGACGCGGACGGCTTCGCGCATGTAGCGGTGCAGCGAGGCTTTGTCGTACACGATCTCCATGGCGCGCCCACCGAGCACGTAGCTGGGCCGGATGACAACGGGGAAGCCGATCCTGTCCGTGATCGCCTCCGCCTCGTCGGCGGAGCGGGCGATACCGTTTTCCGGTTGCAGCAGGCCGAGTTTTTGCAGCAGCACCTGGAACCGCTCGCGATCCTCCGCTACGTCGATGGCGTCGGCGGTGGTGCCGAGGACGGGGATGCCTTCCTTGTGCAACGCCTGCGACAGTTTTAACGGCGTTTGCCCGCCGTATTGAACGATGCAACCCAGCACGGTCCCGTTCGACTGCTCTCTCCGGACGATGGCGATCACGTCCTCGGCGGTCAGCGGCTCGAAATAGAGGCGATCCGACGTGTCGTAGTCGGTGCTGACGGTTTCCGGGTTGCAGTTGACCATGATGGTCTCGAAGCCCGCTTCGCGCAGCGCGTAGGCGGCATGGACGCAGCAATAGTCGAATTCGATGCCCTGGCCGATGCGGTTCGGGCCGCCGCCGAGGATCAGGATTTTTTGCCGGTCGGTCGGGTCGGACTCGCACGCGGGCACACCCAAGCCGCCTTCGTAGGTCGAGTACATGTAGGGCGTGGCCGAGGCGAATTCGGCGGCGCACGTGTCGATCCGCTTGTACACAGGTTGCACGCCGAGTTTTTTCCGCAGTGCCACGATGGCGGGTTCGCTGGTGCGGCCGAGATTGGCGAGTTGCCGGTCCGAAAATCCAAGCGCCTTTAGCCGCCGCAAACCGGTCGCGTCGCGCGGCAGGCCGTTTGCTTGGATCTCGCGCTCGGCCGCGACAATCTTCTCCAGTTCGCGCAGGAACCATGGGTCGAACTTGCAGGCATCGTGGATGTCCTCCACGCTGACGCCCGCCCGCAAGGCTTGTGCTGCCATCAGCAGGCGATCCGGCTTCGGCTGCGACAGCGCCGCGCGGAACGCATCCGCGCCGCCGTCGCCCGGGGCCGGGATCGGGTCGAGGCCGGAAAACCCGGTCTCCATGCTGCGCAGGCCCTTTTGCAGCGCTTCTGCAAAGCTGCGGCCGATAGACATGGCTTCGCCGACTGATTTCATGCTGGTGGTCAGCATCGCCGGCGTGCCGGGAAATTTTTCGAACGTGAAGCGCGGGATTTTGACCACCACGTAGTCGATGGTCGGCTCGAAGCTCGCGGGCGTGACGCGGGTGATGTCGTTGGACAATTCGTCCAGCGTGTAGCCGACGGCGAGTTTCGCCGCGATCTTGGCAATCGGGAAGCCGGTGGCTTTCGAGGCGAGTGCGGACGAGCGCGACACGCGCGGGTTCATCTCGATCACCAGCATCCGCCCGTCCGCCGGGTTCAGCGCGAACTGCACGTTGGAGCCGCCGGTATCGACGCCGATCTTGCGCAGGCACGCGATGGAGGCATCCCGCATCCGCTGATATTCCTTGTCGGTCAGCGTCAGCGCGGGCGCGACCGTCACGGAGTCGCCGGTATGAATGCCCATCGGGTCGATGTTCTCGATGGCGCAGACGATGATGCAGTTGTCCGCACTGTCGCGGACCACCTCCATCTCGTACTCCTTCCAGCCCAGCACGCTTTCTTCCACCAGCACCTCGCTGGTGGGCGAGGCTTCCAGGCCGCCGGAGACGATCTGCTCGAATTCCTCGCGGTTGTAGGCAATGCCGCCGCCGGTGCCGCCGAGCGTGAAACTCGGACGGATCACGGCGGGAAGCCCCACGAGCAACAGCGCCTCGCGCGCCTCGGCCATCGTGTGGGCGATGGCGGATTTCGGGCTTTCGATGCCGATCTCGGCCATCGCGTCTCGGAATTTCAGCCGGTCCTCGGCGCGGTCGATCACGTCGGCCTTGGCGCCGATCAGTTCCACGCCGTATTTCTCCAGCACCCCGCTGGCGGCGAGTTTCATCGCCGTGTTCAGCGCCGTCTGCCCGCCCATCGTGGGCAACAGCGCGTCCGGCCGCTCGCGAGCGATGATGCGCTCGACGAAATCCGGCGTGATGGGTTCGATGTAGGTGGCATCGGCCAATCCCGGATCGGTCATAATCGTGGCCGGATTCGAGTTGACCAGAATCACCCGAAACCCTTCCGCCCGCAGCGCCTTGCACGCCTGCGCCCCGGAATAGTCGAACTCGCACGCCTGCCCGATGACGATGGGGCCGGCGCCAATGATGAGGATGGATTTTAGGTCGGTGCGTTTGGGCATGTCAGATCAGTACTTTTCAGACGGTGCTATTGCCACTTGGCCATCCACTGCCCACAAGTCCCGACTCACTAGGGCCACTGTAGGATACTCCACTTCCAAGCCCGGACTCGCCAGTGCCCGTCTGCTGCACGCGACGATCAAACCACTCCCACGCGGTCTTTCGCAGCATGCCTTGAGCGCTGCCTGGATTCGCTTCGATGACCAGCAGGCCCGCGTCCTTCGTGTATGGCTTTAGCGCATCGCTAAGTTCGTTCGCAGTTAGCGGCGATACCAACAGGAACACATACGGAATATAGTTCCACCAATCGGTAATCATGGTGCTGCTCTTGATGAAGTCCTTCACCACAGAGACGTCATGGGTCGTATTCCAGGCGTCGATCGCGACGAGGTATGTACGTTCACTCATCTTCAACCTCCGGGTTGGATGTCGTACGAACTGGGGTCGGTGGATGCGTCAGTCGAGGGCCGTTGGCGTGTGCCAGCAACGTGCCCTCGACGATCTGGCCAGCTTTGGAACGTGCGTCCTGAGTTGCGCCCTTGTCCAGCATCACATCGAACGCTCGGGTCATCAGGCTATGTCGTTCTGATCGCAACAATTCCGGGCGGTAAACCATAGCATAAACCGGCAGTCCGACTGCTCCTAGGAGCGCCATCGCACCCATCCCAGCCACGAGCCATGATATCGCGGGTGGCACGACGATGGTTAGAGCAAAGCATGCTAGGGCGAGCGCACCGAGTGCCACGCAAATATACGGTATCGGATACTCGATGCGGACTGTCCGGGCAATCTCACGGAAGCCGCCAGGATCACTCACTGCCACCATCCATCATCGCCACAAACCGCCGAAACAGATAATGGCTGTCGCTCGGCCCAGGGCTCGCTTCCGGGTGATACTGCACGCTGAAGGCGCGTTGCTCGGCGCAGGCGATGCCCTCGTTGCTGCCGTCGAACAGGCTGACATGCGTGACGGTCACGCCCGCCGGCAGCGACGCTTCGTCCACGGCAAACCCGTGATTCTGGCTGGTGATCTCGACCCGCCCGGTAGTCAAATCCTTCACCGGCTGGTTGGCCCCGCGATGGCCCCGCGCCAGCTTGTAAGTGCGTGCGCCCAGCGCCAACCCGAGCAACTGGTGCCCAAGGCAAATCCCGAACAGCGGCGCGCCCGCGCCCAGCACGCCCTGGATGGCGGCGACCGCATAGGTGCCGGTCGCCGCCGGGTCGCCCGGGCCGTTGGAGAGGAACACGCCGTCCGGCCGGTGGCACAAAATGTCCTCGGCGGTCGCGGTCGCCGGCACCACCGTCACACGGCACCCGGCGGCGGCGAGGCAGCGCAAAATGTTGCGTTTGGCCCCGTAATCGACCGCGACGACATGGTGTTTTGGTGCCGTCTGACGGCCGTGGCCGGCCGGCCACGCCCACTCGGTCTCGTCCCACGCATAGGCTTGCGTGCAGGAGACGGATTTGGCGAGATCCATCCCCTCCAGCCCCGGCCATGCCTCGGCGCGCGCGACCAGCATCGGGATATCGAACCGGCCATCGGCCGGATGGCACAGAATGCCGTTCGGCGCGCCACCGTCGCGGATGCGGGCGGTCAGCGCCCTTGTATCGACGCCGCCCAGCCCCGCGACGCCCTGCGCGCGCAGCCAGCCGTCGAGGCGCTGGGTCGAGCGCCAGTTGGACGGATCGGTCACGTCCTGCTTCACGATCAGGCCGCGCGCGGCGATGGTGGTGGCCTCTATGTCCTCCGCGTTCGTGCCAACATTGCCGATATGCGGAAAGGTGAAGGTGATGATCTGCCCGGCGTAGGACGGGTCGGTCAGCGTTTCCTGATAGCCGGTCATGCCGGTGTTGAAGCAAACCTCCGCCGGTTCGCCCTGCGTGAACGCCCCAAAGCCGCGACCCCAAAAGACACTGCCGTCGGCCAGGGCGAGGCAGGCGGTTGCTCCGTCGGGGACGGCGGTCGGGTCCGGCATGGCAGTCTCCTGGGCAGCACCCGGCATGTCGCCGAGCGCCAGGCCGGTCGCCTGGATCAGCGCGGGCCAGTGGCGGGTGGGGATGGCGCCGTTTTGCCGCCATTTGCGCAGCGCCTCGGTGCCAACGCCGAGCTTGCGGGCAGCAACCTCGGCGCCACCGAGCTTTTCGATGATGTCGTCCACATGTATCGGCATGGCGCGGACCCTATGGGAAAAATTTTCCCACCGCAACGCCAACCGCGCATGGCTGGGAAATCGCCTCCCGGGGTGGTGCAGCGACTCCATCCTTATAGTAGAGGGACTTTTTTACGGGAGCATGTGGCATGGCCCTACGCGACCAGTTCACCGAGCAACTGAAAACCGCCATGAAGGCCGGCGACGCGCCGCGCGTCTCGACGCTGCGCATGATCATGGCCAAGCTGAAGGACACCGACATCGCCGCCCGCCCGGCGCTGGAGAAGGTGCCGGACGAGCAGATCGTCGCCATGCTGCGCGGCATGGCCAAGACGCGGCGCGAAAGCGTGGACCTGTACAAACAGGGCAAGCGCGACGACCTGGTGGCAAAGGAGGAAGCGGAGATCGCCGTGATCGAGGCGTTCCTGCCGCAGCAGATGGCGGCGGAAGCGACCGAGGCGGCGGTCGTCGCGGCCATCGCTGAAACCGGGGCGGCCACCATCAAGGACATGGGCAAGGTCATGGCGGCGCTAAAGGCGAAATACGCGGCCACGCTCGACATGGGGAAAGTCGGCCCAATCGTGAAAGCCAAGTTGGGCGGCTGATGGCGCTCTCGCCCGCCTTTCTGGACGAACTGCGCGCCCGGACGCCGCTGGCGGCCGTGATCGGGCGGAAGGTGAAACTCGCCCGCTCCGGCCGGCAACTGAAAGGGTGCTGCCCGTTCCACGGCGAAAAGACGCCGAGTTTTTACGTGTACGACGACCATTATCACTGCTTCGGCTGCGGGGCGCACGGCGACGCGGTCAGTTTCGTCATGCAGTCGCAGGGCGCTGGCTTCATCGAGGCGGTGGAGCAACTGGCCGGCGAGGCCGGGATGGAGGTGCCGAAGCCTACGCCGGAGGCGGCGGATGCGGAGCGGCGGCGGCTGGATCTGCACGGCGTGCTGGAAGCGGCGTCGGCCACGTTCCAGCGCAAACTGTTCCTGCCGGAAGGGGCGCGGGCGCTGGACTATCTGCGCGGACGCGGCCTGTCGGACGAAACCATCCGAAAGTTCGGCCTCGGCTGGTCGGGCGAGGGGCGCGGCGCGCTGGCCGCCGAATTGTCGCGGCAGGACATTTCCACCGATCAACTGGTGGCGGCCGGCCTGGTCAGCGAGGCGCAGGACGACCGGCCGGCACGAGAAATGTTTTTCAACCGGGTGATGTTTCCGATCCGCGACCGGCGCGGGCGGACGATCAGTTTCGGCGGCCGCATCCTGGGCGACGGGCAGC
This sequence comes from Solirubrobacterales bacterium 70-9, assembly GCA_903970625.1. Lineage (GTDB taxonomy): Bacteria > Pseudomonadota > Alphaproteobacteria > Acetobacterales > Acetobacteraceae > CAJCJG01. The sequence continues at coordinate 248 of CAJCJG010000351.1, read as the reverse complement.
CGAAATATCTGAACGGGCCGGAGACCGATCTGTTTTCCAAGCGCCGCACCCTCTACGGCCTGGATTTCGCGCGGGAGGCAGCGCGGGATGGGGCGGTGATCGTCGCCGTCGAAGGCTACATGGACGTGATCGCGCTGCATCAGGCGGGGTTTGCCGGGGCGGTGGCCCCGCTCGGCACGGCGCTGACCGACGAGCAGTTGGAGGAGATGTGGCGGCTGTCGCCCGCACCGGTGCTGTGCTTCGACGGC
>CAJCJG010000350.1 GCA_903970625.1 Solirubrobacterales bacterium 70-9 | reverse complement strand
TCTCCGCCTCCTCGGCGGCGGCCTTTGCCAGCCGCCCGGCCTCGGCGTGGGCGCCTTCGAGCAGCGCGCGCGCCTCGATCAGTGCCGCTTCGCGCGCCTTGGTGGCGTCGGCCAGCATCGCTTCGGCTTCACGCCGCAGGCGGCTCGCCTCGTCCAGTTCGGCGCGGACAGTCTCCGTCCGCTTGTCCAGCATGCCGGTCAACGCCTTCCACAGCCGCGTGCCGAACACCACGAAGAAGATCACGAACGCAACGGCGACCCAGCTTCGCGGATCGGCGAAGAAATTTTCTTCGTGCATTGCCCGCCTCCTACTTCGCGCGCGCGGCGAGCACGCCGGCCACGGCTTGCGGCACCAGCGCCGGGTCAAGCGACGAACCGATCAGTCGGCCCACCACTTCCCGCGCGGTCTCGACCGCCACCTGCTCCAGCGCGCCGAGCGCCGATGTCCGCGCCACCGCAATCCGTTCCTCGGCGGCCGCAATCTGCGCGTCGAGCTTGGCGTTGAGGTCCGCCGACTCGGCGTCGGTCTTGGCTTTCGCGGCGGCGACGGCGGCGGCGATCTCGGCCTGGGCTCCGGCATGCGCCTCGCGCGTCGCGCGCGTCAGTTCGGCGACCGCCGCATCCGCCTCTTCCTTTGCGCGGCGCGCCACGTCGAGGTCGGCGGCGATGGTTTCCGCCCGATGCGCCAGCACCGCGCCCACCTGCGGCAGCGCCCAGCGCGACAGCAGCAGGTACAGCACCAGAAAGATGATGCCGAGCCATACGACCTGCGCGAGCAGCAGCGGGTTGCCGAAGTCGAGCTGAGGCATCCCCGCCGCCCGCGCCGGCGTCGTGGCCAGAGCAGCCGCCACCGAAGCGACCGCTACCCCTGAGAGGCGTCGCGCCATCTCAGGTGAACAGGATCAGGAACGCGATCAGCAGCGCAAACAGCGCCACCGCTTCCGTCAGCGCAAACCCGAGAATGCCGAGGCCGAACACCTGGTCGCGGGCCGACGGGTTGCGGGCAACGCTCGTCACCAGCGATGAGAAGATGTTGCCGATGCCGATACCGACGCCGGCGAGCGCGATGACGGCAATGCCCGCTCCGATGGCTTTGGCGGCCTCATGGTCCATGGTCTCGATCCTTCCGTTGGGGGATTAAGGGGCGGTCTAGTGCAGATGCACCGCGTCGTGAAGATAGATGCAGGTCAGCACCGCAAACACGTAAGCCTGCAAGCCGGCGACCAGCAGCTCGAAGCCCATCAGGATGACGTTCAGCGCAAGCGGTCCGATGGCGCCCGCGTAGCCGATCACTCCGGCCCCCGCCATCATCACCATGAAGGTGGCGAACACCTCGAACATGACGTGGCCGGCGACCATGTTGGCGAACAGCCGGATCGACAGGCTGACGGGGCGCGAGAGGTAGGAGATGATCTCCACCGGCACGATGATCGGCGCCAGCGCAATCGGCGCGCCCGACGGCCAGAAGTAGCTGAAGAAGTGCAGCCCGTGGATGGCCAGCGCCACCACGGTCACGAGCACGATCACCAGAATGGCGAGTGCCGCAGTGACGGCGATGTGGCTGGTATAGGTGAAGCTGAACGGCAGCAGCCCGAGCAGATTGCCGAACAGGATGAAGAAGAACAGGGTGAACACGAACGGGAAAAATTTCCGCCCTTCGTGGCCGATCTGTTCCGACACCATGTTGTAGATGAAGTCGTAGCTGAGTTCGGCGGCGGCTTGCAGTCGGCCCGGCACGATCGCACGCGGACGGGCGCCATAATACAGCAGCGCCAGGATGAGGCCGCTGGCAATCACCATCAGCAGGTTGGACTGGGTAAAATTCACCGAAGCGCCGATGGGGCCGAGGGTGGTGTGAAGCTTGAACTGACCCAAGGCGTCGATAGATGGTTCTCCGGCCGCCACGGTCTTGTCCTTCACGCTCTGGGCTGCGTCGCCCGGTTCCTCATTTGGCTCCCGGCATTCGGCCGGGGCCCATCACCCGCCACAGATTGGCGAGACCCGCACCAAACCCGAGCAGCACGAACACCACGAGAAACGCGGGGCTTGTGTGGAGCCACCGGTCCAGCGCCCAGCCAATGGCCACCGCCACGACCATCGCCGACACCAGTTCCACGCCCACCCGCATCCCCACGCCCATCGCGGACGGAGCGGACAACCGCTTGTCCGGGTCGGACGCCTTCGGGTCGAGCCCCTGTTTCTCCCGCGCGGACTTCAGCCTTGCCTCGAAGGAGTCTTTTCCCACTTGGCCGCGTGGTCCGTCGTCGCTCATGCCTGCATTCCTGAGCAAGTTTCCTTGCCGGACAGCGCGGGCTTGCTACCGTTGGGTTGCGGGGGCGTCAAGAGCGGTTCCCGCGTCACAGCCCTGGAGAGAGACCGCCCATGAGCCGCATTCTGCACCGGTCGCTGGCCACAGACCCGCCGCTGGCCACGCGCGGCGACGGCATCTTTCTGTACGGGCCGGATGGCCGGGCGATCATCGACGGCTCGGGGGGCGCCGCGGTCGCTTGCCTCGGGCACGGCAACGCGCGGGTAAATGCGGCAATCAGCGCGCAACTGGCCAAAGTCGCCTATGTCCACACCGCATTGTTCAGCAACGAAGCCGCCGAGGAACTGGCGGACGTTTTGCTGGCGGACGAGCCGGGCGGGCTGAGCCATGCGTTCTTCGTCTCCTCCGGCTCCGAAGCGTTCGAGGCGGCGCTGAAACTCGCCCGCCAGTATTTTCTGGAAATCGGGCAACCGCAGCGCACGCGCGTCATCGCCCGCCGGCAAAGCTATCACGGCACCACCCTGGGCGCGCTGGCCGCCGGTGGCAACGCCATGCGCCGCGCACCTTACCTGCCGATGCTGTCCGAGTCGTTCTCCCACGTCTCGCCGTGCTTTTCCTACCGCTTCCAGGCGTCCGATGAGTCCGACGAGCAATACGTCGCCCGTCTGGCCGACGAACTGGAAGCCGAGTTCCAGCGTCTCGGGCCGGAAAACGTGGTAGCGTTTTGTGCCGAACCGGTGGTGGGGGCGACGACCGGGTGCGTGACCGCCCTGCCCGGCTATTTCCGTCGCGTGCGCGAGATCTGCGACCGGCACGGCGCGCTGCTGATTCTGGACGAGGTAATGTGCGGCATGGGCCGCACCGGCACGCTGCATGCGTGGGAACAGGAGGGCGTCTCGCCCGACATCGAAGTGATCGCCAAGGGCCTCGGCGGCGGCTACCAACCCATCGGCGGCATTCTGGCCGGCCGTCGCGTGATCGAGGGCTTGCGCGCCGGTTCCGGCGCCTTCATGCACGGCCAAACCTATCAGGCGCACCCGGTCGCCTGCGCGGCGGCGCTGGCGGTGCAGCAGGTGATCGCCGAGGATGATTTGCTCGCCAACGTCCGCGCGATGGGCGAGCGCCTCGCAACCGGCCTGACCGAACGCCTCGGCAACCACCGCCATGTCGGCGACATTCGGGGGCGCGGCCTGTTCTGGGCCATCGAACTGGTCGCCGACCGCGCGAGCAAGGTGCCGTTCGACCCGGCATTGAAACTGCACGAACGCATCGGGGCGGCGGCCCACGAGCGCGGTCTGGCGATCTACCCGATGGGCGGCACCATCGACGGGGCGCGCGGCAACCATATCTGTATCGCGCCGCCCTATAACGCGACGGCCGACAATATCGCGGCCATCGTCGAGCGGCTGGGGGATGCGGTGGATGCGGCTTGCCGTGACCTTGCAAACGTTTAGCACAATTACGGAAAACTCCTCCCGTGCTGCCATCGCGGATCGGCTGGCCGACGGTGAGCGCCTGATCTGGTGGGATCGGCCGGGTCAGGGTCTGTTGCTGATGCCGCGCGACGCGCTGCTGATCCCGTTCAGCCCGCTGTGGGGTGGCTTCGCGATTTTCTGGGAGTCCATGGCTGTGTCCGGCGCCACGCCGTTTTTCTTCAAGATTTGGGGCGTGCCTTTCATCGTCGTAGGCTTATACCCGATTGCCGGTCGCTTTGCGGTCGACGACCTGCTGGCAACCTGAGTCGCCCTTGCCAAACGCCGGTCGGAATTGCTTCGTGTGCTCGGCCCTTGATCGCCGGCACCCTCTGTAAACCCGAAGTAACACTTCCCACTCCAAGCTTGGCGCCATCACCCCAATCTCCTAGGTGTGCCGCGTCCACCCGGAGTGGCTCGATGAATTTCGGCATCCTGATGTTCGTGATCCTGTTCTGCATCCCGATGGGCAGCATGATCTGGCTGTTATCGCCGGAGTCGCAGGAACATGTTGCGACCGTCATGGCGGGGTTCGTGGCGCTGATCGTCCTCGCGCTGATCGTGCCGCCGCTGCTCCGCCGCGTGTTCGTTCGGCGCGCCCGGCGCCCCTCGCCCGGCGCCGTCGCTCGCCTGAAATGGCCGGACTCGCTGACCCGCAGCGAGATGGAAGCCTACTGCGCGGCGTGGCTGCGCGCGCATGGCTGGCAGGTGTCGCTGTCGATGGAGCCGGACCAGCATGCATCGGACGTCTATGTCATGGCCGCCCGCGGCGCCGAGACGGTGGCCATCCTGTGCGACCGGGCCGGCGAGGAACTGAATGCGGCCGCCATCCGGGCGCTGGCGCAAGGCGCGGCGGCCCTCGGGGCGACACGATTCGTCGTGCTGACGCTGACGCGCGGCAAAATGCCGCGTCCAGCCGAGATTGCGGCCGATCGCGCCGGGGTGCTTCTGCTGCATGTCGCCGACCTGGGCAAGCTGGAAACGCTCACGCCCGCGCAGGCAGCCGTCGCGGCCTAGCCCCCGAGTTGCGCCAGCAGCGCTGGCAGCCGCGAGCCGGGAACGTCGTAGCTGAGCGACGGGCCGAGCGGGACGATCCGCGTCGGGTTGATGTGCGCGTGGCTCTGGAAATAATGTCCCTTAATGTGCCGGAGATCGACCGTCTCGCGGATCGCCGGCACCTGATATAGCGACCGTGTGTGGTCCCACAGCGCCGGATAGTTGGTCAGCCGGCGCAGATTGCATTTGAAATGATATTGATAGACCGGATCGAAGCGGATCAGCGTGGTAAACAGCCGGATATCGGCCTCGGTAAACCGCTCGCCGGCCAGGAACGGCTGGGCGACCAAAATCCCCTCCAGCCAGTCCAGCGTCTCGAACAGCGGCACGACTGCCGCCTCGTACGCCGCTTGCGTGCTGGCGAAGCCCGAGCGATAGACGCCGTTGTTCAGCGTCGCATAGACGCGCGCGTTGATCGGGTCGATTTTCTCCCGCAAATCCTCCGGATAATAGTTGCCAGGCGCCGCGCCCCGGCCGTCGAACGCCGTGTTGAAGATGCGGATGATGTCGGAGGATTCGTTGTTGACGATCCGGCCGGTCGGGATGTCCCACAGCACCGGTACCGTCACCCGCCCGGTAAAATGCGGATCGGCGCGGGAATAAAGCTGGTGCAGATGCGTCGCCCCCAGGACCGGGTCGGGCACGACGCCATCCCCGGGCAAAAACGTCCAGCCGTCCTCGCCCATGAACCAGTTGACGACCGAGACCGGCAGCAGCGGCGCCAGACCCTTCAATGCCCGCACGATCAGCGTGCGATGCGCCCACGGGCAGGCCAGCGACACATACAGATGGTAGCGCCCGGTCTCCGGCGGAAACGCCGTCCCCAGCGCGATTCGGTCACGGAACACCATGTCCGGCCGCTGGAACGCGCCATCGACGGTCGCCGCCAGATGGTCTTGCCGCACCCAGGTGCCGTCGATCATCTGGCCCATAAGAATCTCCCGTTTGCCTGGATTATCGGCGCCTACCCCGGCTTCCACCACCGCAAAGTCAGGGCGTTGGCCACCACGCTGAGGCTGCTGAGCGCCATCGCCGCCCCCGCCAGCACCGGGCTGAGCAGCCCGGTCGCCGCCAGTGGAATGCCGATCACGTTGTAGCCGAACGCCCACACCAGCCCCTCGGCGATCTTCCGCCGTGTGCGGCGGGCGACGGCGATGGCGTCGGGCACGAGACCCGGATCGCCGCGCATCAGGGTGATCCCGGCGGCGCTGATCGCCACGTCCGTCCCCGTCGCCATCGCGATGCCCAGGTTGGCGGCGGCCAGGGCCGGCGCGTCGTTGATACCGTCGCCGACCATCGCAACCACGCCCTCTGCCCGCAGTTTCGTCACCTCGGCCGATTTGGCGTCCGGCAGCAGGCCCGCCCGCACGTCGGCGATGCCGAGCGCCGCCGCCACCGCCTGCGCCGGGCCCAAACTGTCGCCGGTCAGCATGACGCTGCGGATGCCGGCCGCCGCCAGCCGGGAGACGGCCCGCATCGCTTGCGGCTTCACCGTGTCGCCGAACGCCAAAAGTCCGAGCAGTTTGGGCCCGTCCGCCAGCCACGCGAGCGTTTTGCCGCCGGCTTCCAACGCCGCCGCGCGCTCCGCGAACGCGCCAGGGTCCGCGATGAGCCGCTGGTTGCCGAGTAGCAGCGCCCGCC
>CAJCJG010000349.1 GCA_903970625.1 Solirubrobacterales bacterium 70-9 | reverse complement strand
CCCGCCTGGAAACCGCCGGCGCGGATCGTTGCGTCGGCGGCGGGGATGGCGCGGGCGGCGGCCAGTAGCAGGCCCAGCGCCAGTTCGGCGGTGGCGGACGCGCCGGCGCCGGTGCTGGTGGTGTGGCAGACGACGATGCCGTGGGCGGTGCAGGCGGGCAGGTCCAGCGAGGCGTTCGCGGTGCCTGTGATGCCCAGCATGCGCAGCTTCGGCAGCCGGGCGATCAGCGAGGCGGGCAGCTTCGTGCGTTCGCGCATCGACAGCACGATGTCGAACTCCCCGAGGCGGGTCGCCGCGTCGTCCTCGTCAGAAAAAGCCTCGGCGAAGAAGACGATTTCGGCGCGGGCGGCGAGCGCCGACCAGTCGGCGCTGGTGCGGGCGATGCCCTGCCAGTCGTCCAGCACGGCGATTCTGGGCATTTCCGGTGTTCCTTCAGTCGGTCAGGCGCGTGTAGGCCGTCGCGAGCAGGAAGATGATGGCACCGTAGAGGATCTGTTTCACCGGCTCGGGCGAATCCAGCAGGGTCAACAATCCGTTCAGCACCGTCAGGATCAGCGCGCCCACGATGCTGCCGGCATAGCCGCCGCGACCGCCGAAGATGGAGGTGCCGCCGATGATGACGGAGGCGACCGAGGGCAGCAGATAGGTGTCGGCCAAACCGAGATCGGCGGAGTTGGTGTTGCCGACGAGGACGATGCCGGCGACGGCGGCGAGCACGCCGCAGATCGCGTAGTCGGCCAGCAGCACGCGCCAGACGCGGATGCCGGCCAGATAGCATGCCTCCCGATTGTCGCCGACCGCATACAGCAGGCGGCCGAAGCCGGTGCGGGCAAGGCCGTAGATGGTCACGGCGGCAATCGGCACCCACAGAAACAGATCGACCGGAATCGCGTCCGCCAGACGGCCGGAGCCGAGAGTGTGGATGAAGTCCGGCACCACCGAGCGGGTGGAGAGGATGCGCTGGCTGTAAACGATGATGATACCCTGGGTCATCAGCCCGGTCCCGAGCGTCATCACCAGCGGCTGCACGCGCAGGACGGCGATGCCGATGCCGTTGACGAGGCCCACGATCAGGCCGAGGGCGAGGCCGATGGCGACCGCCCCGGTGTCTCCGACGCGCAAACTTGTGGTCGTCATCAGGAACGCGGCGCCGGTGGCGACGCTGACGACGGACAGGTCGATGCCGCCGGTCAGCATCACCAGCGTCTGTCCGGCGGCGAGGATGCCGAGGGGGGCCGCGAACAGCAGCGTGTTGGAGAGCCAGACGCCGTTGATGGTGCCGGGCTTGATCATCTCCACCACGGCGACGAACGCCAGCAGCAGCAGGATCAGCACCGCAATGGTGTTGCGTTGCAGCCAAGCCGTCATTTGCGGGTGCGCGCCAATGTGGCGAGACCGCCGGCCATGACGACCAGCACGATCAGCGTGCCCTGGATCACCTGGCCGAAATTCGGGTCGATGTTGAGGAAGATCAGGTCGGACGGGATCAGGGTCAGGACGAAGGCGGCGATGACGGGGCCGACGACGCCGCCGCGCCCGCCGACGAGGCTGACGCTGCCGATGACGACGGCGGCCAGCCCGCTGAGCGTGTAGAGCACGCCCGCGCGGGGCGAGCCGATGCCTGTGGTCATCGTCAGGCCGATGCCGCCGATGGAGCTGAACAGCCCGCCGACGATGTAGGCGACGATGCGGCTGGGGCCGATGGCGACGCCGCTGCGGAAGGCCGCCACGCGATCGCTGCCGATGGCGTAGAGGCGCAATCCGGTCTTGCTGGCGCGCACCGGAATCCAGATCACCGCCACCGAGACGGCGAGCAGGATCAGCGAGTTCGACAGCCAGGGCGTTCCGAACGTACCGGTCGCCAGCGCCAGAAAATCGTCGGGTGCGCCGCCGCCGGGGCGCTCCAGGATCAGCAGCGCCACGCCGCCCCAGATGAAGCCGGTGGTCAGCGTCACGATCACGTCCGGCACGCGGGAGACGACGACGAGGGCGCCGTTGACGGCGCCGACCACGGCGCCGGCCAGCAGGATCGCGGCGGCCAGCAGCAGCGAGGTGCCGAAATCCGCCTCCTCCATCGTGCGGGCCGCGAGCACGTTGGCGACGGCCATGACCGAACCGATGGACAGGTCGATGCCGCCGGAGATCACCACGACGGCTTGTGCTGCGGCGGCGAAGGCCAAAGGCAGCGCGGCCATGGCCAGCGATTGCGCGTCGAACGCATTGAAGTCCGGGTGGATCGCGACCGTGGCGGCGAGGAACACGACAAGAAACAGCGGCATGCCGACCAGGGCCGCGTGGCGGGCGAGCAGTTTGCGCAGTCGGTCGGTGCGCCGGCCGGAATGATGCTGCGTGGGCGTCGTCACCTGCTCCATTTACGTCGTGGCCGGGCTTGCCCCGGCCATCCACGCGGTGCGTTTGCCGCAGAGCGCGGCGTGCTCGTTTTGAAGGCCCAACTCCGTCCGGCTCCGCTGCGTGGATGGCCGGGTCAAGCCCGGCCACGACGGTATCTTGGCGGTTGTTACTCGCCCGGACCCTTGCACGCCTTCTCCTGCTCGGCGGTGAAGTGGCCGTATTTGGGGATCGGGCCGTACACCGGGTCGGTCGGCGCGACGTTCGGATCGTACAGCGCCTTCAGAGCCGCGACACCCTCGTCGGTCGTGTTGTCCCAGGCGGCGGGCGTCACCTGGGTCCAATGCGGGTGCGACTTCTTTTGCAACAGGTCGAGTGCCACCACGAGGCCGGCGGCGCCGATGGCGGGCGAGTTGCTGACGGCGATGCCGATCAGACCGTCCTTCTTGTAGTCGATCAGTTGCTTGATGAAGCCCGCGTTGTCGGCGCCGACCAGGGGCACGAACGGTTTGTGGGCGGCCTTGATCGCCTCGATCACCGTGTAGTCGATGCCGGAGGTCCAGACGCCGTCGAACTGCTTGCCGGACGCGAGCAGCGCCGACATCTGCTGCGCGGCTTTCTCGTTCGACCAATCCATGAAGGTGGTGGCGGCGATCTTGATGCCGGGGTTCTTGGCCCACGCCTCGTCGAACCCTTTCTTGCGCTCGCCGTCGCCGGGGGTGCCGTCGATGCCGCGCATCTCGACGATGCTGCCCTTGCCGTTCAGTTGCTTGAACAGCCACGCGGCGCCGACGCGGGCGTAGGCGACCTGATCGCCGGTGACGATGTAGGCGTCCGGCGCATCGACCGGTTGGTCGGCGGCGATGACGATGATGCCGCGCTGCGCCGCTTGCTTGATGACCGGGTCCAACGCCTTGCGGTCGGACGGGTCGATGATGATGGCGTTGACGCCGGCCGAGATCAGCGTGCGCAAGTCGGCGATCTGCTCGGACGGGCCGGCCTCGCGGTTCGCCAGCACGATTTTCGAGACGAGGCCGGAGGCGAGGGCCTCGGCCTTGATCGAGCAGACGAACTCCTCGCGCCAGGAGTTGCCGATATGCGTGTTGGACACGCCGATGACGAACTGCTTGTCGGCGCGGGCGGGTGCGGCGACGGCGATGGTGGCACCCAGAGCCAGCGCCAGGGCGCTGAGGTATTTCATGGCATCCTCCCAGATGGTTGCCGGTTGATCCGGCGATGACGCGCAACGGTTTTTCCCGTCACTGCACCGATGTGAGCACGCCGGCCGCAGCTTGGCAATTTGTTGCTTTTTCCAGGCGCGGCGGGCATATGGTTATGATATCGTAACGTTAAGGGCGTGCCAAAACGCGTGCCTTTTGGGGCGGAATTTTTGGGGGGTCCTGTGGCTGGCTTTAGGGTCCAGACTCAATCGGTCCACCATGTGACGATGGCGGCCAAAGCGACGGCAGAGGCGAAATTGCGCGCGAGCTTGTCGTAGCGGGTGGCGATACGGCGGAAATCTTTCAGACG
>CAJCJG010000348.1 GCA_903970625.1 Solirubrobacterales bacterium 70-9 | reverse complement strand
CCGAGCGCGCGGCGCTGGATCAGGGTTCGGGCGGCGTCCATATCACCGCTTATACCAGCATAACTACCGGTCTTGTACCGGTGGCGGCGGCGGGGCAGTTTTTCGCCACACACAGGAGGACGCAATGAACGCGCGCACGCAGGACGAACTGGTCGTCGCCCAATATGGCGGCAAGGCCACCGACTATCTGGTCAGCGCCGTCCACGCCGCCGGCGAGGATCTGGCCGCCCTGGCGGCGCTGGCCAAGGGGCGCAGCGATGCGCGGGTGCTGGACATGGGCACCGGCGGCGGCCACGTCGCCTACGCGCTGGCGCCGCATGTGGGCGAAATGGTCGCCTACGATCTGTCCGCCGAAATGCTGTCCGTGGTGGCGAAATCCGCCGCCGAGCGCGGCCTGACCAATGTGACCACCCAACAGGGCCGCGCCGAAAGCCTGCCCTTTCCGGACGCCAGTTTCGACATGGCGGTCAGCCGCTACAGCGCCCACCATTGGGGCGACTTCGATGCCGGGCTGCGGGAGGCGGCACGGGTCGTCACACCCGGCGGCATCGTCGCGTTCTGCGATGTGGTCACGCCCGGCCGCCCGGCGCTGGACACGTTCTTTCAGGCCATCGAAATCCTGCGCGACACCTCGCATGTCCGCAACCGCTCGCGCGCCGAATGGGACGACTCGGCCGCTCGCGCCGGCCTGATCGGCGGCACGACGGAAGCCTTCCGCATTCGCATCGAGTTCGCCGCCTGGATCGCCCGGATGCGGACGCCGCCGGTCATGGAAGCGGCGATCCGGGCGTTGCAGGCGGCGGCGTCGGTCGATGTCCGCCGCCACTTCGCCATCGAGGCGGACGGCAGCTTTGCGATGGACACGGCTTTGTTCGTGTTCCGCAAGCCGGGTTAGGCCGCCCGGTTGTCCCCCAGCAATTGCCGAATCCGAGCGGCGCCGGCGGCGCCCTTCAGCGCCTCCCGCCACAGGGTCTCGGCGACGCGCTGGTGGGCGGCGACGGCTTCGTCGGCACCGGTGATCATCGCCACGCCGACGCCGCCCGACGGGCTCGCATCGGGCCGGAACGGGTTGACGGCGAGGCTCGCCCGGTCCCGCGCGCGCAGAATGGCGAACTCGCCGGTCGGCTCGGCGCCAGGCAGCAGGCCGAATTGCAGGCCCATCGGCTCGGCTTCCATCAGGTCGGCGATGCGTTGCACCTCGGTCGCGGCGACCTGCCGGCACAGCCGCCGCGTCCGCTCGGACAGATTCAGCGGTCCGCCGACCCCGGTGTCCAGAAACTGCTCCACCCGGCTGACCGCGATCATGCAGATGATGCTGGGCTTGCGGAGCGAATACATGCGCTTGCGGGCGGCCTGGATGCCCAGCACCTGTTCCGCCATCGCCCGCTGCCCGCCGCGATCGCCGCCGGCCGCGTCGGCCAATTCCTCGAACGACTGCGCCAGCGTGCTGTCGTAGCCGTCGGACGTGGTCAGATAGCAGACCGGGCCGTTGACTTGCAGGATCTGGTCCGCCGTCTCCTCGACCTGCCGGATGCGTTCGAAATAGCCGATCGGGCGGCTGTAATATTCGACCCCGATGCCCAGCAGCGACAGCGGCGAAATCTTCAACAGTTCGGCGAGGCGCTTGATGGTGTCGAGCTTGATCACCTCGCCCTTTTCATAGCGATACAACGCGGCGCGGGAGACCCCGAGGCGGGCTGCGATCTCTTCGGCGCGCAGGCCCGATTCCAGGCGGTATGCCCGGAGTTGCTGGCCGATCTCGGTGAAACGCATGATACTCTACCTCTTGTGTGGTCCAGACGGATGCGCTGCGAGCCATCGCCTGCGCCGCGTCTCATAATCAAGAACGAAGGTATATTATTGCTAAATTTGGGGGATCAGCAAGCGTCGTTTCGCATAAAAAGATCACGAACGGCGAGAGGGCCGAGGCTCATGGGGTGCAACACGTCCCGCCCAACGAAAGGTGCGCGTACTATTGTATCCATTGGTCGATTCTAGTCGGGCAGCCCGGCCATCCGCTCGATGGCCGTCACCAACGCGGAATGGTCCAGCTCCGCCCCGCCCTGCGCCGCCACGACCGAGAACATCTGCTGTGCAACTGCGGTGTTGGGCAGCGCCATGCCCATTTCGCGCGCCGCCGTGAGCGCGAGGTTAAGATCCTTCTGGTGGAGCCGGATCCGAAAGCCCGGATTGAACGTTCGCGCGATCATCCGCTCGGCATGCACTTCAAGAATGCGTGATGAAGCGAAACCACCCATCAAAGCCTGCCGAACCTTGGCCGGATCGGCGCCGGCTTTGCGCGCGAAGGTGAGCGCCTCGCCGACCGCCTGGATGTTCAGCGCGACAATGATCTGGTTGCACACCTTGCAGGTCTGGCCGGCTCCGTTCTCCGGCCCGACATGGGTGATATTCTTCCCCAATGCGGCGAACAGCGGCTCCGCGCGGGCGAAGGCGGCTTCCGGGCCGCCGACCATGATGGTCAGCGCGGCATTGCGCGCGCCGACTTCGCCGCCGGAGACCGGCGCGTCCAGGTAGTCCGCCCCCAGCGCGTTGATGCGTGCGGCGAAGCTCTTGGTTGCGATCGGGCTGATCGAGGACATGTCGATCACCAGCTTGCCCGGCCCGATGCCCTCCGCCACGCCATGCGGCCCGAACAGCACCCGCTCCACGTCCGGCGTGTCCGGCACCATCAGGATGATCGCGTCCGCCGCCTCGGCCACGGCGGCCGCATCGGCCACCACGGTTGCGGCCGAGCGGATTTCGTCGGTCAGGCTCGGCCGTTCCGGCACCAGCAGCGCGTGGCCGGCGGCCTTCAGGTTCAGCGCCATCGGGCGCCCCATGATGCCGAGGCCGATGAATCCGATATTCATGTTCGCAACCCCCTCAAACGCCGTACCGCTGCCGCCACGCGAGGCCCGCCACCGTGTCCCCGGCCGGCCGGTATTCGCAGCCGACCCAGCCCGCGTAGCCGAGCGCGTCGATGCGCTTAAAAATATAGTCCCAGCCGATCTCGCCGGTGCCCGGTTCGTTGCGGGCCGGCACGTCGGCGATTTGAATGTGGGCGACGACGGGGAACAGCGCCTCCAGCCGCTTGGTCACGTCGCCCTGCGTCACCTGACAATGATAGACGTCGAATTGCAGCCCCAGCCGGTCGCGCCCGATGGCCTCGACGATGGCCGCGCCCTGCTCGACGGTGTTCAGGTGGTAGCCCGGCATGTCGCGATGGTTGATCGGCTCGATCACCAGCTTCTTGCCCGCGCTCACAGCCTGCTCGGCCGCCCAGGCGAGGTTGGCGGCATAAAGCGCGGCGGCAGTGACGGGCGCGACGCCGGTGGGGATGCCGGCCATCACATGGACGATCGGGCAGTCCAGCACGGTCGCGTATTCCAGCGCCTTATGGATGCCGTCGCGAAACTCCTGCTGGCGGCCGGGCAGGCTGGCGAGGCCACGCTCGCCCTTGGCCCAGTCGCCCGGCGGCGCGTTGAACAGCGCCTGCGTCAGCCCGGCATCGGTGAGGCGGGCGCGTAATTCGGCGGCCGGGAATTCGTACGGGAACAAGAATTCGACAGCCTTGAACCCGGCTTTGCCGGCGGCGGCAAAACGGTCGAGGAACGGCACCTCGTTGAACATCATCGACAGGTTGGCGGCCAGACGCGGCATGTTTCTCTCCCCGGACAGCGCGGCAGAGGCTAGCGGTGGCGGGGCGGGTTGGCCAGACGGAGGAGAGAATTGTCAATCGCCGTCAGGGTAGCGCGCACCCGACACCAAAGGCGACGTTGAACTTATTCGCCGCTTGGCCGATAGGAAGGCCGCGAGGGGCCATGAGCGTTGGGGTACAATGACGGCGGAACGGGTGCTGATGGCGCTGCTGCTGGGCGGCGTCGGCATTGGCTGCGCCGAGGTGCTGTATCCGTTCTTCTCCGCCATCCTGTGGGCCGCGATCCTGACCTATACGACATGGCCGATGTACGAGTGGCTGCGCCTGCGGCTGCATCTGCACCGCCCGGTCGCGGCCGTCCTGATGCTGCTGATCGTGGCCGTCGTCGTCGTGCTGCCGCTGGCGCTGGCCGCCCCGAGCGGGGCCGACGATGCCGCCCAACTGCGGAACTTTATCCAGGATTCGCTGGCCGCCGGACTGCCCGGCGCGCCCGGCTGGGTCGCCGAGGTGCCGCTGGTCGGCCAGACTGTCGCCGATTTGTGGAATTCCTGGGCGGCCGACATCAGCGCCATGGTGGCGTTCTTCAAACCCTATTTCGGCGTGGTGGCGGAGGCCGGGCTGTCGCTGCTGCTGGGGCTGGCCAACGGCGTACTGAGCTTCGTTCTCGCGCTAATCGTGTCGTTCTTCTTCTTCGCCTCCGGTGAGCGGCTCGGCCGAGTCATCACGCTGCTGATGGTCCGCATCGCCGGCGAGCAGGCGCCGCGCCTGATCGACGTGACGGGGGCGACGATCCGGGGCGTCGTGTACGGCATTCTGGGGACGGCGGTGGTGCAGGGGATCCTGACCAGCCTCGGCCTGTGGGCCTTCGGCATTCCGCGCCCGCTGTTGCTGGGAGTGCTGGCCGGCTCGATGTCCGTGCTGCCGATCGGGGCGCCGGCGGTGTGGATTCCGGCGGCCCTCTGGCTGATCGCCAACGGCCACACGCTGCGCGGGGTGCTGTTGATCGCCTACGGCGCCATTTTCGTCAGCGGCGCCGACTCGGTGATCCGCCCCTATTTCATCGCGCGCGGCGCGCAACTGCCGTTCCTACTGACCTTGCTCGGCGTGCTGGGTGGTGCCATCGCGTTCGGGCTGCTGGGCGTGTTTTTGGGGCCGGTGCTGCTCGGCGTCGGCTTCACGCTGGTGAAGGAATTCGCCGACCGCGAGGCCCCGGCGCTGCCGCCGCCCGCTTGATGTCGCGCGCCGCCACCGGGCTGCGGTCGCAGGCGCAGGGCGTGGGGGCCGAGGCGCTGGCATGCGCCGCGCTGACGGGCGACGGCTGGACCATTTTGGGCCGCCGGGTCCGCACC
>CAJCJG010000347.1 GCA_903970625.1 Solirubrobacterales bacterium 70-9 | reverse complement strand
AGGCACGCAGCACCATGCGGGGGGCGGCCATGGATCCCGGCCTTCGCCGGGATGACGTGTCGCGATAGTCGCTCACGCCAACACCAAATTCTTGGCCTCGCGCCGACGCTGCAACGCCGTGATGAGTCGCGTACGAATTCCGTCCAGCCAGCGTTCGATGGGGCCAGGATTATGAACGATGTCGGCGCGGTAGAAGCTGGGGCACAGCACCGCCGCATCGGCCACCTCGCCGCAATTGCCGCAGCCGACGCAGGAATTGTCGATGGCGGCGACGGGGTCTTCCTTCAACGGATCGTCCGAATCCTTCACCGACAGGGACGGGCAGCCGGACAGGCGGATGCAGGCGTGGTCGCCGGTACAAATATCCTCGTCCACGCCGAAGCGCGGTTTGACGCGGCGCTCCCCGCGCTTGACCGCCGCATTGAACAGCGGCTTTTCGCGGCGCTGGCGGTTCAGCATGCACTCCGACGACGCGATGACGAACTTCGGGCCGGGCGTCTTGCTGGTCAGCGCGTCGCGCAAAATGTCGCGCATCTTGCCGACCGAATAGGTGTTGTCCACGCGCCGCACCCATTTCGCGCCGACACCGCGAATGGCGTTCTCGATCGGGTGATTCGTGCTGCGGGACTTGTTATCGGCGCGCGACGAGGGAATGTCCTGTCCGCCGGTCGCCGCCGAGTAGAAATTATCGACGACCATGATCAGGCCATCGTGCTTGTTGAACACGGCATTGGAAATGCCGGTGGACAGCCCGTTGTGCCAGAACCCGCCGTCGCCCATGATCGCGATGGGCTTCTTGTCGGCCTTGACTTGCAGTGCGGAGGCGGACGACGGGCCAAGCCCGTAGCCCATCGTGGTGGCGCCGATGTTGAACGGCGCGTTGATCGAGAACAGATGGCAGCCGATGTCGGCGGCGACGTGATGTTCGCCGAGTTCCTTTTGCACCAGCGACAGCGCCGAGAAAATCGGCCGCTCCGGGCAGCCGGTGCAGAAGCTGGGCGGTCGCGGCGGCACGACGGGTGCCAACGTTTTGGCGGCGTCGCTGGCCAAAACCCGTGCCGGGCTCGGCGGCGTTTTGGACTCGCGCAGCAACGTGGGTGCGTACTTGTCGAGAAACTTGCGGATGCCTTCGACCAGAACCAGCGCGGTGTATTCGCCGCCCATCGGCAGCACGTCTTTGCCGGCGAGCGGAGTCTGAACACCGGCTTTGCGCAGGATCGCGTGCAGGGCTTGTTCGAGGAAATCCGGTTGCCCTTCCTCCACCATCAGCACCGCGCGCTTGTCGCGGCAGAAATCGGCAAGCTCGTCGTCCAGCAGGGGATACGTCACGTTCAGTACATGCAGCGGAATGCGGGTGTTGCCCCAAACGTCGGCAAGTCCAAACAGGCTCAACGCGCGCATCACGCCGTTGTACATGCCACCTTGCAGCACGATGCCCAAATCTTCGATGTCGCCCGGAAAAGTCTCGTTCATGCCGCGCGCCTTGATGAAGGCACGCGCCGCCGGTAGCCGCTTGGTGATTTTCTCCTGCTCGTGCATGAAACTCGCAGGCGGCAGAACGATGCGCGACGTGTCGCGGCGCGGCGATTCCAGCGCTTCGCGCAGCGAGAATTTCGGCGGTACATTGTCCTTGGCGATGAAACTGCCGTGGACGTGGCAGGCACGGATGCGAACTTCGAGCATCACCGGCGTGTTCGACGCCTCGGACAATTCGAACGCATCTTCGACGGCGCGAACGATGCTGGGCAGATTCGGGCGCGGGTCCAGCAGCCAAATTTGGCTCTTCATCGCGAACGCGTGCGTCCGCTCCTGCATGATGGAGGAACCTTCGCCGTAATCCTCGCCGATGACGATGACAGCGCCGCCGAGCACGCCGCCCGAAGCGAGATTCGACAGCGCATCGCAGGCGACGTTGGTGCCGGCGGTGGATTTCCAGGTCACGGCGCCCCGGATCGGGTACATCACCGAGGTCGCGAGCGTTGCGGCGGCGGCGGCTTCGCTGGCCGAGGCTTCGTAGTGGACGCCAAGGTCGGAGAGAATGTCCTGCGCGTCGGCCAGCACGTCCATCAGATGCGAGATCGGGGCACCCTGGTAGCCGGCGACGTAGCCGACACCGGATTGCAGCAACGCCTTCGTGACCGCAAGAATCCCCTCGCCTCGGAATTCCTGGCCAGCGCCGAGTTTCAGGTCTTCGACCTCGCGCGCAAAGGAACGCTCAGCCATCGTGGCCTCCTGCGGACGAGAATAGTTGAACCTTAAAGGATTGACCTGTCAACGCGCCCTCCCCTGGACAGGGCCGCGCGGGGCGGCGGATAAGGCGGCACACTGGTGGCGAGACAAACGCATGGACCCGACATTCCTGCCCGCTTGGCGCCTCGCGGAACTGACGCGCGCGGGCGAGATCGGCTGCCTGGAAGTGCTGGACCATTTTTTAGCCCGCGTCGAGCGCCTGGACGGGCGGATCAACGCCGTGGTTGTGCGCGACTTCGAGCGGGCGCGGCTGCGGGCCAAGCGGCTGGACGCGGCGGGGCGTGTCGGCGCCGGGCCGCTGTTCGGCGTGCCGATGACGGTGAAGGAGAGTTTCGATTTCGACGGGTTCGCCAGCACCTGGGGCATCCCGGAGCGGCGCGAACATCGGGCGGAAGCGGACGCGCTGGCCGTGCGGCGGCTGGAGGCGGACGGGGCCGTGGTGTTCGGCAAGACCAACGTGCCGGTCGGGCTGGCCGATTGGCAGAGCTACAATCCGATCTACGGCGCCACGAGCAATCCGTGGAATCCGGCGCACACGCCGGGCGGCTCCTCCGGCGGCGCGGCGGCGGCACTCGCGGCAGGGCTTGCCGCCCTGGAGATCGGCAGCGACATCGGCGGCTCCATCCGGGTGCCGGCGCATTTCTGCGGCGTGTTCGGGCACAAGCCGACCTGGGGCCTGTGCTCCACGCGCGGGCATTCGCCGGGCGTGGGCGCGTCGGCGGTGGACATTGCCGTGATCGGGCCGCTGGCCCGCTCGGCCCGCGATCTCGCGCTGGCGCTGGACGCCATCGCCGGGCCGGACCCGGCGGAAACCGGCATGTCGTTCGTGCTGCCGCCGCCGCGCACGGACGAGGCGCGGGGGCTGCGCGTGGCCGTGTGGGCGCGACAGGACGGGCGGCCGACGGACCCGGAGATTTCCGAACCGGTCGAAGCGGCAGGGCGGTATTTCGAGGATGCGGGCGCCGAAGTTAGCTTCGACGCTCGGCCGGAGTTCGACGTGACGGAGGCGTTTCACCTGTACCTGACGCTGCTGGACGCGGCGACGAGTGCCCGGATTCCGCCGGATTTCCTGGCGCTGAAGCGGCAGGGCAAGGCGGCGCTGCACGCGGACAACATGAGCGCCACGGCGGTCACGCTGCGGGCGGTGGACATCTCCCATTCCGAATGGCTGCGGGCCAACGAGCGGCGGCATCAAATCCGGCGCGCCTGGGCCACGTTCTTCCAGCGATGGGACGTGCTGCTGTGCCCGCCGTTCGCCACGGCCGCGCTGCCGCACATGGAGGGCAATACGTGGGAGCGGCGGGTGGATGTGGGTGGCGTCTCGCTGCCGTACGACGATCTGCTGTTCTGGCCGGGGCTCACCTGCGGCTACCATCTGCCGGCAAGCGTCGCGCCCATCGGGCTGACGCGGGCGGGGCTGCCGGCGGGCGTCCAAATCGTCGGGCCGCTCTTTGGCGACCGGACGACCATTGCCGTCGCCGAGCATCTGGAACGCGGCTTTCCGTTCGTCCCGCCGCCGGGCTGGGCGTAGCTAAAGCGTCGCTTCCACCAGCGCCCGCAAGTCCGGCGTGACATCGGGCGTCACGCCGAACCATGCGGCAAAGCTGGGCACGGCCTGGTGCAGCAGCATGCCGAGACCATCGACCACGGCATTGCCCCGCGCGCGGACAGCGGCGAGCAAGGGCGTTTCCAGCGGCACATAGATCAGGTCCGTGACGATGGCGGCCTGCGGTAGCGCGGACAGGTCCAGGTCCAGCGGCGGCTGGCCCTGCATGCCTTGCGTCGTGCTGTTGACCAGGAGCGCGGCACCATCCAGCGCGGCGGCGCGATCGGCCCAGGGGACCGGGCGGATGGTCTGGCCGAAGGATGCGGCAAGTATCTCGGCGCGTTCCGGCGTGCGGTTGATCAGGCGGATCTCGGGCGCGCCCGCGTCGCACAGGGCCGCCAGCACCGCCCGCGCGGAGCCGCCGGCCCCTATCACCACGGCCGGGCCGCCGGAGGCGTCCCAGCCGGGCTGGCGGTCGCGTAGATTGGCCAGAAATCCGTACGCGTCGGTGTTGGAGCCGTGCAACGACCCGTCCGGCCGAACCACGACCAGATTCGCCGCACCGATGCGGCGCGCGATCTCGTCGGCGCCGTCCACGCGGGCAAGAGTCTCCTCCTTGTGCGGCACGGTGACGTTGCAGCCGGCGAAGCCGAGCGCGGACAGCCCCCGCAACGCAGCCTCCAGCCGGCCAGGCTGCACCGGCAGCGGGATGTAGGCCCCGGCAATGCCGTGCCGAGCCAGCCAATGCCCGTGCAACAACGGGCTGCGCGAGTGCGCGACCGGCCAGCCGACCACGCCCGCCGCCCGAAATGTCTGAGCCATGTTCGTCCCCTCGCCGCGCCGCCGCACTTTGCCCAGGAAAATGGGCCGAGGAAAACGGTCCATGGCGAGGCTTCCCCTTCGCCCGCCGCTGTCCTAGTCTGCCGGCAAGAAGAACGAACGACGGGGAGGACGGCGATGCAGCTCAATCGCGAACAGCTACTCGCGGCGTACCGCATGATGCGGACGATCCGCGATTTCGAGGATCGGGTGCATACCGAGTTCTCGGCCGGTGGCATTCCGGGCTTTGTGCATCTGTATGCCGGCGAGGAAGCCTCGGCCGTCGGCATCTGCATGAATCTCGACGAACGCGACAAGATCGCCAGCACCCATCGCGGCCACGGCCACTGCATCGCCAAGGGCTGCGACGTGGACGGCATGATGGGCGAGATTTTCGGCAAATCCAACGGCTTGTGCGGCGGCAAGGGCGGCTCGATGCATATTGCCGACCTCAGCAAGGGCATGATGGGCGCCAACGGCATCGTCGGTGGCGGCCCGCCGCTGATCTGCGGCGCTGCGCTGACGGCCAAAACGCTGAAAACCGGCGGCGTGGCGGTGGCATTCATGGGCGACGGGGCCAGCAACCAGGGCACCACCATGGAGAGTTTCAACCTCGCCAAAGCCTGGAACCTGCCCGTCATCTTCGTGGTCGAGGACAACGGCTACGCCGAATCCACCGGCTCCAACTGGTCGGTCTCCGGCACGCAACTCGGCCGCGCGGCGGGCTTCGGCATCCCGGCGGTGCAGGTCGATGGCCTGGATTTCTTCGCCATCTACGACGCGGCGCACGAGGCGGTGGAACGCGCCCGCAACGGCGGCGGCCCGAGCCTGATCCACGGCAAGCTCAACCGCTACTATGGCCATTTCGAGGGCGACGCGATGACCTATCGCGGCGAGGGCGAGGTGGAAATGCTGCGGCGCGACCACGACCCGCTGAATTTCTTCCGCAAGCGCGTCACCGAGGCCGGTCTGCTGGAGGCCGCGCAACTGGACGAGATCGACGCCACGGTGCAGGCGGAAATCGACGCCTCGGTCGTCAAGGCCAAGGGTGCGGCGATGCCGGTGGCGTCGAAGCTGCTGACCGACGTTTACGTCTCGTACTGAGGCGACCACCGTCATCCCGGCGAAGGCCGGGGTGACGGTTTGACACAGCACTGATGGCTGACGTGAGGGGGAACAATGTCCAAGAAAAGCTTTCGGCAGGCGATCAACGAGGCCTTGGCGCAGGAGATGCGGCGCGACCACCGGGTGATCGTCATGGGCGAGGATGTCGCCGGCGGCCTCGGCACGCCCGGCGATCAGGATGCCTGGGGCGGCCCGATGGGCGTCACGAAGGGCCTCGTCGGCGAGTTCGGGCGGGAGCGGGTGCTGGACACGCCGATCACCGAAAGCGGCTTCATCGGTGCCGCCGTCGGCGCCGCCGCGACCGGGCTGCGACCCGTCGCGGACCTGATGTTCGTGGACTTCATGGGCGTCTGCTTCGACCAGATCTTTAACCAAGCCGCAAAGTTCCGCTACATGTTCGGCGGCAAGGCGGTCACGCCGGTGGTCATCCGCACGATGTTCGGCGCCGGCTTCCGGGCGGCGAGCCAGCACAGCCAATGCCTGTACCCGATCTTCACCCACATCCCCGGCCTGAAGGTCGCGATCCCCTCCAACGCCTACGAGGCCAAGGGCCTGCTGATCCAGGCCATCCGCGACGACGACCCGGTGATCTTCTTCGAACACAAGATGTTGTATGACGACATCGACGAGGTGCCGGACGAGCCGTACACGATCCCGTTCGGCGAGGCCAACGTCACCCGCGAGGGCACCGACCTGACCATCGTGGCCTTCGGCCGCATGGTGAAATTCGCCAACGAGGCGGCGGACCTGCTGGCCAAGCAGAAGATCTCCGTCACCGTGATCGACCCGCGCACGACCTCGCCGATGGACTACGACACGATCCTGGAATCGGTCGAGGAAACCGGGCGCCTGGTGGTGGTGGACGAGGCGCATCCGCGCTGCTCGATGGCCACCGACGTGGCGGCGTTCGTGGTGCAGGACGCGTTCAAGCACCTGAAAGCGCCGATCAAGATGGTCACGCCCCCGCACGTGCCGGTGCCGTTCTCCCCCGCTTTGGAGGACGAATACATCCCCAACACCGCCCGCATCATGGCGGCGGCGCGGTCGGTGCTGGCCTGAACTTTCAAATCGTCATTCCGGCGAAGGCCGGAATCCAGGCAACCCGCTCCGACTTTCGTGCGGCCCTGGACCCCGGCCTTCGCCGGGGTGACGGTCAACCGTCGAAATGCAGGAACGCAGCATGAGCGACGCGATCAAGGCGATCGGGATGCCCAAATGGGGCCTCGCGATGACCGAGGGCAAAGTCAACGCCTGGCTGGTCGAGGAAGGCGCCGACATCGCCACCGGCGACGAGATTCTGGAGATCGAGACCAGCAAGATCACCAACGTGTTCGAAAGCCCCGTCTCCGGCCCGCTGCGCCGCAAGGTGGCGGCGGAGGGGGAGACGCTGCCGGTCGGCGCGCTGCTCGGCGTGGTGGCGGATGCGAGCGTGACCGAGGCGGAGATCGACGCCTTTGTCGAGACCGCGAAGGCCGCCCAGGCGGAAGCGGCCGCCGCCGCCGTGCCGCCGCCGGCACCGGAATTGGTGCATGCCGAGGGCTGGACCGCGCGCGTGCTGACCATGGCACCGGAGGCCGCTGGCGCGCTGCCGCTGCTGCTGATCCACGGCTTTGGCGGCGACTATCAGAACTGGCAGTTCAACCAGCCGGATCTGGCCATCGACCGAACCGTGTACGCGCTGGATTTGCCTGGGCACGGCGGTTCCTCGAAAGTGCTGACCGGCGCGGACGTGCCGGGGCTGGCCGTTGCCGTCCGCAGCGCCCTGGCGGCGCTGGGCGTGGAGCGGTTCCACGTCGCCGGGCACTCGCTGGGCGGCGCCATCGGCCTGCAACTGGCACTCGACGAACCCAAGCGGGTGGCGAGCGTGACGTTGATCTGCTCGGCCGGTTTGGGGCCGGAGATCAACACCGACTACATCGAAGGCTTCATCAAATCGGACAAGCGCAAGGACATGAAGGCGACGGTCGAGAAATTGTTCGCCGACCCGGCCTTCGTCAGCCGCGACATGGTCGATGACCTGTTGAAATACAAACGACTGGACGGCGTTCTGCCGGCGCTGCGCACGATCGCCGACGCGGTATTTGCCGGCGGCCACCAAACGAGCGTGTTCACCGACCGGCTGGCGACGCTGGACGTGCCGGTGCAGACCATTTGGGGCGAGAGCGACGCCATCATCCCGGTCGCACACGCGAACGCCGTGCCGGAAGCGCGGCGGCATGTGCTGGCCGGCGCCGGGCACATGGTGCATATCGAAAAACCCTCCGACGTGACGCGCCTGATCGGCGAGTTCGTGGCGTTCGCGGGCGGGTGAGCGTGGACCGGCGCCCGGAGCGGCAGCAAGGCTGCCCTATCACGAAGCCGTGACAGCCTCGCCGTCGCAGGTTGACAGCGTGCGTGGACGGACTGACACCAAGGCGCGCAGAAGCGGAGCCCGCAGGTGGAGCCGAAGACAGACGTCAATCGCCTCGCGATCACCCTCTGCGTGATCTTGGCCACCCTGATGCAGGCGCTCGACACGACCATCGCCAACGTCGCGCTGCCGTACATCCAGGGCAATGTCTCAGCGAGCCAGGATCAGATCGACTGGGTGCTGACCTCCTACATCGTCGCCGCCGCCATCATGACGCCGCCGACCGGGTTTCTGGCCGGGCGCTTCGGTCTGAAGCGGCTGTTCCTGGTCGCGGTCGCCGGGTTCACCGCCGCCTCGATGCTGTGCGGCATGGCGCAATCGCTGCCGCAGATCGTGCTGTTCCGGGTGTTGCAGGGCGTGTTCGGCGCCTCGCTGGTGCCGCTGTCGCAGACCGTGCTGCTGGACATCAATCCGCCGGAGAAGCAGGGCTCGGCGATGGCGACCTGGGGTGTCGCGGTGATGGCCGGGCCGGTGCTGGGGCCGGTGCTCGGCGGCTGGCTCACGGAAAACTACAGTTGGCGATTCGTGTTCTACATCAACCTGCCCATCGGGATCATCGCCTTCCTCGGCATGTCCACCTTCCTGCGCGACACGGTCAGGAACGCGGCGTCGAGGATGGACTGGATCGGCTTCGGCACGCTGAGCATCGGCATCGGCGCGTTGCAGATGATGCTGGACCGGGGCGAGGAGCAGGACTGGTTCACCTCGCGCGAGATCATCACCGAGGGGGTCGTGTCCGCTCTGTCGTTCTATCTGTTCCTCGTCCACATCTTCACCGCCAAGGACCCGTTCATCCGTCCGGCGCTGTTCAAGGACCGCAATTTCGCCGCCGGCACGCTGTTCGTGGCGATCGTGGGTATCACCTACTATTCGTCGCTGGCGTTGCAGCCGCCCTACATCCAGAACCTGATGGACTACCCGATCGTGACCGCCGGCTTCGTGATGGGGCCGCGCGGCATGGGCACGATGGCGGCGATGCTGCTGGTCGGCCGGCTGATCGGCAAGATCGACACGCGCCTGTTGTTGACACTCGGGCTAGGCCTGACGGCGTGGTCGTTCTGGGAGATGACGTCCTGGACGCCGAATGTCTCGGCCACGACGATCATCGTGGTCGGCGTGGTGCAGGGCAGCGGGCTAGGCTTCCTGTTCGTGCCGCTGAGTGCCGCGACCTTGTCCACGTTGACGATGGATCGGCGGGCCGAAGGGGCCGGCATCTACAGCCTGTCCCGCAACATCGGCTCCAGCGTCGGGATTTCCGTCGTCAGCAGCATGTTGACGACGAACACGCAGGTCAATCACGCGAACCTCTCGCAATATGCGTCGATCTTCAATCGCGAACTGACGACGCCGCTGATCTCGCGGTTCTGGAACCCGATGACGGCGGCGGGCGGCGCCGCGCTGGACGCGGTGATCAACCGGCAGGCACAGATCATCGCCTATGTGGACGACTACAAAATGCTGATGCTGGCAACGCTGGCGGCGATGCCGCTGCTGCTGGTGTTCAAGAAGGCCACCAAGAAGGTGGAAGTCGATCACACGATGGCGGTGGAGTAGCGACGTATGGCAGGTGGATACGCTTGGGTATTCCACCTGTAACGGCCAAACAAGCAGACATAGATAAGGGTTCGTTCGAGACGAAACGCTCCACCCTCGTCATTCCTGCGAAAGCCCATAGGCGCTGACATAGGACGAAACGGGTCCGCGCTCTTCTCCTCCCTCTCCGCCCCGTTGGGGCGGAGAGGG
>CAJCJG010000346.1 GCA_903970625.1 Solirubrobacterales bacterium 70-9 | reverse complement strand
ATAGGCGCTTTCTTCTCCCTCTCCGCCCCAACGGGGCGGAGAGGGAGGAGAAGAGCGCGGACCAGTTTCGTCTTATGTCAGCGCCCATGGGCGAAGGCCGGAATCCAGGGGCCGCCCGCTCCGACGTTCGCGCGGCTCGGCAACCGGGTCACTACGAGCGACAGGCGTTGCATTCTGGTTTCCAGGTGAGCGTCGCGCGCTCCGGATTTGCGCCAAACCTCATTTTTCCGCTTGCCCAGGATACGTCACGTAGAATAACATATGTGCGTGAACAGCACCCCAAACCTTTCCCCGGCCGAGCGCCTCGGGCTATTGATCGAGTTTCTGATCCAGGCGCTGCTGGCGCGGGCCGGCTGGTGCCTGCCGCGCTGGCTGATCGCCAGGATCGAGGACCAGCTCCGCGGCATCGGCCAGGACTTCGCCCTCCTCGCGGCCCGCATCGCGGAGCGCAAAGCCGCCGAAGCAGCCGAGCAAGTCGCTAAAATTCCGTCCCTGCCGACCCAAATCGGCGCCGGAAGCGCCGCAGCATCGCTCGCAAGCCAAAAATCCATTCGGACAGCCCGACAGGGCGGCGCCGGTCGCCCCACCCCGCCACCCGCCCCGGACAGCGGCATCGGGTGCCCCACGCCCCGGCGACGGCCCAACCGGCGGCGTCGAATCGCAACCCGCCTCGGCTCTGGCGCGCAACGCTCATTCCCCGCCACGGGCCGCGTCCAGCGGCCCTGCAAATGCGGCCCAAAATTTTCGGCCTTGGAAAAGCCGGCGCCTTGGCACGTTCTTAACGTTACGATATCGTAACAAAAAACCCCCGTCGCGACCGCCGAACCCACCCACGCTCCGCGCCGCCCAGAAGCCGGTTGACGCGTGCCGAATAAAAAATGTAACTCTGTCGCTATTATGTTTTCGCCTCCGGTTGTGCCCTGTGGCATCGGGTGGCGTAGCGGTTGAGTTTTCCTTGGAAGCGGGTCGGGCAGCGATGCGTTTGGCAACTCCATCCTGGCGGTCGGTGCTCGGCCTCGCGGCAAAGGTCGCGGTGTCGGGACTGGCAGTGGCCCTGCTCTGCGGCCGCGTCGATCTGGCCGGCGTGCGCGCCAGCCTCGCAGCCGCGTCTCCGGCCGACCTGGGATTGGCGCTCGCAGCGTTCCTGCTGATCCCCGTGCTCGGCGGCCTGCGGTGGTGGGCGGTGCTGCGCGGCCTCGGGCTCCGCAGCCGCGTCGGCGAGGTCACGACGATCTTCTCGGTCGCCTCTGTCGTGAGCCAGTTTTTGCCGTCCGTCGCGGGCGACGGATTCCGCGTCTGGCTGACGACGCGTCGCGGCAACCTGTTCGGAGTGGCCCTCCAGAGCGTGTTTCTGGAGCGTGTGGTCATGCTACTGGCCCTGCTGACGCTCGCGCTGGCGACCGCCCCGCTACTGGCCGCCCGCACCGGGCAGGCTGGCGCCGTTTGGATGTTCGCAGCATTGCTCGCGGGCGGCGTGGCCGGTCTGTCGGTCCTGATGGCGGCCGACTGCCTGCCGGCAGGCGTCTTGCGGCTCCGCCCGATGCAATCCCTGGCGGGTGCCGCCGCGCAGACGCGGGCGCTGGTGCTCTCCCGCTGGGGCCTTCGCGTCGCGGTGGCGAGCATCGTCGCGAACCTGAACTTCGTCCTCGCCGCCGTGCTGCTCGGTCGTGCCCTCGACCTCGCGGCAACGCCACTGGACTTCCTCGCCATCATGCCCGCTGTGACCCTGGCGACGACGCTGCCGCTCTCCCTCGGCGGCTGGGGGGTGCGAGAGGGCGTCCTGGTTCTACTGCTCGGCCACATCGGCGTGCCCGCCGGCGAGGCGCTGGCGCTGTCGATGCTGTACGGCCTCGGCGGCGTGCTGTGCGGCCTGCCCGGACTGCTGGTGTGGGCGTTCGAGGCTCGCCGCATCGTGCCCGCCGCCGGGGCGCTGCGCCTATCGGAGGCGGGACGCTAGCGGGTGGGATCGTTGTCGTCTGGGGCTGCTTCGGCCGGTCTCGGATGGCTCGGCCGCACCGTGCGCCAGTTGATCGAGGGGCCGATAGGGACTGTCGTGCGCTTCGCCTCCCTCGATCATAACGTCATCGACGTGCTGGAGCGGGACGCGGTTCGCGAGTCGGCCGACTACATCCGCGCCGCCATGCCGGCCGCGCTGGCAATCCGGTCGCGCGAGGCGCTGTGGGACCTCGCCTGTCGCGATGCCGGCCGCGATGGGCTGTGGCTCGAATTCGGCGTTTTCAGGGGCTACTCGGTCAACTACCTCGCCCAGCGAACGCAAGGCCGGGTCATCGGCTTCGATTCGTTTCGTGGCCTGGAGGAGGATTGGAAAGGCGTCGGTCACGCGCGCGGCACATTCGATGTGGCTGGCCGCCTGCCCCGGACGCGCCCGAATGTGACACTGGTCGCCGGCTGGTTCAGCGACACGCTGCCCGGATTCCTTGCGGCAAATCCGGCAAAAATCTCACTGCTGCATCTTGACTGCGATACCTGCGAGGCGACCGCCACCGTGCTGGCCCTGGTCAAGGACCGGCTGACGCCGCAGACCGTTGTCGTGTTCGACGACTATCACGGCGTTTGGGGGTTTCGCGAAGGCCAGTTCCGCGCCTGGGCGGAATTCGTTGCCGCGAACGGACTCGCCTATCGCTACGCCGCCTTCAACCGGCACGCTGTTATCGTGCAGGATATTCGGCCGCGTTTGCCGTCCCCGGCGTGACCCCATGAGCTTTCGCGCCAAGCAGGCGGTCGATTTCTGGCTCGGCGGCCTGCTGCTGCTCGCCATGTTCCTGCCGGTGCGCGGCCTCGGGTTGCTGCTGCGTCGCGATCATTCGTTTGCCCGTCGGCGGGGTTGCGCCGTCGTCAAGCTGGTCGGCGCCGGCAGCCTTTTCCTGGCGATGCCGTCGTTGCAGGCGATCCGCGCGCAGTTTCCCGAGCGGAAATTCTTCCTCGTCGGCACCAAGGCCGTCACGGGCTTCGCGCAGCCGTTCGGCTGGTTCGACCACTATTGGGTGATCGACGATTCCAGCTTGTGGCGGCTGGTCGTCTCGACCGTGCGTGCGCTGGTCAAGGTCGCCTGGAGCAGCGACCACCTGATCGACCTGGAGGTTCATTCGCGGCTGACGACGCTGTTCGGCGTGCTGACCATGGTGCGCAACCGCATCGGCTTCGTGAACGAGATCGCGTTCTGGCGTCGCGGCTTCTACACCCACATGACCTATTTCAGCCCGCAAGGTCCGGTGTACGCCTTCTACGACATGCTGGCCGCCTGGTTCGATATCGAGCGGGTCGCGGTAAGCGAGTTCAATGCCGCCTTTCGGGCGCGGGTGTTGCAGGAAGAATTGCCGAACGGGCTGGTGCTCCCGGAACGCTACATTGTCGTTGCGCCCGCCTGCTCGGACTTCGGCAAGGAGCGGCAGCTCCGGCCGGACGAATGGAACGGCTTGGTGGCACGCAACGGGCTGGCGGGCCGTGAGGTCGTTGTGCTTGGCGGCGCGGCCGACCGGTCGCTAGGGATGGCGGTCGCGGCCGAACTCGGCTCCGCCCACGATCTGTGCGGCAGCCTCAGCATCGTCCAATCTGCCAGGGTGTTGGCGGGGGCCACGCAATTCCTGGGAATCGACTCGCTGCTGTTGCACCTCGCACGGGCGCTCGACGTTCCGTCCGTGAGCGTGTGGGGACCGAGCAACCCCGCGACACGGCTCCGCCCGGGCCGAGCGGGCGAAATCGTTTTCTTCGCCAACATGTCCTGCTCGCCGTGCATCCATGTCCACGAGACGCCGCCATGCCAAGGCGCCCGCACGTGCATCCCGGCGGCGCTGGCCCGCCCGGCTGCCGTGTCCGCGACCGAGGAGATGGAGCATCACGCGATGGGCTGGGCGAACGGGCCGAACGAGCGCGAGGTGCGGGCCATCGAGGTGCGATATGATTGACCTGCTGCGCCGCCACATGTGGCTGTTCGCATTTCTCGTTCTTTGCAGCGCAGGGCCGATATTGTCGGGCGTGCAACTTCCGGGCATGGGCGACGGATTGCTTTCGGCCGTCGATCAGGACTCCGAGGCAAACGCAATACGGGAAGTGGACGGTTTTCGCGCTCAGGGACTGTGGCACGATGCCGGCCTCGGCCAGGCGATCTTCAATAACCGCTATTCCGGCCTGGGTTTCGAAAACGGCGACCCGAACCTGGCCCATTATCTGACACCGGAGGGGGTCTATACGCACTACCCGCCGGGGCCCGAATATCTGCTGTACGTCGCCGAGGCACTTTTCGGGCCCGAGCCGGTGTCGCGATTGCGCATCGTACCCCTCGCGCTGTGCTGGGCCGCGACATTGTTCCTCGGCCTCTGCGTGCGCCGCCGGTTCGGCGCGACCGTCGGCTGGCTCGTCATGCTGGCCTGCCTCGCCGTGCGGCCATTTTACGACGCCGACATCGCCCTGCACATGATGGGCTACACATGGGCGCTTCTGATGGTCGAAATCGGCCTCTCGATCATGTCCAACCGTCGCGCACTGGCATTTTTCGGGCTCGGTTTCCTGCAAGGTTGGATGTCGTTCGACTGGGTATTCCTGGTGGTTCTGGCACCGCTGGCGCTCGCTTTGGCCATGCCGCTGATATCTCTTGGAGAGCCTCTGCGTCTCCGCATCGGACTGACCCGCACCTGCCTTGTCGCGGCCGGGTTTGTGCTGGCGCACGGGCTGCACTTTGGCGAGGTCTGGGCCTATTACGGTTCGCTTGGTCGTGCGCTTTCCGACATGACCGATGCCGCGCGGTATCGGTCGGGCACCGTGGAGATCCAGGGCACCTCCAGCTACATCAGAAACGTATTCCTTATTTTGTTCTACTATATCCAGTCGCCATTTCCGATCAGCGTATTTTTCTGGCGACCGGACGCGGACTTCCGCAACCGGCTGCATATTTTCCGGTTTCTCGGCCTGACCATGGGCGTTTGGTGGCCGCTGGTGACGGCGGCGCTCGTGGGGACCGACGGCGCGCGGAAGCGGATGCGGCTCGCGACGTTGCATCTGCTCAAGCGATGGTTTGGGATCACGGGGCTGGGGTTCGTCGTGTCGTGTGCATGGTGGATCGTCATGCAAAACCATGCATTCTGGCACCTGTTCCTTCACTACCGCCATTTGTTGTTCTGGTTCTTTCTCTCCATCCTGTTCATTGCGGTGAATATCGCCCCGTTAGTTGATCACGCACTCATCCGGCTGATGTTGAGACGTCCACCTCACGACTGGATCGGTAGTCGCTTGGAAACCCAACAGAGGAACAAGACTGGCCGTCTGACAGAGATTGGCCGTGGCTGAACGCTTCGTGCGGCGCCTCTGGGCCATCGCGTTTTTTGTTCTGTGCTGCTGCGGTACGATGCTGGCGGGATGGCCTCTCCGCAACATGGGCGACGCCCTGCTTCACGCCGACCCCAATTCCGAGGCGAACGCGCTGCGTGAGGTCGATGGCTTTCGGGCGGAGGGGGTATGGCACTATGCGGGCCTCGGCAATACCCTGTTCAACAAGCGTTACCCTGGATGGGGTTTCGACGATCCTAAAGGCGAAGTATGGCGCTGGATCACCCCGGAGGGCGTTTATACGCACTACCCCCAGGGACCCGAATACATCCTTTATATTGCCGAAGCGTTGTTCGGCCCGGAACCGGTGGCGCGCGCGCGGATCTTGCCACTGATGCTATGCGGCGCCGCTTCGGTTTTCTTCGGCTTCAGTCTGCGGCGGCGGTTTGGCCCGATGGTTGGCTGGTTGGTCATGTTGGCTTGCCTGGGCGTTCCTTCGTTTTACGACGCCAACACATCGGTTCATATGCTCGGTTACACACTGGCGTTGTTGCTGGTGGAGATTGGTGTCTGCGTCGGGCGCAACAAACGCGTCGTTCCGCTTGTCCTGCTGGGATTTGCACAGGGCTGGATGTCGTTTGACTACGTGTTTTTGGTGATCCTGACCCCGTTGGCGCTCGAACTCGCAATGCCACTGGTGTCGCCCGGCGAAGTCGTACGGCTCCGCTTGGCAGCGGCGCGATCTTCCATCGCCGCCGCTGGCTTTGCGTTGGCGCATGTCCTTCACCTGTGCCAAGTCTGGGCTTACTATGGCTCGTTGTCGCGCGCGGTCGAAGATCTCGGAGCCTCGGCGCGCTATCGGGTCGGCGTCGGTGAAATCCACGGGTTTGCCGATTACCTGGCGCATGTCAGCTGGCTGCTCACCTATCAATTGTTTTCTCGTTACCCCGTGAGCCTCCCGATTTGGCGACCTGGAGAGGATGACGTTTTTGAACCTTACGTGTTTCGTTTTCTCGGTCTGACACTCGCGCTCTGGTGGGTCGCCGCTACCGTCTGCATGGTTGTTGCGGACGCACGACGTCGGGACCGCGGGCTTGCCTCCGCTCACCTGTTGGCTCGGTGGTGTGCCGTCACAGTGATCGGCCTGATGGTGTCGAGCTTATGGTGGCTGGCTATGCCTGCTCATTCCGTACAGCATTTCTTTTTGCATTATCGTCATTTGTTTTTTCTATTCTTCTTACTCGCGTTATTCATCGCCGTTTCTGTCTCGTCGATAATCGAGCATCGAACGCTCGCCTTGGACCATTTGATTCCAAGCTTGCGTGGCCGCGACAAGGATGATCAGCGGGGTAAATAACGCCCCCGACACCACCGTGACCACGGGGCAATAGGCCGGCCAGAGCCAGAGGATCACATCGACGAACCGGAGCCGCCACTTATTGTTTGCAACGATGGCGGCGACGCCGATCGAATA
Organism: Solirubrobacterales bacterium 70-9; assembly: GCA_903970625.1. Classification (GTDB taxonomy): domain Bacteria; phylum Pseudomonadota; class Alphaproteobacteria; order Acetobacterales; family Acetobacteraceae; genus CAJCJG01. Next base: position 7,528 of record CAJCJG010000346.1, on the reverse strand, counting down.
GGCGACCATGTCATAGGCGAAGCCATACGGCGTTATGATCAGCGACAGACACGCCGTGACCGCCATCCGCGCCATCGGTTCGGCATTGGGAATTCTCCAGGCGCGATAAACGAAAAAAATCGCAACAACCGCGAAGATGCAATGCACCGCATAAGCAGGCGCGATGCCCGATCCCATCGTGCGGAGCATCCAAAAGACGGATACGCCCGTGCCGATGTACGGTTGCGGCGGAGGAGCGTTCAGTATCTCGCGCGCCATCGCGCTCGACTGAACAAGGAACAAGACCCATGCGTGGCTTCCGAGCCACAACCCAACACCGACCGACAAAATCCCGAACGTCGCGGCGGCCACGGCGAAAGCCCGCCAGTAATGGGCTGCGAGCCACGCAATGGGCACGACAATTCCTTGCTGCGGCTTGATCGTGGACAGTCCGAGCATGATCCCGGCACGGATCGGATAGCGCGGTGCCATCAACAACCCCGCCACGACCAGCGCACCCGTTACCACGCCGTACTGCCCAAGAATCAACGAGCGCCACGTCGCCGGCGCGGCCAAACCCACGATCAGAATCGGCCAGGACAGGCGTGCGTACCGCAGCAAACATACCGCTATCGCGAGTGTCCCGATGTCCCAGAGAAGATACGCCGGCACCAAGGGCAAGAAGGACAGTGGCACGCCGACAAGCAAGACGGTCGGTGGATATATCCAGTCGTTGACATACAGCGGGCTGCCGAACCGGTTTTCCTTCCATTCCTGAAACAGGTTCGCCGAATAAAGCCAGTCCAGCTTTCCCATGCGGACAAGCTGCCCAGCCGACCATAAATTCGAAAAATCTTCCTCGGGCATCGTGTGGCTGAGCGGCGAGGGATGGAATGCACCCAAGGACCAGTTGATTTCTTCAACGGATATTGTCAACCACAGTATTGCGCCAGTCAGCACGACAAGACTGGCCCAGACCCAGGCGCCCCCGTAAGGCCGCAGACTTTTGATCAGCTCCATCATGCGCGAGAATCCCCGCGCGCGCCGTCGAACGCCGGGAGCCGCCCCTCCGGCCCGTCGGCAAACAGGGGCGATTTGCGCAACCCATTGCGATCCAGCCATAACGCGAGCGAGGTGCGCAGAACTCCCGCGCCGTAAACCACGCTACGACGGAAGTTGATGCTGGAGGCTTCGTCGAAGTAGCGGGTTGGGCAGGAAATCTCGCCGATATCGAAGCCGAACCGGATCGCCTGCGCCAGCATCTCGTTGTCGAAAACGAAATCGTCGGAGCAGCGCATCAGCGGCAGTCGCTCCAGCACCGAACGGTCCCAGGCGCGGTAGCCGGTGTGATACTCGGACAGTTTCTGGCCAGCTAAAATATTCTCGACGAACGTGAGGCCGCGATTGGCGATGTATTTGTACAGCGGCATGCCGCCCACCAAGGCACCGTTGCCCAGGATGCGGGAGCCGAGCACCACGCTGTAGTGGCCGGAGGCGATCATCGACGCCATCGCCGTCACCAGGCGCGGCGAATACTGGTAGTCCGGGTGGATCATCACGACGATTTCGGCGCCCCGGGCCAAGGCCGCCGAGTAGCACGTCTTCTGGTTGCCGCCATAGCCGCGATTGTGGTCGTGGCGGATCGTGTGCAGCCCCAGGCGCCGGGACAGCGCGGCCGTGTCGTCGCTGCTGTGGTCGTCGGTCAGGATGATGTCGTCCACGACGTCGCGCGGAATTTCGGCAATCGTCCGCTCCAACGTCTTGGCCGCGTTGTAGGCCGGCAGGACGACCGAGACCTTCCTACCTAGCAACATTTGCGCAATTCATAACAATATCCCATTCGTCCCGCCAATCTACGGGACGGCCGGGGTCGGCGCGACGGCAAAATGCCGCGCGGCGGCGGCTATACGAACCGGTTGATCAAATTCTCCAAATATTCTTGGCGCCCGGATTTCGGCTGCGGCGCCGGCGCGTCGTGCGCGAGGGCGGCGATCTCGGCGAGAGACAGCTTGCCCGCCAGCATGTTCGGCCCGGTGCCTTTGCCCCAACCGGCGTACCGCTCCGCCACGAAGCCGTCCAGCGTCCCATCCTCCACAATCGCCGCCGCCGCCAGCAGCGCGCGGGCGCACAAATCCATCGCGCCGACATGGCCGTGGAACAAATCCGCCGGGTCGATCGACTGCCGCCGGATTTTGGCGTCGAAATTGAAGCCGCCCGCGCCGATGCCGCCGTTGCCGAGGATTTGCAACATGGCCAGTGTCCAGTCGGCGACCGAGTTCGGAAACTGGTCGGTGTCCCAGCCGTTTTGCGGGTCGCCGCGATTGACGTCGATGCTGCCCAGCAACCCCTGCGACGACGCGTACGCCAGTTCGTGCTCGAACGTGTGCCCCGCCAGCGTCGCGTGGTTCACCTCGACATTCAGTTTCACCTCTTTTTCCAGCCCGTATTTGCGCAGGAAGGCGGCGCATGCGGCGCTGTCGAAGTCGTACTGGTGCTTGGTCGGTTCGCACGGCTTCGGCTCGATCAGGATTTGGCCGGTAAAACCGATCTTGTGCTTGTGCTCCACGACAAGGGAGACGAAGCGGCCGAGCTGGTCCAGTTCCTGGCCGATTCGGGTATTCAGGATCGTCTCGTAGCCCTCACGCCCGCCCCACAGCACGTAGTTGGCGCCGCCGAGCTTGTGCGTCGTTTCCAGCACTTTTTGCACCTGACCCGCTGCGTAGGCGAACACCGCCGGGTCCGGATTGGTCGCGGCGCCCGCCAGATAGCGCGGATGCGAGAACAGGTTCGCCGTGCCCCACAGCAGTTTTACCCCGGTGGCGTCCATCTTGCCCGCGATCAGGTCCGCCATCCGGTCCATGTTCGCCCAGCCTTCGCGCAGGCTCTCGCCCAGCGGCACCACGTCCACGTCGTGGAAACAGAAGAACGGCGCACCCAGCTTGGAGAAGAACTCGAACGCGACATCCAGTTTCTGAACGGCGTGCTCGAAGCTATCGCCCGCCTGCCAGGGCCGCCCGAACGTGCCCGGTCCGAACATGTCGCTGCCCGGCCAGCACAGCGTATGCCAGTACGCGACGGCAAACCGAAAATGCTCCGCCATCGTCTTGCCGAGCACCACCTTTGTCGGGTCGTAGTAGCGGAAGGCGAGGGCGGTCTTGCTGGCCGGCCCTTCGAACCTGATCGGCTCGATCTCGGGAAAGAATGTCATGGGTTATACCTTTGTCCAGCCGGAGCCGGCGCGGCTGGATGCCACTGCCGCCGTGATGAATTTCATGCCGCGCACACCCTCGGCGATGCCCGGCACCAGCAGGCTGGCCGGATTCGGCGCCCGCTTTTCCAGCCGCGCCGTGATCTGCTCCGCGCTGTCGCGATAAATCTGCCCGAACGCTTCCAGATACCCTTCCGGGTGGCCGGCCGGTACGCGGGCGGCGTGGCTGTTGCCCGGCGTCGCACCCTCGCCGGCGCGCGTCAGAATCTGGCGCGGCTGGCCGAGGCGGGTGAAGGTCAGGTAGTTCGGGTCTTCCTGGTGCCAGTCCAGCCCCGCCTTGGTGCCGTACACCCGCAGCCGCACCGCGTTCTCGTTGCCGACGGCGACCTGGCTCGCCCACAGCATCCCGCGCGCGCCACCTGCAAAGCGTAGGAGCATGGCGGCGTTGTCGTCCAGCAACCGCCCCTCGACGAAACTGGTCAGGTCGGCCGCCACCGAGTCCGCCGTCAGCCCGCTGACGAACTCGGCGAGGTTGAACGCATGGGTGCCGATGTCGCCGAGGCTGCCGCCGGCGCCGCTGCGCGCGGGGTCGGTGCGCCAGTCCGCCTGTTTCTGCCCCGTCGCCTCCAGCTTGGTCGCCAGCCAGTCCTGCGGATACTCCACCTGCACCACGCGGATGTCGCCCACTTCGCCCGCCGCCACCATCTCGCGCGCCTGCCGGATCATCGGGTGCGCCGTGTAATTGTGCGTGAAGCCGAAGAACAGGCCGCTGTCGGCCACCGCCCGTTCCAGCGCCAGCGCGTCCTCCAGCGTGCTGGTCAGCGGCTTGTCGCAGATCACATGGATGCCTGCGCGTAGGAACGCGATCGACGGCGCCGCGTGCAGATGGTTCGGTGTGACGATGGAAACGACATCGATCCCGTCCGGCCGCGCGCCCTCGGCCGCCGCCATTTCCTCGAACGTCGCGTAGGCGCGGTCGGGCGCAATGTGCAGTTCGGCGGCGCTGGCGCGCGCCCGCGCCGGATCAGCCGAGAGCGCGCCCGCCACCAGTTCGTAGCGGTCGTCCATGCGCGCCGCTAGCCGATGCACCGCACCGATGAACGCGCCCTGGCCGCCGCCGACCATGCCCAACCGCAACCGCCGCGAGACCGTGCCTTCGCTTTTCCCCTCGATGGCCATTTAGTGGATTCCCAACAGCTTGCGGTTGGCCGCGTCGTCGGCCCCGCTGGCGGCGAAATCGTCGAAAGCGCGGCTGGCCGCCGTGATGATGTGCTTGGCCAGGAACGGCGCACCCTCGGCCGCGCCTTGTTCGCTGTCCTTGATGCAGCATTCCCACTCCAACACGGCCCAGCCGTCGAACCCGTACTGCGTCAGTTTGGAGAAGATCGCGGAAAAATCGACCTGCCCATCCCCCAGCGAGCGGAAGCGGCCGGCGCGCTCCGCCCAGGGCTGGAAGCCGGAATAGACGCCCTGCCGGCCGGTCGGGTTGAATTCCGCGTCCTTGGCGTGAAACGCGCGGATACGTTCGTGATAGAAGTCGATATATTGCAGATAATCAAGCGCTTGGAGCACAAAGTGGCTCGGGTCGTAGAGCAGGTTGGCACGCGGATGGTTTTTGACCCGCGCCAAAAACATCTCGAAACTGTCGCCGTCGTGCAAATCCTCGCCAGGGTGGATTTCGTACGCCACGTCCACGCCGGCCTCGTCGAACGCATTCAGAATCGGCGTCCAGCGTTTCGCCAGTTCGTCGAAGGCGAGTTCCACAAGGCCCGCCGGCCGCTGCGGCCATGGATAGACGAACGGCCATGCAAGCGCGCCGGAGAACGTGGCATGCGCCTTCAGGCCCAGGTTTTTCGAGGCTTGGGCGGCATACTTCACCTGTTGTACAGCCCATTCCTGCCGCGCCGCCGGGTTGCCATGCACCTCCGCCGGCGCAAACCCGTCGAACGCCGTGTCGTAGGCCGGATGCACCGCGACAAGCTGGCCCTGCAAATGCGTCGAGAGTTCGGTGATGCTCAGGCCGGCATCGGCGACGATGCCCTTGACCTCGTCGGCATAGGTCCGGCTTTCGGCGGCGCGCTTCAGATCGAACAGGCGGCCGTCCCAGGAGGGGATTTGGATGCCCTTGTAGCCGTGGCCGGCGGCCCAGCGGGCGAGCGTCGGCAGGCTGTTGTAGGGCGCGGCGTCGCCCGCGAACTGGGCGAGGAAGATCGCCGGCCCTTTGATCGTCTTCATGGGTTCCCTCCGGCGCGCACCGCGCACCACCGATTTCGTTGAGGGCCATCCTTTTGCCGGCTGCCGGCGCTGTCAAGCGGCGCGGCGACCACGATGGGCGGACGAATATCGCGCCATTGGCCTGGCCCGCCTCGCAGGCCCGGAGGGCGCGCGCCTTGCCGCGGCCGTCATGGACGAGACCGAACGCCTGTTCTCGGCCGCCGCCCATGCGCCGGCCGCACCGCAGCCCGGATAGACTGCCCGCCTTGCCGCTCCCCACACCCCGGCCTAGCCTGCGTGCCATTTCGCCGGGGATACGCACATGCTGACCAAACGCTGGGACAAATCGAAACTGCCATCCCGCCACGTCACCGTCGGGCCGGATCGGGCGCCGCATCGGTCGTACTATTATGCGATGGGGCTGACGGAGGACGAGATCAACCTGCCGTTCGTCGGCGTCGCAACCTGTTGGAACGAGGCCGCGCCCTGTAACATCGCGCTGTCCCGGCAGGCGCAGTCGGTCAAGAAGGGCGTGATCGAGGCCGGGGGCACGCCGCGCGAGTTCACCACCATCACCGTCACCGATGGTATCGCCATGGGCCACCAGGGCATGAAATCGTCGCTGGTCTCGCGCGAGGTGATTGCCGATTCCGTCGAACTGACCGTGCGCGGGCACAGCTACGACGCGCTGGTGGGCCTCGCCGGCTGCGACAAATCGTTGCCGGGCATGATGATGGCCATGCTGCGGCTGAATGTGCCCAGCGTGTTCATGTATGGCGGCTCGATCCTGCCCGGAAACTTTCGCGGCAAGGATGTCACCGTCGTGGACGTGTTCGAGGCGGTGGGCCAGCACGCGGCCGGCAATATGTCCGACGACGATCTGCACGAATTGGAATGCGTGGCGTGTCCCTCCGCCGGCGCGTGCGGTGGGCAGTTCACCGCCAATACGATGGCGACGGTGTCCGAGGCGATCGGGCTGGCATTGACCGGCTCGGCCGGGGCGCCGGCGCCGTACGAGGACCGCGACCGGTGGGCGGTGGAATCCGGCCGCGCGGTCATGCACCTGATCGAGCACCAAATCCGCCCGCGCGACATCGTAACGCTAAAGGCGCTGGAGAACGCGGCCGTCGTCGTCGGGGCTACCGGCGGGTCCACCAACGCGGCGCTGCATCTGCCGGCGATGGCGAACGAGGCCGGCATCCGCTTTACGCTGGACGACGTCGTGGCGATCATGCGCCGCACGCCGTACATCGCCGACCTCAAGCCCGGTGGCAAATACGTGGCACTCGACGTCCACAAAATCGGCGGCATCCCGGTGATCATAAAATCCCTGCTGGATGCCGGCCTGCTGCACGGGGACTGCCTGACCGTCACCGGCAAGACGCTGGCGGAGAACCACCGCGACGTGGTGTTCCCGAAAAATCAGGACGTTGTGTATCCGGTGTCGCAAGCCATTACCAAGACCGGCGGCGTCGTCGGCCTGAAGGGAAACCTCGCGCCGGACGGCGCGGTGGTCAAAGTCGCGGGCATGAAGACGCAGCGGTTCGAGGGGACCGCCCTGTGCTTCGACAGCGAGGAAGAGGCGTTCAAGGCCGTGCAGGATCGGGCCTACAAGGCGGGGGACGTGATCATCATTCGCTACGAGGGGCCGAAGGGTGGGCCGGGGATGCGGGAAATGCTGTCCACCACGTCGGCCATCTACGGCCAGGGCATGGGCGAGTCCGTCGCGCTGATCACCGACGGCCGCTTCTCCGGCGGCACGCGCGGCTTCTGCGTGGGCCATGTCGGGCCGGAGGCGGCGGTCGGCGGACCGCTCGCGCTGGTTCACAATGGCGACAAGATCATCATCGACGCGGACAAAGGGACGATCGACCTGATGGTGCCGGACGCCGAACTGGCCGTGCGTAAGGCGGCATGGGCGCCGCGGCCGACAGACTACAATGCAGGCGCCATCTGGAAATATGCGCAACTTGTGGGACCGGCGCGTCTGGGGGCGGTGACGCATCCCGGAACCGCGGCGGAGACCCACTGCTACGCGGACATTTGATACAGTCGCGACCTGAATCGTCTGTTACAATCCGGCACCCGGCGTTACCGATGCCGGTGACATACAATCGCATAGTTTTA